>CALKUN010000001.1 GCA_937996675.1 uncultured Candidatus Saccharibacteria bacterium
GAACTCACGACACAGCAGGTCGTGCGACTCCAGCAGCTGCGACAGCACCTGGCAGGCTCGATCGCGCGTCGTCTCGTCGAACACTGCGTCGTAGACAAGAAACGTGCCGACGGTGATCTTGATCTGGCGCGTCGTGTGCTGCGGGTACTTGTTCCACAGGACAGAGACGCCTACACGCACGCCCTCGGGACTACCGACGAGCTGACCGACTTGAAGTTGGCGGTCGGTCACGGGCGCACCAGTAGTGCGCGGATCGCATGTGACCGCTGACGCCCAGATACGATACAGGTCGAACCATCATTGGTTGACACAACCTCAATGCCAGCAAGTCTCCGCGCGATCTCAGCTTTTGCGCGCTCCAGACCTACCCCACCCGTGTAACCAATCGAGGCGACGCGCGTGCTACCACACAGGCCCGAATGATAGACCTCGTATCCTGAAAACTTACCATTGACACCCTTAGTAACACGCTTGACCCAATGGTGATTCGGGAAGTATCCGGCTTCGTAGACGATGTCACTCTCAATCGTGCGGCTTCTCATAAACACAGCCTAACCGATCTGTTACCGATGTCAAGTCATTTTCGCAGTTTCTCCAGTGCGGACTGGTACGCACTTCGGCAGGCCGGGCAGTCGATCTTCGGCTCTTTGTCTTCGCCGTCGACCAGCCACAGCCAGGTCCGGTGACCCTGCGAGCACTGGTACTCGCGCGCCTTGAAGATGATCTCGACGAGGCATGCGGGAGCCTCACGGCTGAAGTCCTTTGGCGGACTCTCCGACGGAAACGGCTCAATCAGCGTCTTGACGGCCCACTCTCCGTCAGATTGCTGCACGCAGCCCGCCGTCGAGGGCTCACCCTTCGGGCGCACGCTGTCGAGGACTCGCTGAGGCACTGCGATCTGGATGTAGACTGGCATCTAGAGAGCCTGACAGCCTAGACCGCCACACGCAAGCCCGTAGCTGTCGTCGGTACAGCCAGAACTGCTCCCAGTCGATCCACCAGTACACGCCTACCACCCATACTTCCGCGCCAGCCACGCATACACCGACGGCCCCGCCGGCAGCCAGTAGACGCGCCACGCGCCACCCTCCCCCTGGACGGTCTCCCGCCGGAAGTCCGGGTGACGCGCCACCGTCTCCCGCCGGTCAGACCCCAGGCCCTCGGCTCCCGTGCTCGTGAACACCGCCTCCAGGTGGCGCCAGATCTGCGTCGGGTGATAGCCCTGGGCGCGGTGCTCTCGCGCCCAGGTGTTGTACAGCGCGGCGAACTCTGAGGCGCGGACGCAGAACGGGACCTGCTGGTCCCAGACCACGCCGGCAGACTCCGCCCGACCGCCGACGCCGTCTCGCTTGGCAAAGCCCAGGTGCTGCGCCTGACAGGCCGCGTAGAAGACAAACGCCTCCATCCCCTCCAGCGAGGAGAACATCATGTTGTTGCGGAGGTCGGTGGCCGGGATAGTGCGGAGCTCGACGGCCCCGCCCCTCTCGGGCGCACCCTCGACAACCGCACCCTCGCCGCCGGTCTTCACGCCCCAGAGCAGGTGGCCCATGAGCGCACTCAGGCCCCGGTACTCACCGGCCGCAGCCCTGGCCGGATCCAGGCCGGCGCTCTTGGGGGGCTCGGCCAGCGGCGCGTAGAGCTCGCGGCGCAGCTCCGAGAAGAACTCCGCGTCGCGCACCCGGCGAGCCGAGACGCGGAAAGCGGCGTATCGTCGGTCCTGCACCTGGATAGAGACGCCGTCCTCGCGGTTCGAGCCGAAGGCGAAGCGCGCGTAGGACTTGCATGACTGGAGAGGCATGAACTTCTCGGCGGCGGCGAACTCCGACTCAGTGATCAGAGACGAGAGCCGATCGGCGTGATCGCGTCCGCCGAGGCCGTGCGCCTCGTCAAAGAATACCAGCAACTTGTCGGCGAGGTGTAGGTTCCACTGGCCCGCCACCTGATCGGCGGACTGGACGAGCATGTAGTACCGACCGAGCAGCTTGCCGATCGTCTCGAACAGCGTCCCCTTGCCCGTGCCCTTTTCTCGGCTGTGCAGGTACAGCGCTATGCCGGGCTTGTCCGCCGGACGCTGGAAGAGATCGGCGAGCCACACCCAGATGTAGCGCGCCCAGTCCTCTCGACCGTCGGCGATCACCGTGTTCACGAGCTCGGCGAACCGGGGCACTAGGTCGAGCCCCTCGTCTGACGGACGTACCGGAAAGCCCTGGAAGGTGTTCAGCAGCCGTCGCGACCCGGTAGCCGGATCGACCGTCTCGCACTCCTCGGGCGACAGCTCGGGAGCGAAGCCCCACTCGGCGTACTGTCGTCGGTGCGGACTGTTCAGCCAGATGTCCGCCCGGTTCAGCTCGCGCAGCTTCTCCTTGCCCGTCTTCGGGTCCTGAGTGCGCAGGCGCAGCGGGTAGCGCGCCTGGTCGTGGTAGAAGCCCCTCAGAGTCATGAACGCGCGCTCGCCCCGACCCCTCGCCCTGTTCGCCGCAGTGTCGACGATGACGGCGTCGCGAGTGAGGGCGACGTAGGCCAGGCGCTGGTTCATCTGCTCGACTATCGCGGCCCGCGCGTTCTCGTCCTCCGCGTCGATCGTCACGGGGCTCGTCCAGTCACGGTCGAAAGGGATCTTGGATCGCGACCGCCCTCCCTGGCGCCCGGAGCCTGCGGAGGAGTCGAGCCCGCCACCTAGTCCGCTGCTCCCAGACTTGCCGCCTCCGATGAGCCGCACACCGGAGCCCGAGCCAGATCCTGGAGCAGAGTCGAGTCCTCCAGCGGGAGCGACGTGACCCAGCCTAACCCCGCCCACCGACACGCCGGCTCCTGAGACCGTACCGTTACGCACCTGGCCTACCAGCCCAGCGCCCACCGAACCGACCCCAACAGCAACCTCCGAGCTCAGCCCGCCCACCCCCACCGCCCCTAACTGCCGCCGCGTCCCCGAGTCCAGCGACAGCACCGTCCGCCGTGGCTTGAACCCCTCGGGCAAGACCCGAGGGTCAAAAGGCCGCACTGTACACCCCAGCGCCGCGTCAATGCTCAGGTCCAGCAGCGCCCCCGACCGACTCACTAGCGACAGCTGATCCCCGCGCGAGTTGTAGACGCCGGCCATCTCCTTACCGACGCCCTGCGATCCGTCGCCCAGCACGACGTAGAACACCGCGCCCTCGTCGGAACGTCGCTCCAGCAAGTAGCCGGGAGCGTTTCCGCCCTGCGTCGCGCGGACGTCGCGCAGCTTCTTCCTCATCTCCCGGGCCGACCACGGGTGCGGCACTCCGTCCAGATCCGCGCAGCGCGGATTATACGCAACCTCAAGAACGCGCAGCGCCCACTCCTCGTCGCCGAGTTCCAGCGGCACCAGGAAGCCCGAGACGACGGCCGAGGCCGCGCGCATGAGGTCGTCGTGACCGTAGCGCGGGTCGTGGTGCGCCTTACAACTAGCCGGGAAGTCGGGCGAGCCGACGTACTGAGCCGCGCGACGGACGCGCTCCAGCAGCGTCCGATCGGTCGCAGACATCGCGGCGGAGATCTCCGGGTCAGGGTGCAGCCCGTCGTCAGCCTCACCCACCGAACCCACCGAACCCAAACCCCCACCCCGGCGCTTCCCCGCCTCAGCAACGTCTACCTCTGCGCAGCACTCAGCCCAAAACTCCGCGAATCCCGATCCCTGGAGCCACGCCTCACAGTCGAGACCAAACCCCCGAGCCCAGCGCACCTCGCGTCCGTCCATAGACACCGACGTGCTCTTGCGCCCGCCGACGAAGTGCAGCCTGCTGTAGTTCCAGCAGCTGAGATCAAAGCGGAAGGTTCGGTCGCCGAGGCAAGCGGGGCACAGGGGTGGTTCTTGAGAATCATGTCGCTGATCTAGTGACCCCGTACCGCTGCACGCCGGACACTCCCGAGGCAGCCCCGCCAGCTCGGACAGCAGACCCGCCAGCCAAGCGTACCTACACCTGGCCTTCAACCTCCCGCGCTCGCTCCCGTCGACAGCCAGCGAGGCCACCGGGATGAAGCAGCGCCACCGCGGACTCTGCTGAGTGCTCGCCCAGGTAGGCGCGACGCAGTAGGCGAGCGACAGCTGCTCCAGCGCCAGGCACAGCGGAGCCGAGGCTACCGGCGAGTCGCAGTCCAGCACCAGCATGGTAATGGATCTCACGTCTACGTCGGTCCTGAAGCTGTCCAGCGCCGGCTGAGACGACAGTCCCCCGGAGTCTGCGGCCACCGAGCGCACCACCTCCCCGGCGACGACGTACTTGCTGCGCTCCTTCTTATCTTCTTCAGTCTCTCCCACGACGACGGAGGCGTAGGCAGCGACGCCCTCGCAGAACTGCGTCCAGGTAGCGGACCTGGATACGGGCCGAACGTCTACGACTCCCGTGCCAGCAGCGAATCGCACCTGCTCAACCTCAGCGAACCGGTTGAGGTAGACCGACCCGTCATCTGTT
>CALKUN010000002.1 GCA_937996675.1 uncultured Candidatus Saccharibacteria bacterium
GGAGCAGTTCAAGCGGGAGCGCGATAAGTGACGTCGACGAATTGCCCCCGCTTATCTCGGACTACATCTCTGCCTCGACACTCGACACGAAGTCGTTTTTTACCGTACAGAACCCACGGGCTGGCGCGCGCGTTCATCTAGTTGAGTTGGGTTGTCAATGTACTGGTGGAGCTGGCAGCAATAATGCGCAGTTTAAAGTCATGGCACAGATAGCAAATAGCGGAAACATTACATACTCACCCGGGATCACTCCCGCCAACACGACGCAATTCGTAAACTCTGCGACAAGTCCGATCGTGTCGCCGCTCATAATGTATGCCAATCCAAACGGAACTGCTTGGACACCAGCGAATCTTAAGTCACTGCAGATCGGGGTGATCATTTCAGCAGCTGCCGCAAATGCAACCCGTATTGGGGGGCTGTGGGCATTAGCGGAAGTATCAAATCTTGAGATAAGTAATGTCGCATCAGTCAGTGGCCTCAGCAGTATTACTGGATCATAGTAGAATGGGAATCAATGGCGACCATCAACTCTAGCGGACAAGACTATAGAAATAATGCGGATGGATTTGAGCTGTCTGGCGGTACAACCAAGCGCAAGCTATCGGTACAGGGTGGAGATACGACGCTCACTGGCGGTGCGAATACACTGAGTCTGGCAGGAAATCTGACGACGGCAGGTGGCAATGCAGTGACCCTGACTACCGTGGGGTCGACAGCTGTGACAGTACCTACGACCGGCACGCTTGCCACTTTGACTGGTACTGAAGATCTCACAAATAAGATCGTCTCTACACGAGCAGGTAGTACGGCCTCCGGCTCTGCCCCGATTAAGTTTACGACCGGCACTCTCCTCACGAGCGCAGAAGTAGGCGCTGTCGAGTTTGATTCCGCGAGTGACAAGCTTATGTATACGCAGACTACGAGCTCAACTCGACGCGTAGTTGCTACCTATCCATCATCGGGGAGCACGGGAGATATGTTCTATCGCGATGGAAGCAGTAACTTCGTACCGCTGACAATTGGTTCGACAGGCCAAGTCCTTACGGTTGCTGGCGGCTTGCCTGCCTGGGCAGCCTCGGGCTCATCGAGTGCTGCAGGAATACAATGGCCGATCGATGACCCATCGAATTGGACTGCGAGTATTGGCTATGATCAAGAGTTTAACGCCACCAGTTCATCGCCGCCGTCTACACCAACTACCTGGAGCTGGGTAAATCAAGTCTCGGGAACCACTTGGACTGAAGCCTCTGGGGCTGGTGTCATCTACCATCCTGGCAATGCGGGTGATAGCTATCGCGGCATCTTTACCGGACTGCCATCACCAACCGCCTGGACGGCGACTGCAAAGCTCATAGTGAATGGCGCAAATGTAAATTACACCGCTATAGCAGTAGCACTGCGAGATTCGGTCAGTGGCAAGATGTATGCATTCCTCAACGATAACTCAGCAAAGTCTATGGTGGGTCAAAACTGGAATAGCCCAACCTCGTGGAGCGGTAATGTGCACTCCAATGTATATATGGACTTCCCAAGATATTATCGTGTGAGCCGAACATCTACGACCTCATATACTTTCCAGTACTCTACTGATGGTATCGGCTGGGTCACGATGGCCTCAGGCTATAACCCGACAGGATTTGTGACTCCAAATCAAATAGGTCTGATTATGAATCGCAGCTCTACTGCTGCCGCCTCAATGTCGGCATATTGGTTTAGGGTGAGGTAGTCATGGCAACAATCAATTCTAGCAATCAAGAATACAAGAATAATGCCGATGGCTTCGAGCTCGCTGGCGGGACGACGAAGCGCAAGCTCACGGTGCAGTCGGGTGACCTGAGCATTTCGGCAGGATCGAACACCTTGTCATTGTCTGCGAACCTCTCTACATCGGGCAGCAACCCTCTGACGCTTACTACGAGCGCAACAACAGATGTGACATTGCCGTCGAGCGGCACTATCGCGTCATTGGCAGGAAGTGAGAATCTGACGAGCAAAATAATAGCGATGCGGGCAGGTACGACTTCGGCTGGAACGGCACCACTCAAGCTAGCGGCTGGACCACTGATGACATCAGCAGAAGCTGGTGCCCTCGAATTTGATAACACAACTGACCGTCCATATTTTACGCAAACCACTGCCACCACCCGAAAAAACATCGCTGCGTATCCGGCAACAGGTGCGACAGGGGATGTGTATTATCGTGATGCGAGCGGTAACTTCGCTCCGCTCGCAGCTGCCTCCGATGGAGCCGTGCTGACAGTAGCGGGTGGGTTGCCCAGCTGGGATACGTCTGGTGCGGCGATCAGTGGGATCCAGTATCCTATCGACGATCTTGCCAATTGGACGGCAGATATTGGCTACGATCAAGAACTCAATGGCACCAGCGCATCCCTTCCAAGTGGGTCATGGTCATGGGGGTTTCAGTCTGGTGCAACGTGGACGGAGGGTGGGGGAGCTGGAGTGCTTGCTATGCCCGGAAATACAGACGGCTACTATCGAGGGATTGTGCGATCATTGCCCACCCCGACTGCCTGGACAGTTACTGCAAAGTTAGTACAAGCACTACCTGTTGTTAACTATTCATTGGGCGGATTGATGATTCGAGACTCTTCATCTGGGAGAATGCTGACGTGGAATGTGGATGTGAGCTCAAAGTCGGTCATCGCGCAGTTTTGGAGTAACTTATCCGGTGGTGGATATTCGAGCCAGCCATTTGGGAGTGTCTACTTTGATACTCCTCGATATTTGCGGATCAGCCGTACGTCTACGACCTCATACACTTTTCAGTACTCCGCGGATGGGCTCGGCTGGGTTACCGTATCTACAGGCTACAATCCAACGAGTTACGTAGCCACACCAAATCAAATCGGCCTCGTTGTTCTTAGAACGACAGTGGTACCTGCTGTGATGTCAGTACATTGGTTTAGGGTGAGGTAGTCATGGCAACAATCAATTCTAGCAATCAAGAATACAAGAATAATGCCGATGGCTTCGAGCTCGCTGGCGGGACGACGAAGCGCAAGCTCACGGTGCAGTCGGGTGACGCAACGCTGAATGGCGCTCCAGCTACGCTTTCTTTGGCCGGCAACCTTACTACCTCAGGCGCAAATCCGCTTACATTTACCACCAGTGCAAGCACAAATGTTACCTTGCCGACATCAGGTACACTCGCAACACTGAGCGGTAGTGAGAATCTGACAAATAAAAAACTCGTCTTGCGGGCGGGCACGGCTACAGCCGGAACGGCACCACTCAAGCTCGCATCGGGTTCACTTATGACTTCGGCGGAAGCAGGGGCGATAGAGTTTAATACGAACGCACTACATTTTACCCCTGCGAGTGGCGTACGCAAGACGGTCGCCGCCTACCCAGCCACAGGGGGTGCGACAGGCGATATCTATTATCGTGATGCGAGCGGCAGCTTTACTCCACTTACCATTGGCTCCACTGGTCAAGTCTTGAAGCTCGCAAGTGGGTTACCGAGTTGGGGAGCAACAACCACACCGCAAGTGTATGAATGGAATATCGACAATCCTACTGATGCGCAGTGGGCGAGCAGTCTTGGATATGACGACGAGTTTAGTCTCACGACAAGTGCGATCCATTCACCTTGGAGCTGGATGAACCAGGGAAGCAATACATACTCAGAGTTGTACGGCGCGGCATCTATTACGACGCCAGGCGACCCGGGCAGCAATATCCGCGGCATCACTCGCTCATATCCTTCGCAATCATCATGGGTGGCTACTACAAAGACCATATTGAATAGCCAGTACACGGTCCCGACTTCGTGCGGTATGTTTCTGCGTAATGCCTCTACTGGAAAAATGATTTTATTCTCGATCCAGGGAGGTGGTGTACCAACCATAAGCGTAGATCAGTGGACAAACAACACTACATCGTCCTCTACGCTCGCCAGTATTGGCTATATCGAGACACCCCGTTATCTGCGAATCATTTGCACGTCTACGACGTCCTACTCGTATCAGTGGTCATGTGACGGGGCAGGCTGGTATCCATTCCTGAGCGCTAATAATCACACTGGATTTTTCACGCCTGATCAAATTGGACTATACCTCAATAGAGGTACAACTGCATCGGGCGCAAGTGCTTCATTCCATTGGTTTAGGATCCGCTAATGAAGAAATCTTTGAGGCGTATCTCATGTGTGCTTTTCTGCTGTTGTGCGCTGATAGTGCCAGCATATGTGGCGCGCGGAGCTGAAGAACCTAAGGGTCTACAAATTGCACCGCTTCGCACGCGCTTAGCACAAAAGCCCGGACAAGTATCAACCGGCCAGACTACAGTGACGAATCGCACTAGAGAAGCACTAACTAGTGCTCTTAGTGTTGAGCGTTTTAAGACGACCGACGAGGACTATCATTATGATTTTTCGCAAGGAGAGCACACGGACTGGGTACGGTTAGCTGACTCCACCGTACAGCTAGGCGTGGATGAATTTAAGAACGTTGCATACAGTTTGGCGGTGCCGGCCGACGCCGCACCGGGTGGGTATTACTTTGCTATTTTTGCAGCTGCGACGACAGGAGATGGGGGGACTTCCATCCAGGAGACGCGCCGAGTGGCGTCGCTAATCTACCTCGAGGTTGACGGGGAGTTAGTGCGTAAGGTGAATCTACTGGGTGTCGATGTGCCGTGGTTTACTACAAAGCCTAGCGTGTCTGTCGATAGCCGCCTCGTCAATCAAGGCAATACGCACGTTGAGGCCGTGTTGACTTCAAGCGTCAGCTCTCTCATCGGGTCATCTCAAGAGTCGACAAGTCAGCAAGGGCTCATCCTCCCAGGTACAGTGCGTAAGCTGACAGACACTGCCAAGCTCTCGCAATTTCCGGGTATATATAATGTAGGCATTGAGTATCGGAGCCCCGAAGGTGCCACGCAGAAATTTAATCAGCTCGTTTTGTACTTGCCTGTGTGGTCTTGGTTCGTGTTGGTGTCACCGTTCGTCTTGGCGCTCGTGAGATGGCGGCTACGTCGCAATACCAGCCAAACCCCTAGTCGGTCTGTGGGGCAGCGGTATACACCACCGAAGTGATGTAGTTACCAGCTGGCTTGTTGTTGTCTATCTTCACTCCGTACTTTACGCTCGTCGTGTCGCCTCCAGCGAAGGGCCCGGTAGTGCTCTTGATGAGCACATTGCTGAGGGTTATTCCGATGAAATCGGTGCTGGATCCGTTGACGTTGTAACCCCAGGTATTAGCCAGAAGTGCCGATGGTGATCCGTTCGCACTAGCCGGCAGGGTGGCAGCTCCATTGATCATGTTGGTGCTGGTGAGTGATCGGATGTAGAGACTATAGCCGACCACGTCAGTTGAGGTGACAGTGACAGTATTATCAGCCGTGCCGAGCACTGCACTATCGGTTGGGGTGATCTGGATTGAGACATTTCCGCTGGTGGAAATGGCCAGGCTGGTTTCTGAGCCGTAGGGAACATCGGCACCGTATGTACCTTGGCCATACGGTTGGGCGCGTGCGTGACCGGGCACGAAAAAAGCCGCAATAATAATGAAGGTAGCGACAAGGTTGATCAGATGGGGGACAGCTTTTCGTATTTGCATGAAGTCTGGTATCATTATAACCATGTACGGTTTCAAGACAAAAGCAGGAAGATTCTCAATCTGGGCGATGGCCCTCGT
>CALKUN010000003.1 GCA_937996675.1 uncultured Candidatus Saccharibacteria bacterium
CGGCAGCTTGCTGACGCTCCTTTTCGAATAGATTTAGTTCATCCTTGAGAACAATCTTCTTGGCATCGAGAACATCAAGGATAAAGCGGTCGTTTAAGTTGCGACGATAATCGAAGTCTTCCAGGCGCAAAGCAGTAAATGTGAGCTCACGGCTCATTGATTGCTCCATGTCGGTAATAACCTGCGTGAGCTTGGCTTTATTCATATCGCCGACAATAAATAGATCGACGTCCTGCATGCTGCCACGAACAAATGCACCTGACAGGAAGAGAACTTTAACATTGCCAGCTTTTTGGATCTTCTTAAGGATCTGGTCTTCTTCTTTTGTCTCACGAATCGCTTTGGACTTGGCCGGTATCTTTTGGAACATCGCCATGAGCTCAGCATGATAGCGGAACGAAGGATCTACTTCGTAGTACAGACGATTAGCTTGACTGACCGACTTCACGATTCCGATGTTCAGTAAGTTTTGGAGTTCACGCCGAACGGAGTTGATCTGCTCGCTAATTTTACGAGTAATCTCCCGGACGTAAAATGGTCGTTCGGGATTGTTATAAAACAAGCTCAATAATTTTACTCGGGTCTTTGAACCAAAAAGTGGATCGAGTTCCATAGTCCACAAAGCCTCGTTTAATTCCTTATTCATTAGTGTACACTATTTTGATTCAAAGAGGCTGTCTGAACCTGATTTTATCAAAGATTTAGATATTGAACACAGAGTTTTTTCAATCGAATACTAGCGTGGTCGAGCGTCTGCAGAGGCACGCGCTGCATCAATATATGGATCATCCAATGGTTCTAATTTTGTGCTCATTATGCCCGGCATGCGGCCAATGAGCCAATCGGCCAGCCGTGGGTTCTTCGGTAAGACAGGCCCATGTGAGTATGTGCCGATAATATTGCGGTACCTGGTCCCTTCTGTCTTATCCTCACCATTATTGCCGGCACCCATCGTGACGCGTCCGAGTGGTTCAGCCCGGGGACCAAGATACGTCCGTCCAGAGTGATTCTCAAAACCAATAATTGTACCAAAGTCTTCCGTCTCAATATGAAGATTGCCGATCAATCGAGCAGTCTGTGCGCGAGTAGTCACATCAAGTATGCCAATACCTTGTAGTTCAGAGCCATCGAGCATCTCAAAGCTATGACCAAATAGCTGATACGCGCCACAGATGGTGAGCATCGGCACATTAGCCTCGGCAAGCTCTCGAAGCCACGGAGCAACTCTCTTGAAATCTGTATCAATAACTGCCTGCCCGCTGTCCTGTCCGCCCCCCATAAAGACCATATCCACCTGAACCGGTAGCTTATCTCCCGGTTGGTGCTCAACGATATCGAGCTTATACCCTCTCCACTCGAGACGCTTCTGCAGGCAAATAACATTCCCTCTGTCACCGTACGTATTCATCTCTCTTGGATAGAGATAGGCTAGTGTAAGCTTCGTCATCAGGATATATCCCCTAGTGTAAGCCCTAAGAGCTTTCGCACTTCAAGCAACGCCGTATAGGTTGGGAGCACCTTCACGCTCTTATTCCCCTCAGAAACCTGGAGGACAGCATGCGGTATTGAAGTCACAACCTGGCAATCAATTCCGGCGTAGCGAAATCGTAGCCCCATATCGTAAGCCCGTACACCAGATACAACTATCTGTTTGCCGAGCTTCATATCCTCAATAGCCACATCCCACAACCACGAGATATCACGGCCATCCGCAAAGTTGTCGTTAATAATGATAAGCGTGCCCTCCCTATCTTTTGGTTTGGCGCGAAAAGAACTGCTTATCACTTGATTGAATCCAGTTGGATTTTTAATGAGGAAGAGCTGGTATTCTACCCCATTCCTACTGATCACCTCTTGTCGACCAAATGCTGCAGTAGCTTGTTCTATAGCGGATAGCACCGTATCATCGGCTACCTTAAGGCGAGCAGAGAGAAGGAAAGCAGCTGCAATATTGTAGCTATTGTATATTCCTACCAGAGGGCTTACGACCTTATGTTGTTTTTTTTGCATCGTAATATCAATGTTTACCTGATTGCTTTGGGCTTTGTAGTCCGTCACCACGCAGGTAGGCTGGGGGCGGCTCCAACTTTTATCCTGTGCTGCATACTTCCCTAGATGACTAAAATATCTCTGACTATAGATGAGCGGCTGGTGAGTTTCTGGCGAAAGTGGGTAGTCTCCCGCATCATCGTGGGGCAAGGCCTGAAGATCGTTCAGGTCCAGACCGAAGTACTCCACCGATGCAGTTCGTCCACGGCCCAGCATCGCAACCCAGGGGTCGTCTGCACAAAGAATGAGCTCCGTTTTGGGACTCGCATCCACAGCCTGCTGAATAAAGGCCTGCGTGGTACTCACTTCTCCGTAGCGATCGAGCTGATCTCGGAAGAGGTTTAACACAACAAGGTGAGTTGGTCGAACAGACTGACATACCCTTGGCAAGCTTGCTTCATCGACCTCAAGCACCAGAACCTTATTATCCTGCTGATGATGCTTGTCTTTGAGGACAGTAGTCATCACGCCTCGATACAGGTTTGAGCCTGACAAATTACTCACAACAACTTCCCCATTTGCCTCGAGTATCTTTGAGACTAAGCGAGTCGTGGTAGTCTTTCCGTTCGTACCGGTAATCACGATCTTTGAGGTATAACTTTGATCGCGCATCAGATCCCCTAGAACCGTCGCGCTCAACCGCTCCGCTAAATAGCCCGGCAGTGTTGTGCCCGGCCGCTTAGCAATAGCTAGACCGCGCGCAGCTGTGCGCCCAACAATGACTCCAACCTTTGAACGTAATCTCATACTAAACATTGTACCCGTTTTTGCGTAATACGGTCATGCTCTCTTGCGCGTCGCGTATCCATACAATATCATCGGCTCGACGGAACCAAGTACGCTGCTTTCTCACCAGCTGCCAAGTAGCACGATCAATCGCTTCGGCAAGCTCTCCACACTGCCCTCACCCGATAAGAAGTCTACAACCTGGCGGTACCCGACGCTCTGTAGGCACGGAATGCTTGGACCATAGAGCGCAAGAAGGTGGCGCACCTCTTCGATAAAGCCCGCCTCCAGCATATTTGCGGATCGTTCAGATATTGATGTCTTTAGAACATCGTCAGGTCTATCCAAGCCAAGTAGCACACATTCATAATCACGCTTTAAACGATCCGAGCTACCAGGAAGGCCCCGAAGAATCACCTGAATGAGTCGACGACGATTCGCATGGTCCGACTCGTTTAGAGATGAAGGATATAGACTATCAACTCTCTCCTGTAGCTCTGCAAGACTCAATGTTTCGAGCTCTGCTAATGCCGCCGGATCGCTCTTAAAGTCAGAATCTTCGAAGCTGTATCCATACAAGAAGGCATCAACGTACAAGCCGCTTCCCCCCACAACTAGAGCTGTCTTTCCGCGCGACCAGATCGCACGGAGAGCTGATTGGGCTTCGCGTACAAACTCCGCCACCGTCAAACGATGAGTGGGCTCACAGATATCGAGCAGATGATGCGGCACCCTCCGCTGATCTTCTAGGCTTGGCTTGGCTGCACCGATCGTCAGGCGCCTATAGGCCGTAACTGAATCAGCACAGATAACCTCGGCATTTAGCGCTTCGGCAAGATCTAGTGCCAGTGCGGTTTTTCCTGTCGCTGTGGGGCCGACTACGGCTACGAGGTCGCCTTGCTTTTCCTTAGACAGATCGGGAGTTGATTTCTGTAGTGATTTTTTCAACAAAAGTATCCAATGTTATTGCACCCTGGTCACCTACCTTTGCCTGACGCACTGCTACTTGTCCAGACTCTGCCTCTCGTTCACCGAGCACGAGAATATATGGCACTTTGAACATCTCAGCTGCTCGAATGCGCTTGCCGAGAGACTCATTACTATTATCGAGTCTCACCCTTACACCAAGCTTCTTGAGATGCGCATATACACCCTCGGCATACTCAGCCACCTTCTCGGATACCGGTACGACGCGAACCTGCTCAGGAGCAACCCAGACCGGGAAATGACCAGCTGTGTGCTCGATGAATACCGAGAGGAACCTCTCAATCGAACCAAGCAGAGCGAAGTGGATCATGACCGGAGTCTGTGCACTGCCGTCCGAATCTGTATAGGTCAGGCCAAAGCGAGCTGGTTGGACGAAGTCAAGCTGCGGCGTTGCGAGCTGATGTTCGCGTCCGAGGGCATCACGAGCCATGAAATCTATTTTTGGACCATAGAAAGCTGCCTCACCCGGCACCTCGTAGAAGTCTAGATCTTCTGACTCAGCTACCTTGCGCAGCGTACTCTGAGCTCGCTCCCATAGCTCTGGATCGCCCAGGTATCCGTCGGTATCGTCTCGATACGACAGACGAGCTCGCAGGGTCATACCAAGCGTTGCATAAAACTCTTTGGTAATACGAGTGAGCATACGCAATACATCTTCGATCTGATCGGGAGTGCAAAACGTATGGCTATCATCCTGCGTAATCGAACGCACACGGGACAAACCATTTAGCTCACCTGACTTCTCATCGCGGTATACGGTGGTAGTTTCCATATACTTAATCGGCAAGTCTCGATAGCTACGCGGCTGGCTCGCAAATATCTGCTGATGATGAGGGCAGTTCATCGGCTTCAAGATGAGCTCGTCCGAAGTCTCCTGGCTCGTAACCAGCAACAGCTCCCCACCAAACTTGTCCCAGTGGCCAGAAGTCTCATAGAGATTCTTCTTAGTAAGGTGTGGCACCCAGACCTTTTCAAATCCTTCATCGAGGCGTAGATGCTGAGAGTAGTCATTAAGCAGCTCGCGAAGGTATGTACCTCGAGGAGTAAAGAGTGGCAGTCCAGACCCAACTTGTTCTGAGAAGGTAAATAGATCAAGTTCTTTTCCAAGCTTACGGTGATCACGCTTGATTGCTTCTGCCACGAGCGTGAGGTGATCGGAAAGATCAGCTTCACTCTCGAAGGCCAAGCCATATATGCGCTGCAATTGATCTCGTTTCTCATCGCCACGCCAGTAGGCACCTGCCAATTTATCAAGCTTAAACACACCCGCTTGACCGGTTGATTCCAGATGTGGACCACGGCACAGGTCTACGAACTCGCCTATCTTGTAGACTGATACTGTAGTAATCTTTTCAACATCTTCTTGGATTCCTAGGTCATCCTTTGGAATATCTTTGACCGAAGTCGTACCATGCTGTTGTAAATCCTGCAGCAATTCAACCTTGTATGGCTGGTTATTGTCTTGAAAGTATGTAATTGCCTCCTCGATTGCCCACTCTTCTCTCTCGATAGGCAGATTAGCTGAGATAATCTTATGCATAGCCTTCTTGAGCTGCGGCAAATCCTTATCAGAGAGCGGCTGATCAAGCTTCACATCGTAGTAATACCCGTGCTCGATGACTGGACCCACGCCAAACTGCGCCGCTGGATAGAGCATCTTGAGGGCTGCTGCCATAATGTGAGCCATACTGTGGCGCATGGCATGAAGCTGTTCGTCGTGTTCGTTCATCGAGAGATCTCCTCTTACTTTACTATCTATAGTCTACCCTTCAGTAAAAACACAAAACTCACCTTGTATGCTCGGTCCCACAGGTTGCGGGAGGTTCCACCGAGCTTATCCGGGTGAGTGGATCGCTTTCGTTCCAGATGTAACGCCTCTGGAGTACGGAGCTAGTTGGGTGGTAAACCAACCGTAGCGCTCTATGAATAATGTACTTACATAATACCATGCTTATGAAACAGAAATGGTGGGCCCTAGGGGACACTATGAGTCTTTGACTCATAGGAACTTCACTCCTCAATGATAAGAAGCGAGCTCCTTATCATCTGCGGGGCTCGTTCTTCGAACCTTAGGTTTCGAGGTACTAGCCTGAAAGTTTCCCCTGCTTATAAATGCTTCCGAAGATGAGTAATGGTGGGCCCTAGGGGACTCGAACCTCTGACCTCTACAACGTCAATGTAGCGCTCTAGCCAACTGAGCTAAGGGCCCACGAAAATTCTGCTTCGAAACAGAAGAATCATATCTGAAAATGGGGTCTGGCGCAAGGCAGGATTAGGACGAGGATTCATGATTGCCATTCAAGCCAGATCCCAACAATGAAGCGTCTGGCGGGCCAAAACCTGAGATCGGAAGAGCACACGTCTGAACTCCAGTCACATCACGTTATCTCGTA
>CALKUN010000004.1 GCA_937996675.1 uncultured Candidatus Saccharibacteria bacterium
AGGTCGAAATCCTCGACTTACTCCTGCGTCTGGGCCAGACGTTGGACGAGCAGAACATCCCGGAGCAGGGTCGTTGGGTTGTGATCCCGGCCTGGGCGGCCGCGATGCTCAAGTTCTCCGATCTGCGTCAGGCTTACCTGACTGGCGACAGCGTGTCGGTGATGCGCAACGGCCGGCTGGGCATGATCGACCGCTTCACCCTCTACACGTCCAACCTCATCCCTTCGGGTGTGGCGGCTGGACTGGCAGCGGGCGAGTTCGTGATCTACGCCGGTCACTCCCACGCGCTGACGTTCGCTTCGCAGATCACCAAGATGGAAACTCTCCGCTCGGAGATGACCTTCGGCCAGATCATGCGCGGCCTGCAGGTGTACGGCTACAAGGTGCTCGACGGTACCGCGCTCGCGCAGGCCATCGTCACCAAGGTCTAAGAGCTTCTGAGGGCTCTGTCGGGAGTGGGGCTACGGCCCCCTCCCTCTCTCCTTTGGAGTTACAATGACCGCGCTTGTCACCGCAGCAGACTATGTCGCCGACGCGCGCGTCCTCCTACAGGATACGGTCGCTCCGTATCGCTATTCAGACGACGAACTCGTCACCGGCCTCAACCTCGCGCTGATGGAATGCCGTAAGCAGCGCATCGATCTTTTCCTTGGCCAGACCACCTCGCAGACCTTCACGACACCGGATAGCACCGTGGTGAAGATGGACGAGATGTATCGGACGGCCCTGCTCTATTACATGTGCGGACACGCTCAGCTTCGTGACGACGAGAACACCACCGACCAACGTGCCGAAGCTTTCTTCAACATGTCCCGCGCGAAGCTCCTCACACTAGCGAGCTAAAATGGCCAACGCTGACGTAATTCGATTGGTGACTAACGCTCAAGTCCGACTGCCCGGCGCGGTAGCCTCCGCGGTGCAGAACGAACTGTTCATGGTCGCTGACGAGTTCTTCAAGGAGAGCAACGCGTGGCGTGAGGACATCGAGTTCGCGGTGCCCGCAAACGATCCAGCCGGGACCGCCTACCAAGTTACCCCGACAGGTAACGTCATCATCGATAAGCTGATGTGGATGCGTAACGCCGATGGCGGCGATCAGATTTTTGGTCAGATGTCGGTACCGGGCGAGATCACGCTTGCCAGTTATCCATCGAGCCCAGCGACCTACATCGCGACTGTGGCATTGACGGTGAGCGATCCTACGCAGCGTGACGGCTATGTCAGCTTCCCTGATTGGGTTCTCGCGAAATACCGCGGTGTCTTTCTCAACGGCATCCTCGGCAAGATGATGTCGCAGCCGGCGAAGCCCTATACAAACACGCAGCTTAGTGTGTATTACATTAAGCAGTTCAACAGCGGTAAGAGCGCCGCACGCGTCGACGCACAACGGGCCAATGTATTCAGGGCTCAGGCTTGGAAGTTTCCGAGCTTCGGCGGCAAGTCGCAACGACGCATTGGTAGCGGGTTTCCCCCGCAGTAGGAGAGCTAGATGAGTAAGAGCGACGCATTCGAGAAAGATCGGAAGAGCGTCGTGTAGGGAAAGAGTGTCTTCGCCTGTGTAGATCT
>CALKUN010000005.1 GCA_937996675.1 uncultured Candidatus Saccharibacteria bacterium
AGCTGTGGATAATCGATGGTATTCTCAAATTAGTTAATCAGTTTACTTGTCTTGGCTACATACTCGTCTCTTTGAGATACGTGAATTCCGAGTACTAGGTGAGCTTGGAGAGGAGAAGTCGGTAGAGCTTTGACCACTCTTCGAGCGAAAGCTCCTGTGCGCGCGCAGTAGCTTTGAGGTCACTAGCGAGCAAGGCCTCTTCTACCTCGGCACTGGTGATTTTGAGCCCAACCGACAATGTATTCTTGAGCTGCTTGCGCTTTTGAGCGAAGCCAAACTTCACTAACCGCATAAACAGAGCTTCTTCAACATCAACGGTCAACTCGGGTCGAAGCTCGATGTGCAACACGGCTGAATCCACGCGCGGAGCCGGCCAAAAGGCCTTGGGCGAAACCTCACGCACCATACTCGGTACGCCGTGAAGCTGTACGGCCACAGCGATAATGCTCATTTGCCCTGGCTTTGCGCTCACTCGCTCGGCGACTTCTTTCTGCACGAGGAGCGTGAGCGATCGAGCTTTTGGATTAGCCTCAACCAATTGGCGCAAGATAAGACCGGTGATGTTGTATGGGATGTTCGCAACCACTTTGTAGTCCGTGACGCCGGCTGGAGGCAACGGTGACTGCAAGACATCACCTCGTATAACCGTAAGATTTGATTCGTTCTGACTCGTAATAAGATCGGCAAGCTGATCATCCAGCTCATAGGCGTAGACTTGGCCAGCTTTTTGAACGAGGCCGGCTGTGAGTACTCCAACACCTGGTCCTATCTCAAGTACCGTATCGGTTTCACCTACTCCAGCTACTTCGAGCATGTCGCCCACAACTGTCTCATCAATCAGAAAGTGCTGACCCTTCGACTTGTCTGGCGTGATGTCATAAGTTTTTAGTAAATGTATGAGCTGCGGGATTTTCATTATCGGATGTAGCGACCGCAAACTGGCCACGGATTCGCTCCACGCACAGCGTAGGCGCGCAAGGCAGCCGCATCCTGGGAAGCTGCGCTGGCTTGGCTCGGGAGGATGTTCGGGTTGTCGCCGTACGACTTCCAGAAGCCAATATTCATTTGGTAGGCGCCATAATAGCCATTGCCAGTATTCTTGGTGTAATCACCACCAGCTTCGCAAAAACGGAGCTGCGCCCAAGCGGATGCTGATGGGGCGCCAGACTTCACGACACCGGTCGACTTGAGAACGATCTGGTCGACGGCCGCCGTGACAACTTCTTCAGCAAGAAGGCTGCGCTTCGTCTCAACCCCGCCCTGTCGCTCAATGAGGTAAGTGACTCGCTTGGTTCCAGCTACACCGGCTCGGCTCACTTGGCTCGTACCAGCCGGCAGAGCTGCATCATAAGTAATCTGAGTGCCTGGAGCGATTGGCTCGTTGGCGATCAATGTCTCCTGGCTGATTTTGGCGAGAATAATACGCATGCCAGACGAGAGCTTTGTCTCAGCCGTGAGTCCCTGCAGGTCGGCCGCATCGTATTCAATCGACTTCTCCTTGAGCAATTCACCAACCTTATCGAGGTGGGTCCGCAAGCTGATCAGCTCACCGTGCACGACGAGCTGTACTGGCTTGGCTCGAGTCACGACGACTTTGTAGCCAAGGGTATTTGATTCGCGAAAATCCTGTACTTGGGTGAGTTCGGCTGTGTCCTCCGGAAAGAGCGTGACACCCGCAGCAGCAGCGATCTTGCGAGCCGATCGGTAGCCGGTTACAACCTGTACGAAGCGGCCCTCGTCGACAACAACGGCTGGAGTGGCTCGGTAAATATTGATGTTGTAGTTTGGCTGATTGATCGCCGTATCCATGCCCGGGTCGACCACGTCATTATCCTTGATCACAACGCCGTTTTCGGCCAGTACCTCTCGAACCGATGGAGCACTCGATACAACATCACGACGCTTGCCATCAACATAGATCTGGACCACGCGCTTCTCGTCGGCGTAGACTCGGAAGCTATGACGAGTCTGCGTCGTGAGCGCTAGAGCCATTGCGACAACTGTAATCGTGACAGCAATAGCGGCGGCGCCTCGGTCAATGCCGGTCTGCAGCATGAGCTTGTCTACTGTGCGAGCAGTGTCTTTTGCGTACTTCGTTGCTGTTTTTTTGGCCGCCTGTACGCGCGGTACAGCTACGACAAACCCCCGACTCATGCCCCGAATTGAGTCGTCCAGTCGTCCCTTGATAGTGTCTAGCCAGCGTGCCGATTGCTCACGGATGGCAGTGAATTTACGTATTAGAATTACCTCATTCATTGGTACTTTGACTGGTAGTGGGGGTTTGTTTTATCAGTCGGTAATACTACCAGTTTACAGGTAAAAGGTCAATAAGGGTAGGCGACTTCAGCTAGCTCTGGGCGCACTTAGCTCGTCGCTTGAGAACTCCAAAAACAGTATAGAAAAGTCCACCCAAACACATGCCACCTAGTAGTACCCACTCAGATCCAAGTGGAAGCACACGATCAAAGTAGTCTTGGATGCCAGGCTGTGGCGTTGGAGTCACGTCAGGTCCAGTGCTCCCTCCTCCTCCAGACGACGAGTCACCGCTTGTTCCACCTGATCGAGGCGTTATGCCTGGACGCGCCAACGCTCCGGAGACATTCGTGGCTTCGCCCGCCAGCGAGACGACAAAGATCGTAATGGTATCACTGTCTGGGCCGGCTTGGTTGATAGAGTCGAAGTTCAGCACCGTCAGATCGTTTCGGCCAAACATCAGCGAGAAGTTGATCACAAATCGCCCATCCGCACCGCACTCCGCATGACCCACCTCGGTTCCATTGTCGTAGAGTCGCACGGTCAGCCCCACACCGCAGGTACCGCCCAAAGTCATCGGCGTCACCGTCACGGTGCCGTTATTTATCAGCCCCTGAATGACTGCCGGCACAGTCGGTGGTGGGCCAGGCACGATAGCCGTAACTTCGAGCGAGCCGCCACTAGAAACAGCCAGGGCCGGCAAAGCTGGTAGCAACTGCGAAGCCACAATGATCAGCCCCGAAAAAGCGTAGAGAATGTGCGCTAGAGTATGTCGCCATGCCAGCGGGCGAGTTAACGCCATGTCACCCTCCGAGTATCATTATTTACGCTTCGTCATCGCCTGTTTCACGATCCTAGCCTTGTATCGCTTGAGCAAGAAGCGGAATAAGAAAACCAAGAGAACCAGAACTACCAAGATGAGGATAATTAATCGATACGGAATCACCCAAAAACTCATCGTACCAGTGAGAATTTTATTGTCATAGCCATATGTGGCATCCAGCTGAGCCGTGTAACGACCAAACATCCACTTTTGCCCCAGATCCTGAGAGAAGCGACGAATGCTATTCGGTAGGATGTTGCGAGCTGGTTCATTCAATTGCGACGTGCCGACAGTACCGCCAAACATGTCCTTAACCGTGACAGTCCCGGTCGGTTTGACGTGCACATTGCCGTTATTCTCAATGCGCTCAGCCAGCGTGAATGGGCCATTCTCAATAAACCAAGCTGGCTTACCGTTTTGCTCGAGTAGAAAATCTTTGAGCAACAGACTCTCAGTGGTAGCACCGTTTACTCGAGCCAAAACCAATACACCCACGCTGGCAGCGATCGATACCTTGCCATTCTCCTGACCGGGTGCGTAGCCACTCCAGCGCACCACTCCATAATGTCCACCGGCTTCAGCATTAGCGGGAATGCGGACTTCCACATTCACGACACGACTTTCTTTGGCTCTGAGCATCATGTCACCCGCCGGCACCACCCAACTCTTCATTGAGTAGGTTGGATCAATTTCCTTGTCGTCCAAGATTACTTCGGCGTTACCTGACTCGTCTTTGGCACGAAAATCATTCACGAGCTGACGGATGACGAGGTCGCCCGCCGTAACATTCGTAACGGTGATCTTGAGAATATAGACATTGGCTTTTTCGGCATTAAGATCTACCGTGACAGGCGAGATCTGAATCCCCTGCACCGGTGAATCGGCGGCTCGAGCGCGCGGTGAGGACACGATCAGCGCGGAAGCAGACACAAAAGCTGCCAATAGGCACGCAATCAGTCTCATTCTGGATGGCGTCTTCATACCTCTACCTTCATTCTGTTATTGTAACATCTCAAATCTGAACGATCACACAGAGCTAAAAAGTAGCAGTAGCGATGTAGGTCAGGACAGTTGAATATGCACCGGCGGCTTGAGCGCCACCAATGTTAGCAATATAGCTCACGACGTAGGTGGTAGCATTTGTGGCAGCAGTTGCGCCTGCGACCACATCACCAGATACAAACTTGTAGTTGTCGGCTGTGCCATACCCGTTGGCGACCGAAGCTGCGCCAGTTCCGCCGCTCGCTTCAGTCCCGACATTAGGAGTAGCATTGTCCTTGAGATTGATACCAAACTGACTCGTGCCTATTGATGAAGCGGTAGCTGAGGCTAACGCCGGAATAGTGTTGGCTCCTGAGGTGAGTGTCGTACCATTCACCGTAATTGAATAGCCCGATGTCGCATTTGTGGAGGCTGACATCGTAGATGTACCGCTGTTGGTAGCAACTGACGAAAGTGTGCCGAGTGCAACCGTCGCGCTGGTGAGCGTGAAGGTCAATGTCTCATCAACACTCGCCGTCACGGTAATCTGTCCAGCCGTTGAGCTGGCTACATTGCCCGTATCGATAGGTGTGGTCCAGGCATCATCCGAGTAAGTAGTAATGCGTGCGAAGAACGTTGCATTGGTTGCGCTTGGATTTGTCACAGAACTAAATGAGAACGTAGTTGTGCCAGTAGGCGCAGCTACGTTGCCGGTCTTCGTGAGACGCAGCTTACCAGCCGTCGAGGAGTTCACCGTCCAGCCTGAAGCATCACCAAGATTAACTGGCTGACCGGTGAGCGTAGCCGAGCTATTGACGAAGCCAGATGGTGTCGTACAAGTACCACTCGCAGTCGTACAGATGACGGCCTCAGCCGACTTCACGACCGTAGCTGAAGGCAGCACCATACTAAACGCATACGTAGTAGAAGATCGGAAGAGCGTCGTGTAGGGAAAGAGTGTCTTCGCCTGTGTAGATCT
>CALKUN010000006.1 GCA_937996675.1 uncultured Candidatus Saccharibacteria bacterium
ATATGCCACTTGCGGCACAACGGCGTTACCGATCGCGCGGTGACGCTGCCTGAACAGCACCTGGCCCTCTGCGCTCCGCGGCGGCTCCCAGGCTAGCTGTCCCTCGTATGGCCGGGCGGGAAACCTAGCAGGCAGTCCAGCCAGTCCAAGTTGATCTTGCCGCCGTGGAGCGCCTGCACGACCTCGCCCACGGTCGGCTGGCAGTTGCCCTTCGGCGTCTTCTTCCCTGCCCACCGCGCGAGAACTGACGCCGCGTCGCTGCTCTGCCAGTACGTCGCGGTGGGCGTAGGCCAGGCGCGCGACGACGAAGAGTCGGTCGCGGAGGTGAGGGGCGCCGACGGCAGCAGCGGGGATACAGTCCCACCACGCATCATACCCGAGCGCGGCAAGGTCCCCGAGCACAACGGCGAGCCCGTTGCGGACGAGGGCGGCGACGTTCTCGACGACGATCCACTCCGGCCGCCCTTCGCCGACGAGGCGAGCGTACTCGCGCCAGAGCCCAGAGCGCTCGCCATCGAGGCCGCGACCGCCTCCAAGACGGCTGACATCTTGGCATGGGAACCCGCCGCAGTAGAGCTGCGCGCTGCCGAGGTCGGCCGCGCTAACTTGCTTGACATCAGAGAACCTCCGAGCGCTCGGCCAGTGCCTGGCTAAGACGCGCTGGCAGTAGGGGTCACACTCAACCTGGGCAACAGTCTCGCCCAAGCCCGCCGCTTCGAGCCCAAGCTCTAGGCCGCCAACGCCCGAAAACAATGAAGCAATCAACATTTCAGCCTCTTTAGTCGAGCAACCAGCGACAGACGTACATGCCGCTAATGAGGTAGGCCGCGACCAGTGCGATGCCAGCCAGACCGTAAAGGAACTTGGTCACGGTCGCCACTCCATGCGGTCGAAGCGCAGCACGGCGGGCGGCTCGCCGACGAGCTGCGCGTCAGCGCCGCCGAGCGTTACGTGCGGGCTGAATGCCCACTCCTTGGACCACGAGATATGCGCTTTAGTGAGGGCGCGTACTGCATACTCACGCAGATAGTTGAACTCCACGTTGGGAACCAAAGTGAGCACTCGTACTTTGTGCTTACCACCAAAGACTTCAGCTCCCTGTGACGTAGCATAAACGTATGACCCATTTAGCTTAGTCCATGGTGGCAGCCGAATGCTCGCCGGCAGTTGTGCCTTGCTGTGGATGATCGTGCAGTGAGCGTTAGGTGGGAGCGCCGGGGCGAAGGCCCGCAGCGCTTTGGTGGTCTGTTCGTCGGGGATCAGTGCTAGGTACATGACCGCAGCGTCACACGCCGCGGCGGCGGAGTCAAGCGGATTATGCGGCGGGCGTGGGCGGCTTCTTGGCGCGGGCTCGCTGCTTGGCCCCCGGCTTCGGGCCCTTGAGCGCCCCGGCGATGTCGGCGCTGATGTTGATGACGTCCGCGCCGCCGGTGTCGTCCTTGACAACCGTGACCAGCAGCGTGTCGGGGTTCACCTTCTTGCCGATCAGGCGCTGCACGCCGTCCACAATCGCCGCCTGCGCTTCCGCGCCGCTGATGTCCTTCCGCTCGGGCTTGGTGTCGATGGGCATGGGCCTACTCCCTCTGCCAGTCCGGCGCGTCGCTGGCCTCGTCGTCGTCGTCCTCGACCTCCAGGTCGATCTCGTCCATGCGCTTCCGGCCCCCGTCGGCGTTGTTGATCCACTGGATCTTGGACTTCTTCTTGTCCTGGTACTCGTCGATCTCGACGCTGAGTGAGCACACAACGTCGCCGAAGCCGCACTTCGGGTTCTTGACTGACCCGAACTGGCCGCCCTCGGCCTTGTCGAGGAACGCCTTGACCCAGGCATCCTTCATGCCAGTGTTTTTGAGGTGCTCCTCGATGCGGTCGCGGGTCTTCTCGGTGAGCGTTGCGTACCACGTCAGCGTCTTGCCGCCGACGCTCACCTTCTGCCCGCGCTCGTCGGTGCCGTGCTCGCCCTCCTGCACCTTGAACTGGGCGCTGATCTCGGGCCCCTTGCCCCCGTCCTTGCCCTGCTTGGACTGGAGGGACTCCTTCACGCCGACCGCCTTGTACTCTCCCTCGTGCAAGTTCGCCATATCTACCCTTCTCCCTTCTTCGCGCGCAGGTGCACCTGCACCTGGCCGTGGTACGCCTCGAAGCCCGCGACGATGCAGGGAAGCACTACGTCCCCCACCTTCAGCTCGATGTCTGAGTCGATCGGATGCTTCGCGCAGAAGTCCTGGGACTCCCGCTTACTGCTGAACCGTATCGTGACCTTTTCCATGCCTCCTGTCCGCCTTTCTAATCCAAAACAACTACCACGACGGCCATTGCCGCGCATGCACATGCTGGGATCGACCAGTTGGAGTGCGTCATCGCGCCGAAAACACCCGCTCCAACGGTAAATAAGAGACTTACAAATCTTGCCATGTCTGCTCCTTTGTCCGCATACTATCTCAAATTCGCGGCGATCTTGTCAAGGGCCCCGGTGCTCTTGGCCGCATTCACCGCGCCGACCAGCTTCTCTTGGGAGCCCTTGCCGCCCGCGGCGAAGTACGCCTGCGCCAGCGCCAGTACCTCGGCCCGCTTGCGCTCCAGGGCCCCTGAGTCAAAGCTCTCGGACCACTTACCCCAGAGCACGGCCCAGAGCTCCTCGGGCGAGCCGCACTTCATCGGCGAGGGCACGGACTCCAGGCGCCGCACCTTTGCCTCCAGCCAGGGCTCGCCGCGCAGGTAGGCTACGCGCCCCGCGCCGTAGGTCCCGGTGGCGTGGGCGATCTTGTCTTTGGCGTCGAGCTTAGCGTATTTGCCCCCCTCCATGTCCAGGTACACGCAGTGGTCCACCCAGTCGCGCCAGATCGGCGCGGCGTCCCACTTGCCGAGCTTGCCCGACACGTACATGACCTTGAGGTCGCAGACGAGGCAGTTCACCCCGTCGGCGTTCACGCGCTCGATGTTCTGCGCGTGGCACGTCATGCCGACGTTCCAGCCCTGGCGCACGAGCAGCTCCAGCTCGCGCCGGAACTCCAGGTGGACGGCCAGGAGGAAGTCGCAGGGCTTGAAGAAGTTCTCCCCGAGCGCCTTGGCGTCGGCCCGCCGCAGCGCCTCGGGGAGTAGGAACTCCTGCTCCACGTCGTCGAGTCCGTCGAGGATGAGCCAGTCGTGGTCCGCGCGCAGCTTCTTGTCCGCCGCGATGTCCCTGATCAAGTCCACGAGGTCGGGGTAGTTGCCCGGCCGCCCCTCCCCCGTCTCCGGGTCCCAGGCGCAGTCCGGCCGCTCCCCCATGGTTTTGGTCGAGCCGTGGAAGTCGAGCCACAGCGCTCGCTGCGCGCACGCGAGCGTGCTGGTCTTCCACGTTCCGGGAGGGCCAAAGAGAATGCACGACATCTGCGGCCGACGCACGCCGCCCTTGACGATTTGAATGGGCATCTTTGCTCCTATCCTGCGAAAGAGCTGTGCGCGTGCTTGGTCGCGAGGTCCTCGCAGCGGTTGCAGTCGCAGGTACTCGCGTGTCCCTGAACTTTCTGCTCGTGTGTTTCTTTGCGCGTCTCCTTGACCACCGCGCTTGTCGTGCGCGCGCTCCCCTGGATCCGCTGCAGCTCCTCGAAGGTGTCGCACTCTACGCCGTTGAACCTGTACGCCATCGCTCCGCCTCCTCTCTAGTGTTGAGCGTCCTACTCTACCCGATCCGTCGTCGCTGTCAAGGTAAATTCCGCGGCGAGCAGCGCCTCCAGCTTGGCCTTCTGGACGTAGTAGTCACTGAACAGGAGCTTGACCGCGCGCCGCCCGTCCTTGGCGACGCTAGCCTCCCACGCCTCCAGCGCGTTCTTCTCGGCGGTGTGGTAGCCCGGCATGAAGGCGGACAAGCGCGACGCGAGTAGGCCGCAGGGGTGTTTGAACACCGCGAGCGCTCCGATCGCCGTCGCCACGTCCTCCAGAGCAGTCAGCACTTCTTCGACCTTATCGTATATATTCACTTTCTCTCCTTTGTTTATCGTCTCGGACCCATCGTAGCCAGATCATCAAGTCGCAGCCACCGTTTCACCGCGTGCTCGAAAGCGTCACAGGGTGCGACTTGCGGTCGGCGCAGCTTCACCAGCGCCAACGCCTCACAGTAGCTCATCCCAGCATAGCGGCATAGGTATGCGACGACAATAGCGGCGGAGCGGCTGACGCCTGCGCCACAGTGGACGAGGACGCAGCCGCGCCGGATGTTGGCGGCGATGTGCTCGCATGCGTCGTCGAGGTACTCGTCGAGGTCGTGCATGTCGCGGCCAAACGCCCTGCTCTCGCCGTCGCCGATGTCTACATGCCAGATCGCCGGGTGCTCTACCATGCCGACGTGGTTCCAGTGACAGGCGCGCAGATACGTCTCGCGGCTTTGCACCTTGAGCGGCGCACCTGCGACCGCCGGAGCGCCACGCAGCTCGTCGCAGATGAGGCCAGGACGCTCGGTGTGCAGCAGAGTCACGACAGCGACGAAGCCGGGCACCGACCGCGACGCCACGTTGCCGACGGCGAGGCGGTCGGTGATAAAGTCAAAGTCTGCGCTCATTCTTCGATCTCCTCTGCGTAGTAATGCGGCACCGCCTCACCCGTGACCTTGAAGCGCCTGGGCTTCGTGTCGGCAGCAGCCTTGACCCAGGCCACGTAGGCGCCGTGGCCCTTCAGTACGCTATACTCGGCGCTGTTGCTGTCGTCTTCTTCCGCACCCGTCGCCGCAGCATCCCCTTCGTCAGCGGCGCGCACCTCGCTGTAGTCGTCGTCCGCGGGCTGCTCCTCGCCCTCGACGATCGCCACGAGCCAGACCGGATTACAGCGGTGGTACTTCGAGAATACCCACTCCCCGCACGTCGGGCAGCGCTCGGCGGTCATGAGAGCACCATTCCGTGGCGCTTCTCGGCACGCTGCAGTTCAGCGGCGAAGGCAGCGCATGCGTGCCTGTCAACGATCGTGCGCACACCGTCGGTGAATACAGGCACTCGTTCGTCCCTTACGGCACGGCGTTCCAGCGAGTTCGTCAGCGTCGCGACGAAGCAGAAGCGCGACGAGCCCAAGAGGGCCAAGAGTACGGCAGGCGAGACCCAGAGAGGGTCAAAGCGCGGGATCTCCGACCAACGTTGCGCCAGGTACTCGAATGATTCGGGGGTCATTCGCACAGCCCGCAGCACTCGGTGCCGCTGCAATCACAGCCACTTGCGCTAATAACCTTGGCGTTCTCTTCCAAGGCTGCGGCCAGTCCCTCTCCGTCAATCATCTCAGCCGGACCGAGCTGGGAGACAGTGACTCGCATGAGCGCCGACCCTCGCGTCGGGCCAGCGACGCCCAGATCGTGGCTGCCCTCCTTCATGCTTAGCGCGAGCTGCGCCAGCACAGCCTCGGGTTCGCCGACGTACTCAACGAGGCGACGGACTCGCATCAAACGCTTATTGGACATTACGCTCCTCCTTCTTTAATCCAGAGCTTAATCCAGATCGTCAAGCCAGCGCAACCTTAATCGGCAGCCCAAATTCCCGTTCGCGCCATAATCTGGGGACCGCTCTGCCTACTTTGCGTACATTTCCCCTAGTGGAGCACTAGTGGAGCAAAGTGGAGTACTTTGCCTTGCCGACATGTGTGTACTACACGAAAGTGTAAAGCTATCTTCCCACGATTGGGAAGCTAG
>CALKUN010000007.1 GCA_937996675.1 uncultured Candidatus Saccharibacteria bacterium
GTAATACTGAGCCGCTTCGTCATATAAACATATACACAAAAGCTCCGCTTCCGCGGAGACTTTAGAGAACGAAATATAGAGGAATTAGTACGCGCGCGGCTCGGATAGGTGCTTAGTCCACCGATTGTGCCGCAACGCTCAGACGTTAACGAGTCGCTCGTTGACCTGGAGTTGCCAGGGTGCTGAGTCTCTCTGCCTGAACAGCCCATTTGGTCGCCATCTCATCCAACAGCTCATCTTGCAATGTACGCATGTTTCGAACGAGGTTTTTGGGTGCTCTTCGGTCTCGACGGATTGATAGTTTCTTCATCAGATTCCTCCTTTCGTCTTACCGTGATTTCAGTATGCTCTATGAATACTGAGAAAACCGTGAAAAATCTCACATAAGCGTGACAATAATAAACACACCCTCTCGTACAAGAGGGTGTGTTTATTATTGCTGCAGATCTCGGCTAGTTCGGAAGGAGGACCAGGATGATTCCCATACCGATAAACCCGACGAGGGTATATCCAAGGTTGAGAGCCATGAGTTTTTTTGACTTACCTTCAAAAAGACCGTGGATTAAGTTTGTCGTAAAGACAAAGCCAGTCCATGCCCAGAATCCAGTAACGCCGCCTTCTACCCAGGTGTCAGCGGCCACATACTGTACCGCGTGTGCCAAGATATAAGCCGCGAGGAGCCAGCACAATGCTGTAAGGAGATACATCTGTCCGCCATCCTTCTGCAAGTCTTCAGGTGTGCGGCCGATCAGCTTCATCCATTGCTTCGCAAAGAGCAGATCCGAGTACCAGAGTGCGCCAACGATCATTGTAAAAGCAGTGGCAGCAGCTACTCCCCAGAGATTAATTTGAACTGGTAACATGCGTTCCTCCTAAGAATTATCGTGTATCACATTGATTATTGCCTAACCAAGGCACTCACGCAACTACACCGTTGGCGAGATGAAGGTGAAGCGTGACTTAATGAGTCCATTCACCGTGACAGACGCGGTGAAGTCGTCGAGTGGACGTACCCATACACGACTCGGAGTGTGTGGATCATCTTGAAGCGAAACATAGACAACACAGGGCTCGAGGCTCGCCTCAAGCATCGCCATAGTCAGGACGAGATACTTCCCGCCCTTATAGTGTTGGTAAATGCCTGGCTTGAGTTCAGGCACTGAGCTGCTGGAGTGAAGCTGTGGCATCGTTGCGTGAGACATCCTGTTGCTCAAACTTTCCGGCTCGGCTGGTGACTTCGATCGCGTCGCGCTCGAGTGTCTTATCTGACACGACGATACGAATTGGGCAGCCTATCAGCTCAGCGTCAGCAAACTTCTGTCCCGCCGATGCGTCAGCTCGCTCATCAAACAGCACGTTGTCTTCGCCTAGTTCGGCGACAAGCTTCTCAGCAGCCTCGTGAGCTGCGTCACTCCCGAGCGCAATGACGTGATAGCGATATGGCGCTACGGCATCCGGCCACACCAGGCCTTTGTCATCCGAAAACTTCTCGGCGATGATGCCGACCAGGCGAGTTGTGCCAATGCCATAGCTCCCCATCCAAGTAAGATGGCGTTCGTTATCCTGGTCGGTGTATTCAAAGCCCAAAGCCTTTGAAAACTTTGTGCCCAATGGGAAGATATTTCCGGCCTCGCTCGCCTTCACTTCCTCGAGCTGGGAGAAGTCTACGTCCAGCTTGGCAGCATCTTCGGGTGTGGCAACTTCTTTGTTGTAAGCGATCTTGTTGGCTCGATCGAGATAGATCGTGTCTTCACCAGCCTCAAGTACGACTTGATACTCGTGGCTGTACTCGCTCGTGAAGTCCCCGCCTGAAGCTAGACAGATAAAAGTATCGTCGCCAAGCCCGAGTCGGTCGTAGACACGAGAATAAATTGGCTTCATAGCTTCGTAAAACTTCATTAGGTCTGCTTCATCTGTATGAAAGCTATAGAGATCCTTCATGCGGAACTCTCGCCCACGTAGTACGCCAGACTTAGCTCGTGCTTCGTTGCGAAACTTTGTCTGGATCTGATACGTCGATGTAGGTAGGTCTTTGTAGCTGGTCACGAAATCCTGCACGATTGGAGTTATGACATCCTCGTGTGTCGGGTTGAGGATGTAGGTAGCATCGTTGCGCTCGCGACTATCATCGTTGGCGCCATTTGCCTGGAAGAGCACATCGACAGAATCAAGCCGGCCAGTGTCTCGCCACCGGTCGATACTGGTGAGTGAGGGGAGCAACACTTCGCTACTCACAGTATCCATCTCTTCACGCACGATAGCCTCGATCTTGCCGAGCACACGCAATCCGAGTGGCAACCACGCATACACCCCTGCAATCTCTTGGCGGATGAAGCCAGCTCGCGTCAGCAGTCGTGCGTTGATCGACTCAGTCTCTTCGGAAATATTCTTGGTTGTTTTGGTGAATAGTCTAGAAAATCTCATATGGGATATTGTAGCATTTATTCGAAAATATCGAGGGGAACGTGTCATAATGCGAATATTCCCCCACGAGAGGATGAACCAATGTCACTGCCGACAAACCGCATCCATCAATGCAGCAACCCCCTATGCCAGCGAACCTCGCCCTACTTGAAGGCGTTTATAAAGGTTGATCGCGCTCACGCTAAGGCCGATGGCACTCTCATCCTGAAATGCCCGTACCTGAGCTGTTCCCACAGGGACTACTTGGTCGTCACGGCCGATGAGATCAAGGCGCTCGTACTTGAGTTCAACGGCATCACATTCATGTCGGTCAGCGCAATGCATCCAAGCGGCCAGACCGAGCCGCCAAGCATGGAGGAACTTCTCGCCCAGTTCACCGCAAACGAAGGTGAGATCACGACTGTCGAGGACTTCTTTGGGGATATCCAACCACCCGCTCCAGAACCATAGTTCTGGAGTTAGTTATGTAGAATCGATCGTACTTCGTCGAGGCTTGCGGTATCCATCAGCTGAGCACGGAGCTCCGCAGCGTTCTCAAAACCTTGTATGTAAATCTTAAAAAACTTCTTGAGGGGCTCAAATCGCTTTTCATGTTTTGTCCACGTCTGCTCAAAAAGGTCGAGATGCCGCAAGAGCGTTGCTCGTCGTTCTTCTACGCTGTGGTCTCGAGCCTCAGTCTCAAAAAGCCACGGATTGTGAAAAATACCCCTGCCTACCATTACGCCATCCAGTCCACTGACTGCGTGCTTCTCAAGAGCTTCTTCACGAGATTCGATGTCACCATTTCCGATGATAACCGTATCAGGCGCAATCTGGTCACGCAGAGCCAAAATCTGCGGCATCAGCTCCCAATGTGCTGGCACCTTACTTTGTTCTTTGACAGTACGAAGGTGAACTGTGAGCGCAGCGATGTCTTGGCGCAAGAGATGCCCAATCCATCCTTCTATGTCGGGCTCATTGAAGCCAATCCGTGTCTTCACACTGACAGGCAAGTCTCCCGCTCCCGCCTTAGTTGCGGCAATAATCTCAGCGGCAAGATCTGGAGTACGGATGAGGCCTGAGCAGGCACCTGTCTTGATCACATCGCGAGCTGGGCAGCCCATATTGATATCAATGCCGACGAATGGCCGCTTGGACAGCTCTTCGGCAGTCTCACGGTACTTGGCTGGCGTCTTGCCCCATATCTGAGCGATAACATTGCGCTCCCCGTCAGCTAGCCTGAGACGGCGCTCGATCGCCGGGCGTCCAGCTGAGCAAAACCCTTCTACACTGGCAAATTCCGTCATATAGACATCGGCTGGCGCTAGCTCCTCGATGAGCTGACGGAACACAAGATCCGTCACATCATCCATCGGAGCGAGGACCATGATGGGCTGGTGAGCAGCCCTGAGAGCCTGCCAAATATGTGGAGTGGGAGCTGATTTCATATCCGAAAGAGTCTACCAAAAAGCTCTGCTTGGAGCAATAATCGGTCATAAAAAATTGCACCCCGTGACCACCTGTTTTGGAGCAGGGGTCCGGGGGCATGCCGGCTCTTTCAAGCCGGAGCGACCGTGGAGGCTGGAATGGTGGGGGTGGAGCCGCTCGGCTGAACCGTCACGACGACCGGCAGGGGTGTGCTGTCTCCGATACATGAAAATACCCCTCTCGGAGGGGTATTTTCATGTATTTCTACAGATCTACGCTACTGTCTTGCGCCCTCGCACCATCCCCACGATCCAGAGCAAAATGACAGCTCCGACCACCGAGACGATGACACTATACAGATTCAGTCCGGTAACATCCGAACCACCCAGCATCTGGGCGATCCAGCCACCAATAAGTGCGCCTACCACGCCAACAATGATATTGCCGACCCAGCCTTGGTTCGCATTGTTGCCTATGATCATTGAGGCGATCCACCCTGATATTGCTCCGAGGATAATCCATACGATTAAGTTTGTGATCATGTTCAATTCTCCTGGTTAACTCTGTCTGATGAAATGATTACGAGCGGACTTTTTTGGCAGTCTTGCTCACGACCTTGCGAGTTTTCTTGACTGCTTTGTCCAGATCTTTGTGAGTATCGGACTTCAGCTTTGACAGACTCTTGGTGATATCGCGCACACCCTTGTCGATCTCCTTGCCTTGGTGATCAAGCTTACTGAGCAAACCATCACCACCCTGCTTGAGACGATCACGAGTATCTTTGCCCGAACGTGGCGCGGCCAAGATAGCGGCAGTGACCCCCACAGCAGCGCCCACTACGAGTGCGCCAGCCTGTTTAGCTCGGAGACCTGTCTTCGTTTCGGTATGCTTCATAGATCCTACTCCTTTCGCGAACGCTTGTTCTGAAATTCCCACAAGGTACGAGCAGCCTGCCACAACGGACGTCTCGAAGTAGCAGAGCTGCGGACTGACTCGGCGATAAGCTCAATCGCTCGCAATACACTATGCACGCGTCTCATTGTGAGGACGACGCCGATAATCACGGCAAGCCACCCTATGGCCAGGAGAAGCGCAGTAGCAGTAAGGAGGGCGATGATGAGTGTGTCGCTGGTCATACATCTATCTTATTCTTCTGTGGAAAAGTCACTATGAGATAATTCACACTTCTCGATTGTTTCTCTATACTGCATATATGGAACGCATGGATCAGTTTTTTAGTCAGTTTCCGACGCGTTCATATCCAAAAGGCGAAGTCATTCTCCAACAGGGAGAAATTCCTTCTACGGGCTATGTGGTGCGTCAGGGGGCGGTAAAGATCTACAGTATCGACAACTCGGGCACCGAACGCCCGGTGGTTTTTGATGTCCGCAATGAAATGTTTCCGATCGGATGGATCTTTGGCAAGATAAATCACGCTGTGTACTTCTATGAAGCTTTTACTGATGTAACCGTCTGTCAGGTGGATCGTGAAGAGTTCCTAGCTGGACTCAAGAAAGACCCTCTCCTGATGTTTGATGTCTTCGAGTATTATGTGCGGCGCCACCTCGACCTGCAGCTCCGCATCGAAGGCCTCGAACAAAGCCGAGCTCAGAGCAAGATTCTCTATACTCTCAAGTTTCTCTGCTCACGGTTTGGGGAGTCAAAATCCGGTCAACGTATTGAGATACGCCTCCCTCTCACCCAGCAAGATATAGCAAATTTTCTGGGGATCACCCGTGAAACAGCGGCAATTGAACTCAAAAAGCTCGAGAAGCGTGGCATTATCGCCCACCACCACACGTTTTATATCATTCATGAAGAGAAGCTTACGACCGCCCTCGACGAAGTATAAGATTTCTCACTTTGACTGTCGGTCACACCCCTAGAGCGGTGTGATTTTTCTTATAGTAGCCACGTCACCAGCGCCCTAAAGTAAGGGGCATGAAAGGAGGTGAGGCAATGTTTAGACATCGTACCGTTAAGCAAACAGCCCAGTCCGTGGGCTATGACCAGTCACACTCCGGCATAGGATGACAATCCACTATTTAGAGACAGAATTTTCGAACATCCCCTGCACCTACCAGCAAACCCAAAAGTGATCAGCTTTAACACAATCCACGAAGAGTCTCGTAATAACTTATTACGGGACTCTTCGGTTATGTTCATTTTTACTATAGACATGAGCTTCTTAAGATGAGATAATAAAAAATCCTGTTCCCTACTTCCCCTAGAAGGAATGCACCCATGACATTGAATCCCCTGCACACCCTCGCAACCAGTTCGCGTGTACTGACTGGAACCACCGGCACCCAAGGTGACGGCTACTTCCTCTGCGCCGATCACACCCCACCAGCCGCTCTGGCTGGTCGTACGGCACCGCTCGCGCTGATCAATTCGGTCTTCGCGCGCTTCCAGACGCCGCGCCGTGATCCGGACATGCACGCCATCATCCGTGCCAGCGAGGCACTTCAGCCGCTCGCCGAGAGCGTCGACTCCAATGCCGGCCTGGCATGCAGCTTCGTCTACCTCACCGAACATGAGGGCGAGGTGCGCTACGCCATCACCGGCAAGTGCCACGTCGTCGTGATCAACCCCGATGGCTCCTTCGAGGGAGCCTCACACGAGCAGGTCGGCCGAGCCATCCTCGGCGATGACACCCAGGCGACCTGGGAGCCCGGCCAGACGCTGGACCACCCGCCGGCCATCACCGGCGCCCGCACCGGACAGCAGTCCATGGAACGCGGTGCCTTCAAAGCGCAGCCGGACAGCATCATCCTTCTGGTGACAGAAGACTCGCTGCGCCTCCTTCTGGAAGAGAACTTCCCGGAGAAGCTCATGTCCAGCACCGACGAGTTCGTCGACTGGGCGCAGAGCCTGCTGGCAGAGACGCCGGGGGATCCGGCCAATCGCACCGATGGCTTCCAGGCCATGCTGGTCGCGGCCTAGCAACACCCCTCCACACGCGAGGAGGTCCCAATCGGGACCTCCTCGCGTTTTCATTTTTACTGAGTTTTAGGCTCGGACGGTCTTGAGTGCTGTGCCCCATTTGATGACGTCATCGATCACGGCATTTGCAGCCTTGACCTGATCATCGCTCTTCGCAAATCCCATGTAGATATGTGGAATCGTCAAGAAGCTCTTCACCGTTGCTCCACCCACTTGGGCAAGTACCTGTCTCCACTGCTCAATAGCGCGTGAACCACCTTCGGCAGCTCCGTAGCTGACGAGTCCAAAAGGCTTGTCTGCCCACTCGGCGTAGAGGAAGTCGACAGCATTCTTGAACGCTCCCGGAATACCATGATTGTATTCTGCGGTCACGAAGATAAACGCATCAGCTTCGGCGATCTTAGCCGACCATTTCTTGGTATGGTCCTTGGAGTAGATTCCGGTTAGGGCCGACTGTGGCTCATCGAGAAGTGGAAGGTTGTAGTCAGCCACATCCACGAGCTCGACTTCGAGATCGGTTCGTTCTTTGGCAATATCAGTCACCCACTAGGCGACTTCTTCACCAGCTCGGACAGGTCGAGTACTACCGAGAATTACTTGTAGTTTGAGCATAATTTTATTCCTTCATTTATAATTGTCTTAGCATCAGAAGCTTGATGTTCTGAGAACAATACGCTATAATATGTATTGTTACTATATTAAGTATAGTAGCTATAATAATTTGTGTAAAGACCATGACCAAAGATTTTGACCCCAAAGCATGTGCCGAATCTCCATCTGACGAACAGCCGGCCTTTTTGCGTTGCTCACTAGCCGTCATTGGGGACAAGTGGACGTGCCTTATCGTGCGACAATTGGCCGACCAGCCGCAACGCTTTAGCGAGCTCGAGCGCGCCTTGCCCGGCATAAGCCCGCGTACCCTCTCCCAGCGACTGGATAGCCTCCAAGAAGCTAAAATACTTACGAAGAGAAGCTTTGATAAGGTCCCTCCCCACATCGAGTACAGCCTGACCAATAAGGGCAAGGATCTCTTCCCTATCCTCGACCAAATGGAAAACTGGGGCAAGAAATACCTCGGCTAATGTCACCCATAACCTACGTTACCAAGCCGACTGCACAAGCCGGCGCTCTCGAGCAAGAACTTCATAGCCTCTTCGCCGATCGCGAGCTCGTCCTCGACAAGCCGGTCGTGATCGCTATCGGTGGCGATGGCACAATGCTCCGAGCTATCAAGCTCTACAACCATCACGACGCCCTCTTCGTCGGGGTCTCGGCTGGACATCTCGGTTTCCTCCAGACCGTAAACCCATCCGAGCTCCCGCAACTCGTCGAGGCGCTCGTCAACAAGACATTTACTACCATGCCCGCCCCCATGCTCGGGATCCGTCAGCCCGGCGACAGTGTAGCGGTCTATGGATTTAACGACATTTCCATCGAGCGGGCTAGTGCGCGAGCCGCCAAGTTTGGACTCCATATCGGTGACTCAGTCGGGCAGTTTATCGGTGATGGAGTGATCTTCTCAACACCTCTGGGGTCGACCGCCTACTCACTTGCTGCCGGTGGGCCCATCATCGATGCCGAGGCAGCAGACGTCTTCCTCATTACCCCAAATAATCCCCATATCTCCGCCCTCTATTCTGGCCTCCAACGACCGCATATACTCGGAGCAAACCGTGTCATAAAGCTGAGTTTTGACCAAGACGAAATCACCGAACGCCCCCTCCAGCTCATCTGCGATGGTCACACCGTTCCGATCAGCTTCTCGAAAGACCTCGAGATATTTCTCTCGGATAAAGTCGTTAATCTTATCGACCTCGCCCAAAAAGGCTGGCAGAGCCACATCGAAGCAAAGCGCCTGGGTCGCAACTAACAACATTGCCGAACTATAGACTTTTTACTCATATTATGCTATAAATAGTCTACCCGCACCCCCGACATTCGAGAAAGCAGCCCGCATGCACTCACAAAGGAATATCGATCCCATGATCTGCAAGAATTTCAACGACATTGCCCTGAGCATCATCGGATCTGCCTACGATCCGACCTTGCTCACCATCTGCGTCGTCAACGCTGGCGGTATGCCGGTCGTCCAAATCAACCCCCTGGGTGAACCGGACTGGGCCAAAGCGGCCTACAACCTGGCGATGATGTCGCTCGCTCACGGCCACGATACCGTGGACTTCACGACTCGTCGCAAACTTGATCCTGACGATCCCCTGGATGGCTGGAGAATGTTCGGACGTGGTTTGACGATCGCGACACCGAGCCTGAAGACCAGCCACGAGCCTTGGTTCACCAAGGAGCCCGGCGGCGCGCCGATCAAGCAGCTCGGCGATGGCGAACTCCTCATCGGCGCCATCGGTGTCACCCAGGAAGGCAAGGGCAACCATGCCGTCATCGAACAGGCTCGCCTGCTTGTCCCAATCCTGACCGAAGACGCAGCCGAAACTTCACTCATGACCGTCTAGGCGATCATGAATTCACGGTTCCACCCCACTCCGGGGTGGAACCGTTCGCATTTTACTCAATAAAAAACTGCCAGGAAGGGGTGAGCCTCCTGACAGTACATAGTTCATGGTGCAGTCTGCGCCACACCTGTTTCTTCCCAGATGATTTCGCCAACCACATCCGGATGCTTGTTGCCACACCCGACACACACGACGCTGTGTTCGAGCACGACCATCACCTCAACATCCTCGGGGTTCATCCCGACACCGATGCCTTGATGGTGGTAGTACTTGATGCGCGCTGTGAGCTCGACGTCAAATCGAGTCACATTCGCACAGATATGGCAGTGGTAGCGCTGAGCTCCCAGATCGGTTACCGGTATTGCCAGTACTGACGGCATGATCAGTGCCTGAAGTGGCGTTCGTTCGTGAAGACCATCGCCAGGCCAGCCTCGTTGGCTGCGTCGATGACCTCCTGGTCGCGAATCGAGCCACCCGGCTGGATGACGGCTGTGGCACCGGCATCGATGGCGGCCTGAAGCCCATCCCGGAACGGAAAGAACGCGTCAGATGCGCACGCACCACCGGCGGCGCGACCGTCTGCCTTCTGCGCAGCCAGAAGCCCCGCATGCTTGCGATTCTGCTGACCAGCACCGATGCCGACCGCCTGTCCGCCCTTCACGAGCACGATGGTGTTGGATGTCACCCGTGCAGCGACCTTCCAGGCCAGCTCGAGATCAATCCACTCCTCCGCGGTCGGCTCACGGTCGGTTGCGATCTTCCAGTCGGCACGAGTGGTCTTGAAGACGTCGGGCTGCTGCGCGAGCAGACCGTTGGAGCCGTCGAATGACCGGAAGTGCAAGCTGGCTGGCTTGGGCGGAAGCGCATCGATGACGCGCAGGTTCTCCTTCGCAGCCAACACCTCCAGCGCAGCAGCGTCGTAGCTCGGCGCAATGACCACCTCAGTGAAGACCCCAACCAAGGCCTCGGCCACCTCGCGGGTCATCGGGCGGTTGATAGCAACGATGCCACCATAGGCGGACTCGGGATCACAGGCGTGGGCCAGCTGGTAAGCAGTGAGGATGTCATCCGCCACCGCTGCACCGCACGGGTTGGCATGCTTGATCACGACTGCCGCCGGACCATCGCCCAGCGAGTGAACGAGGTGCCAGGCAGCGTCGGTGTCGTTGAAGTTGAGATACGACATCTCCTTGCCCTGATACTGCGTTGCAGTCTCGGGCCAGGAGTCGTTGATGTCGTAACGAGCCCCCAAGGAATGGGGGTTCTCACCGTAGCGCAAGCCCTGCTTGCGAACAGCGGTGATGTGGAGAGTGTCCGGCAAAGCGATGCCGTCCTCCCGATCGAACCATGCCACGATCTGCGCGTCGTAGGCCGCCGTGTGCGAGAAGGCCTTGCGCGCCAAGCGACGCCGCGTGGCGTCGGTAAGCACGCCCTTCGAGCCGATCTCGTCGAGTACGACCTGGTAGTCGGCCGGGTCGACCAAGATGCCGACATAGGCATGATTCTTGGCTGCGGAGCGCACCATCGCCGGCCCACCGATATCGATGAGCTCGATGGACGGCTCCGAATCGAAGGGGTAGAGATTGGCGACGACGAGGTCGATGGTCGGGATCTCGTACGTCGCGAGGTCCGCCTGGTGCTCGGGATCATCGCGGTCGGCCAAGATGCCGCCGTGAACCTTGGGATGCAGGGTCACCACCCGGTGGCCGAGCATGGCCGGGTAGCCGGTGAAGTCCGCCACATCGGTGACAGGAACGCCGGTGGCCGCAATGGCCTTGGCGGTGCCACCGCTGGAGATGAGCTCAACACCGAGACGGTGCAGGGCTCCAGCGAACTCAACAACACCGGTCTTGTCATAGACCGAAAGCAAAGCTCTCATGAGAAGGTTCTCTTTTCTGTCTTGAATCGGTCTGTTCCGATCTGGGATATTATCTAATGCAGAAGCGCTTTACTCAAGCATGAGAATGATTAAAAAGATAACGAGCCCGGTCGTCCATCCGAAGACAGACGACCGGACGTAGTGATACTTCTAGAGGATCGGGGCCGGGTGATACGTGATCACCTCTTCGCTGAACCGAGCCAGGATCTTGTTGACCCCGAAGTAGAACTCGAAGGTCTACTGCTCGGCATTACCCACGAAGGTGAGCGGTGCGTCGATGAGGGCCAAGATCTCGAAGAGCGAAAGGTCGATGCGAGGATCGTCCGCCAAACGCTGGTAGAGGTCATTCTCCGTAAAGCCACCTTCGCGCATTGCCAGAACAACAGCCTTGGCGTGCTCCTGGATAGCCGCATAGGCCTCCTCGCGACCCTGCTGCTGCTTCATGGCTGCCGCCAGAATCTTCGTCGTGGTCAGGAATGGGAAGTACTGATCGAGCTCTCGCTGGATCACAGCCGGGTAGACCCCGAACTCGTCGAGCACGGTCAGGAGGGCTTCGAGCTGCCCGTCGATGGCGAAGAAGATCCCCGGCAATGCGACGCGCCGCACCACCGAACACGAGACATCACCCTCCTGCCACTGGTCACCAGACAGCCCGGCAGTCATGGTCACGTAGCCGTCGGTGATGATCTTGAAGCCACAAATGCGCTCGCACGTACGGGAGTTCATCTTGTGAGGCATGGCCGACGAGCCGACCTGTCCCTCCTTGAAGCCCTCGTTCGAGAGATCGAAGCCAGCCATCAGTCGCAGCGTTGTGGCCAGACTCGACGGCCCTGCCGCCACCTGAGCAACAGCAGTCGCGACCTCATAGTCCATCGACCGCGGATACACCTGACCGGTCGAGCCAAGCGAGGCCGAAAAGCCGAGATGCTCTACCACGGCTGCCTCGAGCACCTTGAGCGCTTCTCTGTCACCGTCGAGCAGCTCGAGCTGGTCCTGCGATGTACCCATGGGGCCACGCACGCCGCGCAGGGCGTACCGAGCGATCAGCTCTTCGAGGCGGGTAAATGCCACCATCACCTCAGTGCCGGCGCTTGCGAAACGCTTGCCCAGCGTCGTCGCTTGTGCCGGCGTGTTGTGGCTCCGCCCGACCATCGCCAGAGCAGTGTGCTCTTGTGCGCACTTGGCGAGGTTCATCAGCACAGCCACGAGACGGTCTCGAACCAGCTCCATCGAGAGCTTGATCTGCAGCTGCTCGACATTGTCGGTGAGATCTCGCGACGTCATGCCGCGATGAATCACCTCGTAGCCGGCCAGCTCGTTGAATTCCTCGATGCGAGCCTTCACATCATGGCGCAACTTGACTTCGCGTGATGCGATCGACTCGAGGTCGACCTGGTCGATGACGGCCTCATAGGCTTCGACAGCACCCTCGGGTGCAGCAATGCCAGCCGCAATCTGTGCCTTGAGCAGCGCCACCCAGAGCTCTCGCTCCAGAATGATCTTGCGGCGGGCCGACCAGATGTCGGCCATCTGCTCTGACGCGTAGCGATCAGCCAAGACTTCTACAATCACAGGCTTGGTCACGGTTTCCTCCGTTGGTAGGTTCTAATGAAACTTTTTAGAGATTCCGAGCGATTATATAAGCTTTTAGGTATTCCTCAAAGCACGAACGTAATCGCCATGAGTATGGAAGATAGTATACTGAGAGTATGGATAGTGAGCATACTCCCGAAACATCCGAAGCAAGCTCCAGTAGTTTTTCTGTCGAGGATCTCCGCCATATCGCCTTCGAGGGACTTCCCACTCGACTCGGCTTCGTGGAGACTGAAGCCGCCAGTGAAATCCGCGAGCAGGCTGCCGCTGCCATGCAGCGCGATGACCCCGAGTGGCGCGAACTACTGGGAACTTTCATGGATCTCGGACGCGATCAAACCGATCTGCTCGATGGAGAGGAGCATGCTAAGGCCCAGCTGGGGCTGAATATAGCCATTGCGCAGATCTATGCCGCAGGACACAGATATGACGCCGCCGGTACTGCCATCATGGACGCACAGACGCTGGCTACGAATGCTGACCTCACCGATTGCAAGCCACAGCTCCTCCTTGAGCTCACCCATCTGCGTACCCTCATCACTCCGGATTACCCGCCGACCGACATAGATTTGACTACCGATGAAATACTGCGACGGTGCAAGGGCTATCTCTCGACAGAAGATATCTACGAGCTTGAAGATATGGACCCCGAGAGTCTTCTTGGAGCACTGTACGGGCTGCTTCCTCAAGAAGGTGTAGAAGATGTCGAAGATTTCTTGGCTCGCCGTGACATCTTGCCTCAATAGCTTATGTATAGACAAAGTTGCTAAAATGTAGTATTATATCTAGGTTCGCACGTACCTCGAAAGGACCCTATGACCACCAAAACTGCCCTCGGCGGTGCAACCAAAAACCCGCTTTGGACGATGCTCGTGGCGTGCATCGCCACCCTCGTCGTCCTGATCGTGCTCAACGCGATCCTTGGAGCCCTTGCCTGGCTCGTCGTCGGCTTCGTTGTCGTCACCGTCGGCGCAAACCTTGTGCACTTCTACACAGACACGAAGTACTCGACCATCACCGATGGCGCCTTCATCACCCTGTGGATCGTCACCATCCTGGCGTTCTCGTTCACAAGTGCTCGGTTCTTCCCGTGCGTCTTCTGGCTCATCGGTGGCGCCCTGGGTGTCGCGCTCTTCCACTGGCTCGAGCCAGCCCCAGACCCCGCCGCGGAAACAACCGCGTAACCCCCGTGCCCTCACGAAATTCGTGAGGGCACTGTCATTTTGTTACTTTTTTACGTCGTAAAGGCTGACGCCAATTTTCTCCTGCGAGAGTCGCGCGAGAATGTCGTGCAAGACCTGCTGATGATCCCCTAACTTTCAGCAGAAATAGCAATGTAGTCATCGACAGCATCAGCTCCCAGCAAACTTATCCAGTATCCAGGGTAAGTACCCACATTCAGCGCGCATCTGCTCGCCAGGAGAATGACACCGCGACAGACTTCCGTATTGTCGTCCAGTTTGAAACCTAGGAACAACCCAACATCACCGAATTGCGATCGAATAATGGAGTTAGCTTTGACTAAGTATCCAGGCGTACAGATAGCTGCGCGAGTTTGCTCCATCGATATATTCTGTCGGTAATGCCTTGGCGGCAGAGAGTTTTGCAGTCGAATCTAAGCCCGTATCGTACATAAGAATATAATCACCAAACTGCACATTATTATTTCCGCTAGTCGCCTCAGCGACATGCTTCTTGATGACCGAGGCTCCATAATTAAGTACATTTCGCATAGTCGGATTCATTGGGATCAGCAAAATACCAAGTTTGGCATTTGCAGCTGGGCTGAAGAATGTACTATAGTCTCGCTTTCCACCCCAATTGAGAGAAATAAGAGAATGGGTGTATTTTTTGTTAAAGGGAGCTTGCGAGGCATCAATATTTAGCCAGTATGACGAAGCCGCCGTAGATTCGTTACTCAGCATCCAGCGAGCTTGTAGCTCCAAGTCTGCATCCTGCGTCAGGCGCGCCCATAGCGTGCATGCCGCCCAGGCATTGATAGCTTCCGAGGTCGATTCTTGATTATTCCCATCAGCAAATGGTGCGCTACCAGATGCCCATGAGTGACCAAAGTACGGATCGAATGATCGGCGGAGAGGTAGGCCCTCACCAGTGCGATAGTTGGCTATATCCGCCACAAGCAAATCAACAGCCGCTCGATTTTCCCGAAGGAATCTCTCGTCATACCTGGCAAGTATGCTCGCAGCATAGATAAAATATCCATAATGAAAGTGATGATCATTCATTTCTTCTGAGCCAAAGGAGGCTCTTTCGCCGACAATACTTTTAAACGCGTCGTCATAATAAAAGTATTTAAGAGATCGTTCACCAGAGATGGCAAGCCACTGTGTTAGCTCTTGATTGAGCTTGACCTGCATTGTACTCGCTATGTCAGACTCGCCAAGTTGCTTAGCGAGATCAAGGAGCTGGGCTGCCCTATAGAGTTCCTTGCCACTAAAGTATGTGTCGCTGGCTCCGAACTTAGTAGCATTAATATCCTGGCGCAGTTGAGTAACAAGCAAGTCCCTGTCAGTAGGGCTAACATGCGATATATCTAGGCCCTCTGCGACGGTTATCGCAGGAGTCGTGAAGGCAAAATGCGAGCCAGCTACAGCACGCGCTTCGCCGTACAGGGTCTGATACTTCATTATCGAGGTATCGTTATTTCTTTGATGAGGTAAATAGGTTATAACGGTCGGCTTTCCTTGAGCTGTTCGAATCTCGATATCTGTACGATACTCATTCCCCTGCTCTGCATACTTTACCTCTGCCCCGATAATGCGGCTGTCGGCATATCGCTCCAGACCATCTGGCCTGCCCGTCGCCAAAGCGTAAATCGTGACAAACCCATCGGACGGCAATCCTACCCGTACAGAGTCACCCGACATCTCAAATGTTGCACCCTGATATCCGCGGGCAATGATTGTGCTCTTGCCAAGAGCATATGCGGCGCTCGATTCGTTCCGGGCCGATATTTTGCCCGGAGTCCGTATTTCAAGCCGACTCGATTGCTTTGCAGTGTACTGGATATATGGTGAGCCAGCAGTAATTGTGACTACACCTAATTCCCCAGACTCACTACGATATGTAAGGTCGAGACTAAGCTCATCATAGCGAGTGACCCGATAGGATTTAGCACCCTCGGGCGCAATATCTAGGCTATCGATGACCGTACCCATGACAGAATTTTGGGTGGGGCTGATAGTGGGCAGCCCAATCGAAAAACTGTCTTCATTCGGTGTGACACCAAGAGGACTCGGGAAGATAGTTTGGGGCTTCTTTTGCAAGACAGCTCCACTAAACCACTTGTTCGTAGGCGGAGTGAGACCAGGATCCAGATGTGACGTATCGATACCACTAACCGACTTCGTCGGAAGTGCATGGAGCGCTGCGGTACTCACTAACGAAGATGGGGCTGTCATCTTTGAACCATACCGCTTTGCATACAGAATCGAGCTCAGAGCAATAATAAGCACGATAGCAAGTACTGCAAAAAGCTTCTTCATATTACTTATCTGATTTAGGATTGAACGCCGTCATCACACTCACCATCAGCTTGTTGTACCAAGTCTTATTGTCTAGATACAATGATGTCTCGACTGGAGATCCTACTGAAAAAGTATTTGTATTGACGCGCGCCCGGTCAAAGCGAGCACGTATTGTCGTCAGAATCTGCTTGTCGATCGTGTCGAGTGAGATGTCGTAGACCGCTCCATCTACTACTGTATTATCGGGGAAGACTATCTTGACCTTGCTGTTTTTATTGAGCCTAGCGTAGTCTGGCGGAGACAGTCTATACGTCGCAGAGATGTAGAGCTTATCTTCACTGTTAATCTCTGCGATCTGGCTATTAGCTGGTACAAATGCGCCTTCGCGAAATGAAATGGTCTGGACTTGCCCAGGAGCAGCTGCCGATATCAAAACGCGTCCGTTGTCCGTGAGCGAATATAGCAACGAAGCTTTAGCGACGTCGTTATTGCGAATAGCATCACTAAGGGTCTGGCTACGCAACTCAAACAGTGGGTCATTCGTCTTCACAAAGGAGCCCTCATCAACATATTCCTTGGTGAGTACCCCTGAGTAATCGATACCGACAGTGTAACTATCAGACTGGAGCTGTGCCTCAACCGAGGAGGCTCGGGACATCGAATAATCAAGATATACAAATAACCCTGCACATATGATAGAGATTGTTATTATCCCAAGTATCAACTTGAGTCGAGTGGCGAATTTCATACTTTTTTCTCCTGAAATAGCGTTACTTTATTGTTCTGACGACGACGTTTATTTGATACAGCAGTTCGCCGAGAGAGATGCGACTCCTTGCGAGCTATGTAAATGAAGTAACCGAAGATTATTGCATTGAATGCGCACCATGCGATAGAGACAGAGAATTCTTGAGTGTACATACTCTTCCACACCCCTACTCCTGTGGTCCAAAACAGAAATGTGAAGATATAGACCTGAATATGTATGTAGTTGAATGGGGAGTCGTATGAGTCGACACGATTTGTTGCCTGCCACGATTCATCCCGGCCTCGCAAGGCATTCATACTCGCCTTGATATATATAGGGAATGATGCAGCTGAGAGCATGAGGGTCTCAAGCTTCAGGCCTCCCATTGTGTACATCGAGAGCACAAGCTGAGTAGCGTAAAAGCCTGAATACAACAGAGCCCATTGATAAAACGGTATATCGAGTGCGATCGGAGTGAGGTTTAAGTATATCTGCAATGCCGGCAAGAGCAACAACCCTGCAATCGCAAATCCATTAAAATAGAATGCTGTAGTTGCGAAGTATTGAATGCGCTGATCAAATGTAAGGCGCTTGTTGAGGAGAGGGTTCCGATGGAAGAAAATCTCAAAACTCCCAGTCGCCCAACGCAATTGTTGCTGAGAGTAGGCCTTGATTGTCTCTGGAGTCTTCCCGACTGCAAGAACTTTGTTTATATATATAGACTGATATCGATGCTCATGTAGAAGCATTGATGTCCAAATATCTTCAGACTTGGAAGCGGTGTACATCCCGCCGATTTTTTCGATCGCACTACGCCTGAATATCACATTTGTACCCACGCAAAAGGCGGCGTTAAATTTATTCTTACCCACCTGTACAAGAGAGTAAAAAACATGCTGCATATAGCTCGCTGCGGTGGAGATAAAATTCTGTTGATTTCGATAGTACTGTGGGGTCTGTACGAAAGCCATCCGTTTGTTTTCAAAAAATGGTATGGTCTCGACGATAAAATGTGGGTCAGCCACGAAATCAGCATCAAAGATGACAAAATATTCTCCAGATGTTTTCGTCAAAGCATAATTTATGTTACCCGCCTTCGCATGCTCATTGGTTGGACGCCGAATATAGCCGATATGTAGCTCCCGAGCAAGCGCTTTTACTTGATCAGACTTGCCGTCGTCTAAAATGTATGTCTCGTGTTTACCGTACAGCGCTTTCGCAGCCAGAGCGGTCTCGCGTATATCCGAGAGTGATTCCCCGTATACCGGTATAAAAACATCAACTGTAATGACCTTACCCCGAATGACCATCTGGCGGGCAGGTGAAGAAGTTACTGTAATCGCATCAATTTCCTTATGGATAGCGGCCGAGTGCATACCAAACAAGCTATCCTGCGTTATGTGGTATCCGAAGTTACGAGGATTAATTCGCCCATTCAAGATTGTCCAAAACGATATGACACCATGAAGGACGAGGAAGACTTCTGCAATAATAACGATCAAGTACGGGAAGAGGTCGCCCCGATAAGCTGGCTGCAGGAGAAAAGCTAGGTATACCCCTGCACCTAAGAGCGCCGACATAATGATAAATGTGACGTACGGGGAATTAATATGATGTTCAAGCTCTGCTACGGGAGCAACAGCCGGAATCATCGCCGTTCGGCTATGGCGTGTGGAGATCTTTTTCATAAGTGATTTATAGCATTTTTTATATGCTACTTTAGATATATAATAACATATTGATTTACTTATTACAATATTTCTCTACTTTACAGGAAGTGTCGTCTGGTCAACTATAGCCTTGTATTTAGCCACCAGATGACCAGCTATCACTCCTGAATAGTGCACCTTGATTAAACTAATCAAGGTTGTATAATAGCGACTACTTCTTTCCCCGCCCGAAAGGCAATCATGCTCACAAAAGAAGAGTACCGCGAACGTCTCAAAACAAAAGAAGGGCGCCGCAAACTGGCTACCCGCCAGCTCTTGCACATGCTCTTTTGTGCCGCCATCCTCGGCCTTCACTTCGTCAAGGTGTACCCGCAGGCGACAAACTGGTTTACCCAATGGGCCGCGCCTGTCTTTGTCGGCTGGATGATCCTGAGTGATCTCAATGCTGCATACAGCGCACTCCGGCACAAGAACAGGTACAACAATCTGGCATGCCGCACGATCTACCACCAGCTCAAGGACGGACATTGGAAGTCAGTCAAAGCGATCAAGGTTCATCAACGAGAGTCGGACAGGCTCTACACGGTGATACTTGGAGACCTCGTCGACGAAGGTCTCCTGGAAAAATCGCAGCTCGGATATCGCATCGCTCAGGGTAAGCAAATCTTGCTCTGCGAGCTCGTCGGTGCGATGACACACCCCATTCCATTGAGTCTACGGACCAGACAAGCTCGTCGTACCCGATGAACCAATTACCCCAAGTAACACGCACTGCGCGTATCGCCTGGGGTTCATTTTTCAATGATAAACTGGTAGCAGTATGAATTTTGTAGATCTCTTCATCATCGCTGTGATACTTTTTTCACTAGTTCGCGGCTCACAGCTCGGGCTCCTCTACGTATTCTTCAGCATTGGTGCGACACTCTTAGGCCTCCTCATTGGGAGCTCTGTCGGACAATTCGTCGCCCACTATGCCACTACTGAGCTCAGCCGTATGCTCATCATCATCGGCTTTGCGGCAGCGGGCAGTATCATCCTGTCTGAAATCGGCGTCCGCATTGCTCGGGCGCTGACCGAGAAGAGTGCCGACCTCAAACTAGACACCGCCAACTCCATCGGTGGCGCTATCCTTGAGACCGTCTTCATCCTCATCGTCTTCTGGCTCGTCAGCCCAGCTGTCATCAATATCCAAAGT
>CALKUN010000008.1 GCA_937996675.1 uncultured Candidatus Saccharibacteria bacterium
ATCTCGACTCCTCGCCGGCCATTGAGCCGCCAAAGCAACCCGCTCGTACGCGCAAGACTCGACGCTCATAGCGTCCAATGAGCACAAAACCGCCTGAATCGACAGTGTCGATTCAGGCGGTTAAGCTTTTATATCTAATTAGCAGGAACGTTTTGCTGAATATCGCGGAGGAAGCTGCCGAGCAGGGGGAGGCCTCCAAGCAAACTCACGATATATCCGAGCAATACGATAGCCAGCGCTGCACCGAGCACTGCGCCAACACCGCGCATAAGCCCAGCTGATAAGTTCAGCCAGAAAAACTTTCGCTTGGTCTGTACGAGCTCAATCATCGCGTCAAAGGCTAGCAAGCCGGCTATCTTGTCGGCATCAGACCGAGTTGCCTCGACGTCCTGAGCCTTATTTTTTCTTTGTGGCATTCTTCGTCACTCGCTTGGCAGCGGCTTTGGTAGTGGAGGTAGCCTTCTTAGTGCCCTTGGCGACCGACTTCGTAGCTTTTGCAGTCGTCTTCTTGGCAGTTGTAGCCGTCTTCGATACAGCCTTCTTGGCCTGCGCAGCAGTCTTAGCAGTTTCCTTCTGGATCTGACTGGTGGCCTGCTTGATTTCACGCGTTGCGCTGGTGCCGAGCTGCTTGCCGAGAGCTTCGAGCTCCGCTAACATGGCGCGCCCCTCGGTCACGAGTTTGCCAGCCTGATCACTGACTTCACCCTTAGTGTCATTCCCGACACTCGAGAGCTTGAGGGCAGTTGCGTTGAGATCCTGCTTGAGCTTCTCGGCTCGCTTAATGAGTGCCTTGGTCTCTACAACCGAGTCGTCCTTTACGCGGACGCTGGCTTCTTTGATCTCCTCGAGCCCCTTATTGAGCTGCAACTTCACGTCGTCAAAGCTCGACTGCAAGTCCTCGCGAGTCTCCTTGCCACTCTTAGGCGCAAAGAGTAATGCTCCAATACCGGCAGCGACAGCGCCAATCAACGTACCTTTTAAGAATCCACCTTTTCGTTTTGCCATTACTTTTTCCTCCCGCGTCCGGTGCTTCCGGTCGCATTTTTTATGATTTGCGCGAAAATCGCACTCATCGTCATTGGGTTAATGATTTTTTCTTTGACTTCATGCACAATATCCGCCACCGACTTCGTCCCATCCTGGGCAATTTCGGCAATATTTTGGATTGTCTTGAGCAGCTTGCTGATCGCCACAAACACTACGATCATGATAGCGAGCAACATTAGAACAGCGATTGAAAGCAGTATGATAAGAACAAATTCAGTATTTTGCATATTAGCTCCTCTTCTTACCTATTGTAGCAAGTTTCTCAGCTGCAGCGCGAGCCCTCTGCGGCGTGGTCTTTCGAGTCACGACTCCAGCTCGCTCAACAAGTATCCACTCGTTCTTGTCGATAACGCTATTTGGTAAGATGTGTATCATCCCCTTGTCATCCTTCAGACGGGTCTTGCGTGTATCAAGGTCGATAATAATACCCTCAGTTTTGTGGTCGCCCACCGTCACTCGGTCGCCGATGCGAAAGTGGCGGTCGCGAGCAAGATTGAGCCCCGAGATCGTATCGGTCACAGTCGCCGAGATACCATTTGAGAAAGCCAGCGCTAGAACTGCAAAGGCACCTGAGAGTGCAAAAGCGACATTCGACAAGCCCATGAGTTGCAGGATGGCGATAACAAGTAACATCCAGAGCACAGTGTCGAGCAAGCGAATCGTGACCTTAATGAGACCCTTTGGTAGCTTGGTCAACCCGAGGATCCGCGCCAGGATAATCGAAAGCACCCGAATGATCAGTACACCAACCGCAAATACGACAATCGCCTTTGGCAAGTTGGGCAATGTAGTCGCGAAGAGATCAACGATAGGCTGTGTAAATGATTGACCGGTCAGATGTGTAGGCACTGGGGTGGCAGCCGGTGCTGGCGGCACGGTCGGAAATATGTTCATACAACAATGATAGCGCTTATGCTGAATCCAGCAAAGCTCTAAGCTCTTGATTGACCACTTGCGGGTTCGCCTGACCCTGGGTCTCTTTCATCACCTGTCCGACAAAGTAGCCAAGCGCCTTGGCGTTACCAGCCTTGTAGTCGGCGACTCCCTGGGGGTTTTGCGCCATAGCAGCTTTAATGATGTCGACGATCGTATCGACGTCAGAGATCTGAGTAGCACCAGATCGTTTGATGATCGAGCTTGGGCTCTCTCCTGCAATTACATCCGTGAAGATATCTTTGGCCATCTTGGAGCTAATCGTGCCATCAGCGACAAGCTTAATGAGCTCGGCGAGATGTGCGCCGGTGAGCTTGCTCTCAGTACCTTCTTCGGTCGATTCGAGCCATTCCTGATACGGTCCGATAAGCCAGTTTACGATCGCCTTGGCCTGATCTTCGCCAAGATCGCTTCGGGCCGCCTGGAAGATCGCGCTGGTCTGCGCCTGGCCGACGAAGATGTCCTGTTCATCTGGAGTGAGACCGAGCTCGACAAGTCCACGTCGAACATCGATCGGCAGAGCTGTTGCGTCAACGACGAGCTGTTCGGTCGCAATCATCGCGTCAGTAATAACGAGTGGTGGAATGTCTGGCTCTGGGAAATAACGATAGTCATGAGCTTCTTCTTTGCTACGTTGCGAGAAGGTCACACCCTTCGCATCGTCCCAGCCACGCGTTTCCTGAGTAATCTTATTGCCCTTCTCGACTTCAGCGATCTGTCGCTTGATCTCGTAGGTTAGGGCTCGCTCGGCATTACGGAACGAGTTGAGATTCTTGAGCTCTGTCCGTGTGCCGAGTACGTCCGGGTCATTGGAGATTGACACATTGAGGTCAAACTTGAAGTTGCCGTGCTGCATGTTGCCGTGCGTCACGCCGAGGCTGGTCGCAATCGCGTAGACTTCCTGCAAGTAGCGCTTCACTTCTTGTGGGCTGTGCATGTCTGGATGAGACACAATCTCTACGAGCGGTGTACCAGCTCGGTTGAGGTCGACTAGTGAGTAATCAGCACCAGCTGGATGTGTCAGCTTACCGGCGTCCTCCTCCATGTGAGCACGCTCAATGCGAACCTTCTGGAATGCACCATCGACGAAGATCTCAACACTACCCTCACCGACTATCGGCTGATCAAACTGTGTGATCTGATAGCCTTTTGGACTGTCTGGATAAAAGTAGTTCTTGCGATCAAACTTCGTCTGACGCGTGATTTCGGCGTTGAGTCCGAGCCCCAGCCGGATCGCTAGCTCGACCGCACGCTTGTTTGGCACTGGCAGTGTGCCGGGGTATGCCAAGCAGACTGGGCAGATGTGCGTGTTTGGCGCTGCCTCGATCGAATCATTATCACAGCTACAAAACATCTTGGTGTCTGTCGCAAGCTGGGTGTGGATCTCCACACCAATGGTTGGCTTGTAGTCGCTCATAGTGAAACCCCTAAATCCTTAATGCCTTGTCCGAGCTTTTCAACCGCGCCCTTGATCTGCGTCGGCACGATATCGATGGCCACTTCGTGAGCGATATGATTGCGCAGCTTGTGTGCCGACCATATTGCATTGAGGTCGGAAAAAGCATTGCCCCCAGACTTGAGTCGATCACCCATAGTCTTGCCCTTAAATCCCTGAGCGATCATCACGTGATCAAGAAGCTTGTCGGCTTCCATCAAGGCATTCTTCATGCCGGTTGGACCAATCGTCAACATCTGCTGGATCTCAGCCCAGTGAGCCTTGATGAATTCAGGGTCGAGCGTAGGTCGAGCTGGTTCGTTCCTGCCCGCAAACGCCGCCTTCTTCGAGCTGGACAGTCCTCGCTCGTACGAGATGAGCGCACCAATTACGAGAATAGCGAGAATAACCGAGACAAATGTCATAGTGACACCTCGGCGAGCTGGGTATGAAGCGCTTTTTCGGCCGATTCGGCAGCCGCTAAGAGGGCTGACTCATGCTGCTGAGGCGCCAAAAACTGCAGCCCTAGCGGCAGATCGCTAGTCCCTGCGATCGGGATAGATATCGCAGGGACTCCTGCTAAGTTTGCACTCACCGTCATGATGTCCAGCAAATACATCTCGGCCGGATCATCAGTGTGGGCACCGATCTGAAAGGCTTCTGAGGGTGCTGTTGGCCCAACGAGTACATCGTAGTCCGCAAAAGCTGCAGCGAAGTCCTGGATGATCAAGGTACGGACCTGCATCGCCTTCTTGTAGTAAGCATCGTAGTAACCAGCCGAAAGAGCGTATGTGCCAGCCAAAATACGGCGCTGGACTTCCCCACCGAAGAACTCACCTCGAGTACTTGAGTAGGTAGAAGTCAGGTCGTGCGCCGCTTCAGTCTGCGATCCGTACCGTACACCGTCGTAGCGCTCGAGGTTTGAGGAGATCTCGGACGGAGTCAAAATGTAGTAACACGGCAATGCTTGATTAATATTCGGCAAGCTGACTTCTTCGACCACCCACCCATCGGAGCGCAAGGTTTCATAGGCAGCTTCGTAGCGTGATGCGACCGCCGGATCGAGTCCCTGCATATATTCGCGAATGTAGCCGGCTTTTTTGGTAGACTCAATGGTTTTGATCGGCTCTGATGCAATAGTGGTTGCATCATGCTCGTCCTGACCCGCCATTGCAGCCGCTACCGTACGCGCATCGGCCACGTTTTGCGCCAACACTCCAACGACATCAAGCGAGCTAGCCATCGACACTACGCCGTAGCGACTAATCAGCCCATAAGTTGGCTTAAGTCCAACCACGCCACAGTACGCGGCAGGCTGACGAACACTGCCACCTGTGTCAGTTCCGACCGAGAAGATACCGATACCAGCAGCTACAGCAGCGGCTGAACCACCCGAACTTCCACCTGGTACTGCATTCAGATCTCGCGGGTTGTGCGTGACACCAAAGCTAGAGTGCTCAGTTGAGCTCCCGTGGGCGTATTCATCTTGGTTGACCTTGGCGATACAAATAGCGCCAGCTGCTTCGAGCTTCGCTATGGCCGTACTAGTATATGGCGCGACAAAATCCTTGAGTATCTGACTTGCAGCCGTAGTGCGTGTGTCTGTGATGAGAAACATATCCTTGGCCGTAAACGGGATGCCCTCAAGGAGGCCGATCTCTTCGCCGCTAGCTAGCTTGGCGTCCACTGCGCCAGCCTGCTCGAGCGCACGCTCGTCGAGGCGCGTCAGGACAGCATGCACCTTGCCATCTACTTCTCCAATACGATCTAGATAAAGCTGGACCAGCTCAACACAGCTGATCGATCTATCGACCAACGCATCGTGAGCGGACGCGATATCGTAATGACTCATTTCATAACTCGCTTTACCTTGAAGTAGCCGTCCAGATGAGATGGCGCTGCTGCTACCAATACTTCTGGCGCAACGCTACTCGGACGGACAACGTCTTCGCGCAAGACATCGGTCAGACCGGTTACCTGGCTGGTCGGCTGTACATCTGATGTATCGATATCCTGTAGTTGTGTACCAAACTCAAGAATCGAACCTAATCCAGCGGCCGCCTCGTCGAGGTGATCGCCAGCGATGTGCAGATGAGCAAGCTCAGCAATGCGCTGAGCGTCAGATGGAGTAATGGCTGTCATATCTGGTAATAAGTATAGCTTTTCTCACCTCGAAAGTCATTATCAACAGGCAGGAGGGGCTATTGGTACCGCTGAGAATTGATCAGCCACTTTTTGCTCGTGGCATCCTGGGTAATAAGGAAAACGTAGGTCGTCGTGTAGCTATTCTCGGCCGTGTAGTCAGACTTTGTGATAAAGGTAACTGTTTCAACAATCTCATACGAATCGCTTTTCTTGTCAGTACTCACGCGTCGGTAGGTCTTTGGGTAGTTGGTAGAACGCCAGCTAGCTGTCACCTGCGTGAAGTCGTACTCTTTGGCAAATGGTGCTGTCATGTACTTCTTCATATCGGCTACGCTGCCTGCGATATAAGCTTGGGTCCAGCGCGATGCGGCCTCTTCTGCATCGGCCTTATCTTGCTTCGCCTGCTCTTCTTTGCTCAGTGCCGCATCAGCTGCAGCTTTCTTAGTGTCCTCAGCATCAGTGTGCGCCTTGATGAGTCGCTCGAAGCGCTCATTGAGCAGGAAGAAGTCGCCAGTTATGCTCGTGGACTTTGTGAGCGAGCTAGACTTCTGGAAATCTTCTACAGCTAGCTTAGCAGCAGTAGAGCTTGACTTGAGGCTATCTAGATCAGATGTGGACAGGCGTCCGATGTTGTTAGCCTGATCTTTTGCCTGATCAGTATATGTCTTCAAGCTACCCAGCACGTTATCAAATGACTCAATGAGCTTGGCATCTCCCAAGAAGTGAGCTTTGTTCTTGGAGCGGATGTCGTCCAGCTTATTGCTCATGTCGACCAAAGCTTGGTGAGCGGAGTCAAAACTGTCATAACTCGAGCGCGATACTTCAGAGGTGGTGCGTTCGGCTGACTCGCCGACCACTTGCCATTGATCGCTCACAGTCTGTGCATCTTGCGATCGACCATACCAGATCAGTCCTCCAGTGGTCAGCAAGCCGAGCACTACCGCACCACCGGCAACTTTAGCCCACGTCTTAGGCTGTTTGTACCATGGTCGCAGATCAACCATCTTTTTCTTTTCTGTCTCAGGCGGGAGTCCGAGCTCATCGACTTCAGGAGTCTCGGCCTTGTCTTGTACGAGCACCTCATCATCCCCCAGACCTAGTTGGTCCTCGAGAATAGGCTGATCGTCAGGAGATTTGGACTTACTCATTACGCTTATGCTACTAGATTCTGAATAAAAATTCTAGCTAAGCTGCGGCGAGAAGCTTGAGAAATGCTGGCTCATCGAGGACAGTCACACCGAGACTTTCGGCTTTTGTCAGCTTACTGCCAGCTTCGACACCCGCTACGACATAGGTCGTTTTACGAGATACTGATCCAGTCACATTGCCCCCGAGGTCAGAGATCTTCTCGCCGGCTTCTTCACGAGTCATCGATGAGAGCGTCCCAGTCAGTACCCAGGTGGTGCCCGCAAACTGAGCCGATGGAGCTAGCTTTGATTCTGACTTCACCTTCACGCCAGCATCCAGCAGGTCGTCAATCAGCCTGGAGGCTTCAGCGCTCGCCAGCCAATGCGACAAGCTCTCCGCTACAACCGTACCGACACCAGGTATCTCAGCCAGATCTGCGAGACTCGCCTGACGCACTTTGTCGAGTGATCCGAAGTAGCTTGCGATATCAGATGCCGTCTTGGCGCCCACATGCCGTACGCCAAGCGCAAAGATGAAACGCCCGAGACGAATTTCGCGTGCAGCGGCGATAGCTGCGATGAGGTTATCGGCACTCGTCTCAGCAAACCGATCCATGCCAAGTAAATCATCTTTAGTCAGTCGGAAGAAGTCAGCCGGAGTCTTCACGAGGCCCACCTCCATGAGCTGAGATACAATCTTCTCTCCCAAGCCATCAATATCAAAGGCCGTCCGTGACACAAAGTGAATCAACTGTTGCCAGTGCACTTGTGCGGTAGTGAGGTCAGCCAGCCGCGCAACAGCTTCACCTTCTGGACGCACAACAGCCACACCGTCAATCTCCCGCGGCATGACAAATTTTTTTTCCTTACCGGTACGCAGCTCCTTGAGAGGTCGTAGGACCTCGGGAATGATATCTCCGGCCTTCTGAATGATCACCGTGTCACCGATGAGCAGTTCTTTGCGCGCAATCTCATCTGCGTTATGAAGCGTGGCGCGTGCCACGGTAGATCCCGCCACCTTGACAGGTGTTAGTACAGCATAGGGCGTCACAGCACCGGTGCGTCCAATGGATACCCGGATGTCCTCCAGAATCGTCGTGGCCTGCTCGGCTGGAAACTTATAGGCTACGGCTGCTCGTGGCACTTTGCCGACGATACCAAGCTGCTTGTAGCTCGCCACATCATTGACCGTAACTACGAGTCCATCAATACCAAACGGTAGCTTGGCGCGCAGCTCACTCGCCTCCGCAACATATCCTTCAATGTCCGCCAAGTCATGCAGGACTCGTTCGTGTGGAGCGACCTTAAACCCAAGACGACGAGTCCACTCATGCTTCATTGTGAGAGATTCCAGTCCTGGATACTCTCCGACCAAACCGTAGCAGAAAAACTCTAATCGTCGCTCCAGTGTTACGGCCGGATCAAGCTGACGAATCGAGCCGGCTCCAGCGTTACGTGGGTTGGCAAACAGTGGAAGGCCTTCCTTCTCGCGCTCGACGTTGATGCGGTCAAACTCCTTCTTTGGCAACACGATCTCACCACGCACCTCAAAGCGACCACGATAGATTTCTCGCGGCAATGACTTGTCATCACGAAGCTTCAGTGGCACCGTGCGGACGGTACGGACAGTGTGCGTAACATCCTCACCGACTTCCCCATCACCACGCGTAACAGCTCGCGCAAATGCGCCATCTTCATAAATAAGACTCATGGCGAGGCCATCCATCTTCAGCTCGGCACAATACTCGGGCGGGCTCCCACCGAGAAGCTTCTCAACTCGCTTTTCCCAGGCTACAACATCGTCCAAGGAGAACACATCCTGCAATGAAAGCATGCGCTGAGCATGATCGACCTTCTTGAAGGCGTCTTTAGCTTCACCAAGAAAGCCTTTTTGCGATGGTGAGTCAGGTGTGATGAGATCTGGATGTTCGGCTTCAATGGCACGAAGCTCATTATTCAGCGAGTCATAGACTGCGTCATCGACTTCGGGGCTATCGAGCACATAATACTGATAGGCATACTCGCTGAGCTGCTCGCGTAGGGCTTTGACGCGCTTACTGGCAGCCGACTTATTCATGAGCCTCGAGGAGCTTCTTATATACAGTTGCACCATAGCAGAATACGAATGGAGTCAGGATCCAGCTCAATATCGCGTCCACAAAGAGTTGCGTTTGTTCGCTCTGTAAGGCCGGCGCAACAGTGCCGCCCAGCCACACAATGAAGCCACCAAATACTGCCACTACACCAAGTGCGCCGAAGACCCTGAGAATGAGTGGCCGTGCATATCGTCGAGCCAATCGCCCAGATATCCGTAGACTCTGCAGCACGGTCAGGGACATATCGTCCATCATGGCGAAGAGCGAGAAGCTGGCATGGAGTGCAATGAGAAGACCAGCGGCACAAAGTGGCAGGATCAGCAGGAGCCACGCAGCAGTGGCTTGCCCAACGAGGACTAGTCCAAGCAAGAGCACGCCTGCGAGGAGTGGCAGCGTGTGTGCCACGAGCACAATCAAGAGGCCAGCACCAGAGAGGTATCGCGACATCACTCCATTATAAAAAGGCAGTAATCGCACTTCCTTGCGCTGCCACCCGACCGTGACGAGTCGCGCAAGGAGCATTGTATTGAAGATCGTGATGAGTCCGATCACAGCACCATATTGGTCACCGGTGTAATCGTCAGACAGCCAACGTAGCAGTACGATGAGTGCCAGCGGTGGAAAAGTCGCCACAAGGATCTGATGCAACCGGCCTCGGTACAGCTGCCACGTATCGGCGACGCTCTTCTGCAAGGGTCGAGATGAAGTCTCTGGCTTGGGCTTTTTCATAGCTACTCCTTTGTTCCCATTTCTGAGAGACGCTTAATACGATCGGCAGTCGGTGGATGTGTCGAGAAGAGTTTGGCCGCAAAGCTCTTGCCTCCCTTACCCTCCACGTTCGCACGAAGTGGATTGATAATATACATATTTGCCGTCGCCTTGTTGGCAGCTTCGAGTGGCTCGGTGTCACCAGCAATCTTCTTGAGCGCACTAGCAAGACCATCTGGGTAGCGTGTTAATAGCGCCCCCGAAGCGTCGGCCAAATATTCACGCTTACGAGATACGGCTAGCTGGATGAGGAGCCCAATGATCGGCGCTACGATAGCCAACACAATAGCCAGGAGCATGAAGATCACCTGCGCTTGCCCGCCATTATTATTGTTGTCATCACGATCACCGCCGAAAAAGAACCCCCAACGCAGGAAGAAGTCGGACAGCAATGCAATGACCGAGACGAGCACAGCAATAAGACTCATCATGCGGATATCATAGTTGCCAATATGGCTCAGCTCGTGCGCGATCACACCCTCCAGCTCACGCTTCTCGAGCTTCTGCAGGAGCCCTTCGGTCACGCATACTACGGCGTGCTCAGGATCTCGGCCGGTCGCAAAGGCGTTTGGTGCCGAGTCGGAAATAATATACACACGTGGGGTTGGTAATCCAGCCGTAATCGCGAGATTCTCGACTACCCTATAAAGCTCCGGAGAGTCAGCCTTTTTCACTTCACGAGCGCCAGATACCGCCAGTACCATCTTGTCGGAATTGAAGTAGCTAATCCACGAATACAAGATCGAGATTGATGTCGCCACATACAAGATAATCGGACTATCGAGCGCACGGGCAAAGACCCAGCTGATCCCAATGGTGACCAGGATGAAGGCAAATACGAGCAGGCTGGAGTTGCGTTTGTTCTTGGCGATTTCGGTATACATATTGCTCTCTATTATACCTGAAATCAGGTAGCTTGAGCTCACTTTTCATTGGCCGAATCATAGACTTATTTCTTAAATTATTGTACAGTATGCCCAGTTCGTTACTCGACAACAAGGAAGTCAACGATGGACCAAACACCAGAAACCACTCAATGGATTGATCTGCACGGCTATGAAGGCTATGGGGCGATTCGATCATCTTCTGAGCGCAAATTCAGTGAGTCATTCCCGAACGACGCATCACTTTTCTCGAAGATCACCGGGTACATCGCTTTCTCCATTGCGATCGTCTCACTTATCTCGGCACTCATCGCCACAATCGCCGCGATGTGGACAAACAGCTTTGAGAACTTCGGAGATGATTTCAGCAATGCGTTCCGCCTCGTCCTCTACGGGATGGTTCTTTCGGCAACATTCCTCATCCCGCGCTGGTACATGCAATTGAGGTTCCGCCTGACCAAGTCGCAGGCACAATACTGGCGCGAGAACCAGGCGCTTCGGAAGGCAATGCAAAACCGCAACAAGCATGTCTCGCTCAGTGAGGTCATCGCTGCTGCCGAACAGGCGGATCTGAAAGCTCGCCCAGCTTATTCGAGGAAGAGACTCTTTGAATATGCTCAGCGAGAAGCCGAGCGCAGCGGTACTGCTGCCACTGACCTCCTCCAGGGGGCTTTGAACCAAGCTGTTGAGGAGCCGCAGTAATTACCCTACGGGGCTAGGCGTGTCCTAGCCCCGTTATCATTTTTATTACACACATATTAGTGCCGAGTGTTAAAATACTCTCACTCGCCCTCCCTAGGAGAAGCATGCTCATCACCCAGCCCAGTAAAAACTTCGAGAACCTCCTTCGAGGACTCGAGATCTCACGTACCGACCACAACCACCCCCGAAGTAAGTGGCGTCACGCCAGTTACTACATCGGTCCTGTGCTCTTCATCTTCGCAGCCTGCACGCTCGTGATGTTCATCATGACTTTGCGCAACGAGCTCAATCACTTCGGCGACACGCCGGCTTACGACGGCCCGACCATCGGGGAGTTCTTCCTGAATGCCCTGCTGCTGTCGTTGCCGTTTCAGCTCCTCCCGCTCTTTCATGCCCAGCTGGACATCCCGCAAGCTTGCCGCTTGCAACGTCGTTTCGGCTGCAGCTACGAAGATGCCTACTACATCTCCAAAAACCCCAAGCTGCGAGTATTGGCCAATCGCATCTCTGACGTGAACGAGTTCCAGATGCTGGTCGATGCTGGTCGATACCACAACGAGCTCACCAGGTACCTGTGGGTAATCGAGACCATGCCCGAACAGCTGGAGGAGTTCAGTAACCAGCACGCTCGCGTTCTCCTGCGCACGATCGGGATACAACGAGCGCTGATCGAGAGCCAAACGCTGCGCAAGCCTGTGTAGTACGAGACCATCAGACTATTCCGAGATTCGGATGGTGTATCCGAATCTCGATCTTTTTACTCACTATTCTTTGACAGGGATCCATACTTATTATATAATACATATAGAACCTACGACCGAAAGGCATGCTATGCCGTTCTCACACATCCCGCACATGAGCGACAAGGGCTACGTCGAAGCCCGCCGCCAGAAGTTCATGCAGATGATTGCGCCGTTCTTCGACGATGCGGCCATGGAGATGATCGAGCAGTCCTACTTCATCTCGAAGAACGCTCATCGCATCCAGGTGCGCGATGACGGCACCCGATACTTCGAACACCCCAAGACGGTGGCGTGGTTGGTGTGTGTCCACTTTGGCATCCACCACCGCAACACAATCATCAAGGCGTTGCTGCACGACATGATCGAGGACAGCTTCATCATGAAGCCTCGCTTCATCCGTCGCATGTTCAACAAGAAGATCATGCATGGCGTCATCATCCTCTCGAAGAACACCTTCGACAAAGAGGCGTACGTCGACAAGAATGCGGCCTACTACAACCGCTTCATCACCGATGGCAACTGGAGCGACTGCGCCATCAAGCTGTGTGACCGGATCCACAACATCCGCACCATGGACGGCATGGATCCCAGCCGCGTTGAGCGCAAGCTCGCGGAGACCGAGCGGTACTTCGAGCCGATCAAGAAGAAGCTCTGCGAGGAAGCTCCCAAGCGCTACCGCAAGGCAGCCTATGCCATCTGCGCCGAGCTCGAATCCTGCATCGCCGCTCGCCGCGAGGCCCTGGCAGCGGCCTAGCCACACCACTGAGGCCCGGACATCGTCCGGGCCTCATCGCATTTTTATTGACTGTGGTTTGGTTACTTCTTCGGAGCGTCTTCGTCAAAGTCAACAGCGACTGGCTTCTCTACCGCTGCCCGTTCGCTCTCTGCGACTTCGAAGAATTCGTATGGCTTGAATCCAAGTGATCCAGCAAACATATTGGTCGGGAACACCTTCAGCTTGATGTTGAAGTCACGAACGTTACCGTTATAGAAACGGCGTGAAGCCTGGATCTTGTCTTCGGTATCGACCAGCTCACCCTGGAGCTGCATGAAGTTCTGGTTGCTCTTCAGGTCTGGGTAGTTTTCTGAGACTGCGAAGAGTGTCTTGAGCGTACCGGAGAGCGCATTGTCGGCTTCGGCCTGCTTAGAAAGATCTCCTTCTGGAGCAGCAATGGCCTGGTTACGAGCCTTGGTGACTTCGAGGAGGACTGACTTCTCTTGCTTGGCAAAGCCTTTGACCGTCTCGATGATATTAGGAATGAGGTCGAGGCGACGCTTCATCTGGACAGTGATATCCGAGAAGGCTTCGTCAACACGGGTGTGCGAACGCACGAGACCGTTATAGGTGGACCACAGCCATACGGCGATGACCACCACGATGATGAGTACAATATAGAGAATTGTCATAAAATCTGTCCTTTCGTTTGTTCCAGTATAGCAGAATAGGTGTCATTAAAATGGAGGCACCAACCGGATTTGAACCGGTGTACACGGTTTTGCAGACCGTTGCGTAACCACTCCGCCATGGTGCCGGAAGTCTGGTCATTATACCTGATATGCTCGATGGTCGCTATCTTACCAGTAGGCATGACAAGCGTTGAAAAAACCTTCACAATCAGGTACTATTACTCGAGTTCGCAACTTTATTTATCAATAGAATTATGGCACCTTAGCTCAGTTGGTAGAGCGACGGCCTGAAGAGCCGTGCGTCGTAGGTTCAATTCCTACAGGTGCCACCATTTTCACTTTTGCAGGTATAGCTCAGTTGATATCGCGACTTGTCGCGCTTCAAAAACAAGCGCTCTATCTTCATCCAGGATTTCAAAAGCGTGATCTGATACCTTACAATGTTGAAAACAAATTATTATGCGGGTATAGCTCAGTTGATAGAGCGCTTCCTTGCCAAGGAAGAGGCCAGGAGTTTGAGTCTCCTTACCCGCACCAAAGAGGACTTTTCATATTTTGGAAGGTCTTTTTTGTTGATTCTGATATGATTTTATTATGGATAGAAGCCCCGAAGATACCAGGATTGAGCAACTTTGCGAAGATTTGAAGTGTGTTGTCGTAGCCCGGCATGAAACCGGCGGGATCGGTAAGGCTTTCCTAATAGCGGCGCTTACTATCGGTCAAAGCAGGAATGGCATAACACTATTTCACTACACTGCTTTTTATAACATCCATCATTCATTAGAATTACTACTAAAAGGCGTAT
>CALKUN010000009.1 GCA_937996675.1 uncultured Candidatus Saccharibacteria bacterium
ATTATTCCTCGCTAATATACTAAGACGGAACTTATATAGACAAAGATGATATAATATGTTATTATACTCTTGATCTGTGGCGCCCGCTACATACGCACCCCAAGGGAGAACCAAGATGATTCGCAAACGATTGCTCTGGCTGCCACTCGTGGTGGCTCTGGCCTTCGTGGCCACCGCCTGCCCCGGTCAGTCCGGCAGCGGCGGGACGACCGGCACTACCCCGACGACCATCGTGTCGTCGAATGGCTGTGTCGGCCCGACCGTCATTCCGCTCTTCGGAGACTCAAACGGCACGCAGCTGCCGCAGTACATGAACCCCGCCGGCTACCAAGTGGCCAGCAAGGCGTATGGCGGTTCGGCCTTCACCGAGCAGGCTCGTGCGAACTACTTCGCACAGTCCGGTAACGATCTGCCGACCATCGTCAGCCGCGTCCACGAGTACCTGACGGCCTGTCCGCTTCCAGCGGGCGTGGTCATTCAGGGCAGTACGAACGACTGGGGCAATCAGGTCGACAGCACTGCGGTCATCGCCGCCGTCTCCGACCTGAACGTCTACTTGACGAGCCTCGGCGTGAAGACCTTCTGGGTCAGCATGCACCCGGTGCCGCACAACGGCTCGTGGAATGCTCCTCAGCTGGCCAACATGGCGGCCTACAACTCGTGGCTGCTCACGCCGGGCAACGTCAACGGAACGGTCATCGATTCGGCTCTTCCGCTCCAGGATTCCGGTGACGTGGGCTGGCTCAAGCCTGCCTACTACGCCTACGAGTCCATCTTCAGTGTCGATCCCCGACATGTCAGCCCGAATGGCTACATCGCCTGGGTCGATCCCATCACGAGTGCGATCTCGATCGTGCTCAACACCTAGCACCCCATCCAGGGGTGCGCCGGGTGGTTTCAGACCTCGTCTGGAACCACCCGTTCTACTTTTAGTCACAAAAAAAGAGCCCGAGAGGGCTCTTTTTAGAGGCAGTAACTAGGCTGTATCAATAGAGCTATCGCGTCATTCGGTGGTCGTATAGCTGACTAAAAAGATGAAGTGCCCCACCGAAGTGGGGCACAAGTGTGACGGAGAGTCAGGAGGCACGAACGATGCCGTGCTGGCGCAGGCGTCGGTTTTCGAGTCGTCGAAAAAAGAGTGCCCGCTCGATCCACAGATCGCTGCCGAGTGGGTTGACCAGGATGCCGACAAATCCGCAGCGTTCAGCCGCGAGTACATCGGCATTGAGCTTGTCGCCGATCATCGCGGCAGTGCGTGGTGCAGGACTGCCGAGGAGCGCTTGCAGGAGCGAGTAGAAGGCACGTTGGGGCTTGTGTGGTCGCTTGACGAAGCGATTGATGCGTTGCGGCTGACACAGAATCGCGTTGTATTGTTCTCTGAGATTGTCGCGATTTTTGGTGGAATTGGTCGCGAAGGCGATCCTGAAGCCGAAGGCGATTAGGTTACGCAAGAGCTCGTCGATCTTCTGATCGAATTCATCGCAATGCATGAGGCCGAGTGTGTTGTCGACGTCGAAGCACAAGATGCGCACGCCGCTCTCCCAGAGCGCTTTGTAATCGATCTCGTGGATGTTCGTGTGGATGTGGCTGGGCTTGATTCGCCGGTTAGGCATGGGCTCTCCAGTGGGTGCTGCAGGGGTACTAATGACTGCTGTCAAAATCTTGGGTTACTTTAGTACATTATCACTCTGTAGTCAATAATAGATTACGTGTGAGCGTGCGGTGCTGTAGTAATGTTTTATCGTTCAAAGCCTTTATGCTATTCCAGATAGTGGGGTATTATATAAGGAAGGATGAAGAGCGCACACTCATTGCGATCAAAGTGGCCATATATTGCTGTGGCTGTATTAGCGGCGCTTCTCATTGCTGTAAAGCTGAACGCCCATCAGCCTACTTCGCAGGCAGCGAGCTCAGAAGAACCATACTCGATCTTTATCGTCTCTGGGCAGTCAAACGCGTCTGGTGTAGCTTCTCAGAAATCTCAGTTGGATGCAGGTGAGGGTATGTTTGGTCAGCATCATCCAGGCGATGATGTCACAAAGTTTTGGTGGGCGGGCGCTGACGGGAATGGTGATCCTACCGCAGCAGTACTCTTCCCAATCTTTGGTGATATAGCTCCGATGGGCTGGGCGGACTCAGGCCAAGGCTTGCCAAACCCTACTGTCAATAAACTCCGTGATACGATCAATGACTTCCAGACTACCAACTTACTTGGATCAGAATTTGGCATCGCTCGAACACTCTATGACCAAGGGCGGACCAAGGTTATTGTCTTGAAGGTCGCCTATGGTTTCCAGACGCTCGCACAATCGAATAGCCCCGCGGTGCCATTCGATTGGAACGTCAATTCACAGAACAAGAGCTATGACCGTCTAAAGTCGGAGTTCAAGCTCCTCACGGATTTATTGCGTAGTCGGGGCGAAAAGTACACGGTGGATGGGTTTTTGTGGATGCAGGGTGAGACCGATACGCTGCAAGAGTCATATACGTCTGTTTATCAACAGAATCTCACCGACCTCTTCACAAAGCTACGTACTGATCTAGAATTGCAGCCCTCTGCCCACATGGTGATTGGCAAGACTGGATTTCGGCAGTGTATGAATACCTCATGGCCATTTAATGGGGATGCTTGTGGCTACCCCTATGCTCGCTCGTTGGACCCTTTCGTGTACGAGCCGCTGAACTATGACTTGCTCGGCTATTCAGACTTCAACTTTCAGCTAAATCATATCGATCGCATTAATCGTGTGCGGGCCGCTCAGCAGACTGTAGCCGATACACTCACGGCAGCTGGTAATCCTGTAGATATCTTTGATACCGAGGATTTGATTCGCGGCAATGACCATATCCACATGATGGCCAAGGGGCAGGTAGAGCTCGGACGTAGATTTGTAAATATGTACAAGCTGCCAGCCAGATTTACAGGGAGCCGTGCTGATGACTATGACCAGGACGGCAAAAATAATTCACAAGAGGACACGGGTCGTGGGTTTAGCTGCCCTCTGACTGTGAACAGCCAGATAGTTCAAACGGCGGGAAATGGTAACCTGGGTGACGACGATTCTGATTGCGATGGGTATCCAGATTATCTTGATAACACACCTAATCCAGGGAGCGGGCTATGAAGTCGTCTCGCATACATAGCTTCATGACTCGCTCCGGGGCACAATGGCAGGCATTTAAGAAAACACACCCAATTGGGCGGGCCACGGACCAGTATAAAGAGGTCATTGTTGTCTTCCTCGCTACACTCCTCATAGTCTATGTAGGGATGCGCCTGGCAGTTCCAACAGCAAAACAGCCGCCGAGTCAGAATGGCACACAGCGCGCTACGATTACGGTAGATGATGTATACGATGTTGTCGGTCATGATGATACTTCGGCCGATCCAGGAGCCACGACTACCTGGAGGAAGAGCATCAACATCTCTGACAACTCACAGGCCTTGGATGGTGAGGTAATTGAGGAGATATCTCCAGATCAGAAGCTCTCAGGAGATTTGACGGTCCCGACCGGATGGACGGCGGAGTATTCTACAGACTTCAGTACGGTGCCGGCCGGAAGTCGCACCTGGACGGCTTATGCACCCGGGAACGCAATTCCTCTGGCGACTCGTGAAGCAATTACGTTCTTTAAGCTCAAGCCACCTCGTACAAACGGGTTCCAGCCAGCTCGTTCGGCAACGGCGCTCCCTCGTCCGCTCCAGCAAACTCAACTGACAACAAATAACCAGCCGCCATCTATGCCGGTGGTATATAACAATCGAGTGTATACAGTACTAAAGTCCCAGAGGGGCGGAGCCGGTGTTAATATGCTTGATTGCTATGATTTATCAACAAAGGCTCGCTGTACGACCATGTCCTTTCCGACGTATTTTTCTACCACGGTTGGCGCATTAGGGGCGGGATCACGCAACCTAAATACTGCGGCAAATATGGAAATCGTCTTAGATGATGGGGCATATGGTAATGCTGGTCGCATATATGTGCCAGGACAAAGTGGCAACAATTATGGGGTGATCTGTGCAGACTTGGAGACGTTGCAAAACTGCGGATTTACCGTAATGGGGTCAGCTACTGCACCAGCTGGCGCAAACCCATCACTCGTGTCTGGCTTTACTCAGCAGGCAGGTAAGATCTATGGAGATGCAGCTGATATCGATCAAACGTATCAAACGGTAGTTTGTTTTGACATGCAGACAGACGCCATTTGTTCTGGATATACAGCCTCTACCACCGGCAGCAACCCAACGTATAAGATTTCGGAACATGCTTCGCAATACGAGTCACCTGGTACGCATGTAATAAGTGGTACCAAGATGTACTGGCTCATGAACTATCGTATTAACAATGACAATCTCTTCAATCCGTTCTTGCAAGAGTGGGAGACGCAGCGTAGCTTTGGGACGGTTCTGGCGTGCTTTGATGTAGTTGCCCGAACGCCGTGCTCGGGCTGGCCGATTAGCGGTGGGTACAGTATATGGCCGCAAAAGTATTATGATGGTCTACCCTTGGAGCGTCCGAGTACGGTATACATCTGGAAGAATGGTGCCGATCAAGCCGTATGCTATTTGGTGGTAAATGGAGCCGAAAGCTTCACGCTGGCCAATTACTGCTTCAATCTTGTTGATGGTTCGCAGCTCGGTAGTGTGCCGGGCATTCTTGGCAATCCTCAGCCCACGATTGGGGCAACTTGGTTCATGTCACCAAACGTCACCACGATGACAGTAAATGGGCATCTGCGCTCGTACTTTGCATATCGCCTCAGCGAAGGTGCCACCAAAGGGGGTACGGCGTGCTTTGACTGGACGACTCAAGCTACCTGCGAGCAGTGGCCTCCTATCAAATATGGATGGGGGATCAATGGCGGCTTTGGCGGCGATGAAGGGTACTATTCTGATGGTGCGTGTCTGTATGCTTCTGGGCGATCGGGCTATATATGGTCGATGGACCCTGATCTCGGAGAGGTGCCGTGTCGTAATGCACGGAATGTATCGACTGTAACAGCCGGATCTATTTCGGGGAGTTATTGTGACGGTCAGACACATACTGCCGCCTGGAATAAAGTACGGGTGCTGTATGGCCAGCGTAGGGATTTTGAGTCATTGAACGTGACAGTCAAAAATACCAGTGGCGCCACGCTGATTGCAGCAACGAATATCCGGGAGACCGGAGAGCTCGATATTAGTGGTATCTCGGTTGTTGATAACCCATCGCTGGTGTTTGAGATGAATGGACGTACCTATAGCGGCTCACCTTGGGGAACGTCCCAACTACCACAACTAAGTGTGTCTGTTGGCGGGGAAGATGTGCAGTATTGTTATTCGACGGTGGATCGTGGGTACTGTAATGCAACGCAAATCAGGACAAAGTCCACGGCCCTCTTCAAGTCAGAGGATGATACCTATTTTGATGACTCAGACTCCATTATTCCCATCACTCAGCCAGATAATGTGCAGTGTTTTATGGACTTGCAAACCTCACTCACGGCAAACAAATCCACCGTTGCAAACGGCGAAAGCGTGACATATACGATAAATGTCACGAACAAGGCAAACCCTGATGCCGACGGTAGAGGAACGGCCTACTTTCCAATTGTAGCCTTCACGGTTCCGGTTGGGATGGAGAATGTGACGATTCAGAATGGAACATATAGCCCGGTAACTCGGTTGGCAATCTTCAATCCATCGGCAATCACCGGCAAGGCTACACAGACACGTACGGTCACATTCCGCACGCCTCAACTTCTGGCTGCACTCACCAAGCCGGCTATTTATCTTGCTGCAACAACCCAAGTGCAACTGCCCACCACGGCGTATGCCCAGGTCGTAGGCGATAGGGACAACGCAGATAATTTAGCAAACAACAATAGTGTCGTATGGAACAAGGTCACTCCCGATCCTCCCGGCACCACCCCAACTCCAGCGCCAACCTCGACACCAGATCCAGAGCTCATGACTGATGTTGAGACTCCAAGCCCATCCCCAACCACTTCCCCTGATGGTTCATCATCTTCTCCGCAAGTATCGCCTCCTCCGACAACCGAACAGAACTATACCCCTGAATCGATAAGGGGTCTCGTGCCGGCGACATTGGTGGCACCCGTAGAGGCTGCCTTTAAGAAGCTCGATGAAGCAGTTCAGCCGATCCCGCCAAAAGTAGCGCAAGCTATTCCGTACGGTACTATCGCCATTCTTGGTATCTTCGCACTAGTATATGCCTTCCAGGCCGCAGCACAGATCCGTGACCGCCGTCGACTCCAAGCTCTGGCCAAGCGTTACAATCAGGCTGAGACAAATCGCAAGAATTATATCGATCTTACCTCGCATTATTTGCATACTCCGATCACGACCATGCAGACGGCAGTTGAGCTGTTGGCAAGCCTCAAGACAGTACCGAATGATATCTTGACTTCGCTCAAGAACCAGATCTCTCTTTTGTCCATGCACGCCGATGAGCTGCTCGATGAGACGCAAGTGCTCTCACAACAGTCACAAAATACCGCCTTGCTCTTTGAACGGACAACTGCCGCTAGGCTCTTCACGACTGGTAGTTTTATCATCCCAGTGGCGGGTGTGCTAATCGTGTCACTTGGTCTCAACGCAGTCTTCGTGTGGGCTCACAAGTACGACGGCAGCCTCGTTGCGACCTTCTCGCAGGCGGCGCTCTTTATCCTCGGAGCATTCGCCGTGGCTCAATCCTACTTCCTCCTCCAGCGCCAGCGCCGAGTCACCGCTGTCGCCAGCGACGAGCTCAAGCTCGAAGAGGACATCAATGCTTCACGATCGGCATTTATCAAGTCAAGTGGCAGCACGCTAGAAGCCGATACGGCCGGTATCGAGAAGCTGGCCCCGGCTATTGCCAAGGTTGAGCACGGGGACAACTTTATGGCTGGACTTGCATCACTCAAACGGGCTGTCGCCAAACTGTCCTACCTCAACTCTGTATCGAGTGCATCGCCGAAGGCTGGAGCCGCTCACTCAAACGCCAAACATGTAGAAGAGATCCTGAAGCCGTACGGGCCGGTTGCGCTCAAGGCACGTATTACGCTGGCTGCATCTATCCAGCCTGACTTCTCTACGAGCTTGAAGCCGGCTGATCTCATCCAGCTCATTACGTCGGTCCTCAACAACTCCATGAAGTTTACGAAGGCCGGTGGTAGCGTGGAGGTGAGGGCGACCAGCGATGACAAGAAGGCGACGCTGATCGTTAAGGACACAGGTATTGGTATCAAAAAAGAGCGCATCGATCAGCTCTTCACGCCATTCTCACGCGCCACGGATACACGTGCTTTTGACTACGAAGGCATCGGGCTGGATCTCTATCTGGATAAGTTAGTTGTAGAGCAAGCCGGCGGTAAGATCGTGATTAAATCAGACGAAGGCAAGGGGACGACCGTCACCGTCACGCTTCCTCTGTAAGATATTTACATATATACGAAAATACTGTATAGTATTGTTTTCGCACCTGACGGTACACCGTCACGACAAAGGATATATACATGACGACTGCAGTCAAGGATTCCATGGTCGATTACCACGTCCTGCGGGGCGCCAAGCCTGGCGATCAGTACAAGCTGTGCTTCAAGAAAAATGGCACCGGTGGTGTTGGGTTGCTGTTCCAGATCATGCATCTGGGCTGGCTTCGACTGTCATCTGAGGTCGAGGACACGCTCCTTAGCGTCGTGCGCACTCCCGAGAAACATCGTGAGTGGCGGTCTCCTGGAGATCGTTTCGTGGTTTGCACCATCGGCGATCAGGTCAGTGATTCCTTCCCCCGGGCAGTTGAGCGACAGCTGGGGCGGTACCTCGAACGCATCGAAGTCTTGCATCGAGATCGGCCGTTGGTCGATCTGGACGTACTCAATCTCGAGCCTGGGACGTCGCTGATCTGTCGCTTCAAGGATGGTGGTGAACCGTCACTCGGGGCCGCACAGGAGTTGCTCAAGCTGTGCGAGGATGGCGCGCTGGTCATCGCTGACCCATCTGGGTTGGAGGTGTCAGTGGGCGCCGATGAGTGGCTCAGCCACGACGCCCGTCAAGTCACGTTCTCATGTGTCAGTCCCGTCGAAGGAAGCTGGACCGAGTACTGGGGTGGGTGGTTTGAGCCTTTCGTGGCCGACCACCTCATCTATCTCATGACAGCATGACAAACGCCCCTTTTGGGATGCCCGTGAGGGCGTCTTGAAAGGGGCGTTCTTACTTTTTATTATTTACTGAGTCAGCTCAACGCTATCATTGAAAGTGACGTAACCAGTAAAGTCATGACCAACTTTTGCAATCAGCTCTTCGGTGGGGGCTGGGTAATAGCAAACGGCGTCAGTGTTAATAGATCCACTGATCTCTATAGAGAAGCAATTGGCCTCACCGAGCGTCTTGTGCATCGTGCGGGTCTTGCTAGCATTGATATATTGTTTTCTAAGTGAAGATTGAGGGAAGTAGACACTACCTTCGACTTTGATCGTTTCATCACTGTCGGCGATCACAGTATCTTTCCAAATTGCTTTCATAGGAATCTCCGAATTTAGTATATCCCTATCTTACCACCAGATGGGGCAGCCTGTCTCATTGACTAAGTGGTTAATATATGTCATCATATTACTCCTTCCCCTCCGAAAGGACTGCCCATGCGCACCTACAAGTATTTCTACGTATTGCTGTTGCTCTTCGTCGCCAGCGCCTGTGTCGATGGTACCCAGAAGGGCACCATCCGCATGTCGTCTCAGACCACCACGACCGCACGGGTCGCTGACAGTGCGAACTCTTACGACCCGTATGTCTCGCTCGACAAGGTCAAGACCTTCAGGTATTGCGACACGGATGCGGGTTATTGCGCTCGTTTTCCCTACACGGTGGACCCAGCGCCGACTGAGCCGCAGCTTCTGAAGTTCGTTGGCACAGGAACCATCTTCAACGGCATGATCCTCATGCGAGTCGTACACGACGGTCAGCAGCTTTTCTGCGAGCTCTCCGACTTGGCGCATTGCAAGGATGAGGTCAACACGACAGCCGAGATGTACACCGTCAGGCAACTGAAGGATGGCACGAAGGGCAAGACGCTCGATGAGCTGGTGACCTGCTTCGATCCATCCGATGACCCGGGCATCGAGCACCGTGAATTGGCCGGCCAGCCGGCTGTTCGTGGCTTCTGTCGCTACCCGGACGGTCGAGATGGAACACTCGAATTTGTGCTGGTCGAGCTGCACGGTGAGGTGTACGAGTTTGCTGCTACAGCTAGCTCTGGTAGCCCTTCTTTGGCCGATCAGTTCTTCGACGACGTGAAGCCGATCAACTGAGCAGCGATAAAGCACGCGCCCGTTCGATTATCCCTGGGGGTACTCGAACGGGCGCTTTGACGTGTGTGCGTGGTCATACTACCTATGCTCAGGTATCCTTAGTGTGTGAAAAAGTCTCGCGCCAAAAGTCCGCGCCGTAACCCAAAGAAGTACCAGCGTCACCTGAAAGCCCTGGTCGTTATTAGTTTGTGTGCTGTTGTGACTGCCGTGATATATTTTCCTGCTCCTCGTGTAAGTGCGCCAGCTGCGACCGAGGCGCAATCAATGGCCGATCCGAGTAAAGCCGAGGCGCCGACAATTGAATCCCAGGACCCCTTACTCATCTCAGCTATCCGCGCCAAGACGTATCCGGGGAGCTCGATTACGACTATTCAATCATTGGGCGACCAGTCAGGCTTCACGAATAGTGTAGTGACTTACCAATCTGATGGTCTCAAGATCAGAGCTCTTATGAGTATTCCTGATGGCGCAGCGCCAGCTGGCGGCTGGCCAGTGATAATCTTTAATCATGGCTACATTGATCCTGCGCGGTATTCCACGACCGGAAGTGAATATGCTCAGTTTATCTCGACGCTAGCTCGTGGAGGCTACGTAGTGATCAAGCCGGACTATCGCGGCCATGGACAGAGCGAGGGTGTGCCAACCGGCGGACATTTTTCACCGGCATACACGTATGACGAGTTGAACCTGATCGCCAGCGTAAAGCAAGACATTCGGTTCGACACGAGTCGGATAGGACTGGTCGGGCATAGTCTTGGTGGCCACACGGTTCTACGCACTGTCGTGGTATCGCAGGATGTGAAGGCCAGCGTTGTGTTGGCCGGTGTAGTGGGCTCGTTCTCGGATATTTTCTACAATTGGCCCAATAGTCCGATGCCGGGTGATCTTCCGGCGGTCGTGCAGACTATCAAGCGAGATTATATTGCCAAATACGGTGACCCACGCATGAATCCTGTCTTTTGGGATGGTGCTTCAGCTGTCACCTTCGTAAAAGACATCCGAGGTCCTATTCAGGTCAACCATAGCCTGGGAGATAGCACGGTTCCAGCTGTCTTTTCTGATCACCTCGTATCGGCCATGCGCTCGGCTGGTAAGACCGTTGACTATGTCACGTATCGGGGCGATGATCATCAGTTTGCGATCAATCGTATGGCGGTATTGCAGAATATGTTGAGCTTCTTTAAGTCCAACCTCTGAGATATACTACAAAAATGACTGTCACGCATCCAGCACTTGATCCGGCGCGCCCGCTTGTCTTCGTTGATATCGAGACCACGGGCGGTAGTGCTATGACGAGTCGTATTTTGGAGGTGGCAGCGCTGAAGATGGAGCGGGGCAAGGTCACCAATACGTACTCGACGCTGATCGATCCGGATGAGGTCATCCCGCCGTTTATTACCCAGTTGACCGGCATTACTGAGTCTGACGTTGATGGGTCGCCATTTTTCAATCAAATTGCCTGGGAGCTGTACAACTTTCTCGATGGAGCTGTTTTTGTGGCGCATAACGTCGACTTTGACCTGAGCTTCATTCGTGAAGAATACCGCCGGCTAGGGGCGGACTTTACACCCGACAAGCTGTGTACAGTCCAGCTCTCACGACACTTTTATCCACACTTTGCGACGCACAAGCTCGGCGCACTCATTGAGCGGCACGAGCTGGAAGTGGCCGATCGTCATCGAGCCCATGCTGATGCCAAGGCTATTGCAGACTTTTACCTACTCGTAGAAAAAGAGTTCGGACATACTGCACTGATGGAGGCGCGAGCAGCCCTTCTGAAAAGCCCACCACCCCGCAAGCGCTCGGCCCGGGTGGCAAAGCCAGCTGGCGTGTCGTCTCGATTGATCATTCCGGGTGATTAATGTGAGAATTCTCAGGTAATATTCAGCAATAATGCTTTACTATAGGCCCAATGAGAATTTTAGTCGTAGAAGATGAGCACAAAATTGCTAATGCTATCAAGCGCGGACTTGAGCAGGAGTCTTATGCTGTGGATGTCGCCTTTGATTCAGACGAAGGTGAGGCCTCGGCGCTAACGGGAGACTATGATTTGCTCATACTCGACCGCATGATGCCGGGCGGGAAGGAGGGTCTTGATATTGCTGAGGCAGTACGAGCTGAGGGGCTACACGTTCCGATTATCATGCTTACTGCCAAGGACCAAATCAAAGATCGCGTAGCTGGACTTAATGCAGGTGCCGACGATTATCTCGTCAAGCCTTTTGCTTTTGAGGAGCTACTGGCCCGTGTTCGCGCTCTGATGCGTCGGCCACACGATACGACCAGCACCGTACTAAAGGTGAATGATCTCGAGCTTGATACTGTCAATTTTGTAGCCAGGCGGGCAGGCCGGATGATTCTACTCACGAACAAGGAGTATGCCTTACTCGAGTACCTTATGCGTAACGCTGGTCGTACGCTGACCAAGGATTCAATTATCACGCATGTCTGGGATTATGATGCTGACATTCTGCCGAACACAGTCGAGGTCTATATGGGCTATTTGCGCAATAAGATCGACAAGCCATTTCGGGACACGTTGCTGATCCAGACGGTGCGTGGGTTTGGCTATCGCATCGGAGACGCCATTCAGTGAAGATTATCCAATCGGCTACGTTTCGCCTGACCCTGTCCTATCTCGCCGTCATCATGGTGCTGTCGATTGCCTTTAGCTCACTTCTCTATCAGGTGTCATCGGATGAGCTGACGCGCAGTCTGCGGCGTCCTTTGCCGCAGGGGTTCTATACGACTGGGCCAACCGCCATCGATCAGTTTCGCGAGCAACAACTCAAGGAAGGCATTGAACATCTCCAAGCTAACTTGTTTTTGCTGAACATGCTGACGCTGATTGCTGGTGGCGCGGTGAGCTATGCATTGGCGAGGTGGACATTACGACCAGTCGAGCAGACCATGCAGGCGCAAGGCCGCTTCGCTGCTGATGCCTCTCACGAATTGCGCACACCACTCACGGCCATGCAGACTGAGATCGAAGTGGCATTGCGTGATCCGAAGCTAAGTAGTGCGGAATCAAAGGCTCTTCTGCAGAGCAACTTAGAGGAGATCGCTAAGCTAAAGGCATTGTCGGATGGACTCCTCAAGCTCACTCAGTCGGATCGGGCCGAGCTGAGGCTGAAGCCAGTTGATCTGTCGGATGCAGCTCGGGAAGCAGTGGAGCGGCTCGAGAAGGTCGCTACAAAAAGATCTATCACGCTAGATAGCCAGCTCAACGCTGTCAAAACACTAGGTGAACGAGCCAGCCTCATCGAGCTCATCACAGTGCTGGTCGACAACGCCATCAAGTACAGCCCTGCGAAATCAAAAGTAATCATTGCCACCGACAAGGTAGGCAAGCAAGCCGTGTTACAGGTCCGTGATGAAGGTCAGGGAATCAAGGCGAGTGATCAGCCACACATCTTTGAGCGGTTCTACCGAGCTGATCGTTCGCGATCCAAGGAGGTCATCGAGGGATATGGGCTTGGTCTCTCCATCGCCCATCAAATCGTGACACTGCATAAGGGCACGATCGAAGTGCATAGTGAGATTGGTAAGGGTGCGATTTTTACCGTGAAGCTGCCATCTTTCTAGAATGCAATAGACTCGTTCTCAGCTAAGTAAAAATGAAATGCGCTCGACCTCTCAAGTGAGTGGTCGAGCGCCGTGTCAGGGTCCGAGCTCAATCCGTAAGCGGAGAGCTTCACCCGGTGCGAGCGGAGCGTTCATGCCTGTGGCAGTCAAGATCTGACTGATCACTTGGCTGTAGGCCAGGATGATCGTGCCGTCGACTGGCAGACGTGCCAGCTCAGCTCGGATTGCAGACGGGTCGCTCTGTGAGCCTTCGCCGATCGCGAGCCACTTGACAGGGATGGGCTGAATAGAGAGTTCGGTGCCCAGGATCTTACTGGACCGAACTGCTGAATGGTTGTCTGAGACGTACAGCTTGAGGCCGGAACGACTGCGACTGGACTGAATGGTGCTCGCGGCAGCCTCCATCTGGTCACGTACCAGGATGCTGGAGCTGTGTCGGTAGGGCAGTGTGACGAGCCAGACTTCGATGAAGTGTGGCTGGACGGCGACTCTTGGAGCGGCCTGCGACGTGGCATTGGGCTGACGTCGGCCAAATCGCCGACGTGGCTTGATCTCAGGCTCGACGACTGATTCCTCGGTGAGCGGGATCACCACCTCGCCGTAGTAGATGTCATCGGACGGTAGTATTGCGGTACTTGTCATTGGTCTACTCCCCAGTAGTAAGTGTTGGGTGCGAAAGCGATACTATACCATAATAGTATATCTACTTCAAGCATATGCGGTGAATAAAAGTGCAGAGCGCCCACCCCCGAAGGGGTAAGGCGCTCGGTGCCGACTGGGTTGCTGTCGGCTAGCAGGAAAGCATCACAGCGTACGGTCCGGTGACGAGTGTGCCACCACCATTGTGGTCGATGGCGACTTGTCGGAGGACTTCAGCAGTCTCCTTGTCGGCATTCTTGGTGGTGCGACTGATCATCGAGTCGATGCCTTCGCCTTTGCGAGGCGTGACGGTCACCCATCCGGCATCGGTGCAGGGTGGGGCAGGCGGATCGAAGACGTGGTTCACGAACATGCCGGCGAGGATGCCTGCAAGCGCGATCGCCACGGCGATGATGCCGAGAGGGGAAGGCGAGATGCGCCGCCTCTGAGCTGCCTGTTCACGGGCGGCATTCCGTGCCTCGATGCGCCGTGCCAGCGCTGCGGCCTCGGGGTCGACATACGTCTGGTGCTCACTGGGCGGGATCTGGGGATGAAGGGACATGTCTCTCCTTAAAGAGGCTGGGGAAGCGGGTGAGAAAGGTGCTTATTTCGTAGCTGCATATTAGCATAAACTACCTGAAAAGTCAACAT
>CALKUN010000010.1 GCA_937996675.1 uncultured Candidatus Saccharibacteria bacterium
CGAAGCTGATCGTGCTACTCTGCTCCATGCCGTCTGTTATGATGTAGATGAGCGTCGCCTGGTAGCCGGGTTTGAGGGCTTCCTTGGCAACAAACTCGGCGAGATTGTAGAGCTTCGTCGAGCCCTGGCGCGGTCGATAGTCAGCGATCATCTTCTCGACGGGTAGTATCTTAGCTTGGCAATTGATCGTCACATCGACGCGCTCGCCGAAAGGGATGTAGAGAATATCCCACTCGGGAGACTGCGTGCGGAGCTGGTTGCAGATGATCTTGATCTGCTCACGCACCATCTCAGTATTACCGCGATAGTAGATACTCCCACTATCATCGATGCAGAGAATGACTTTGGTTTTACCAGCAGACGCAGCATGCGTGGACTCGACGCTGGCGGTAACGCCCAACTCTTTCAAGAAGTCCTCCGCGGTACGTGTGAAACACGGCCCATGCTGACAGTGAAACTTACCCTCAGCGAGATTGATCTGCGTGCTCTGGTCATGCTGCCCGTGGATCTGCCGACCTGACTTGTGCTCCTTGCGCCAGGGACAGAGCACCATGTAGTTATCGGTGCCGACGCGCCCGCCGAGAAGGTTGGCGGACTGCGCAGCAAGGAGCAGCCCCTTGACGGGCTCAGGTTGAGCGGTCGGCTGCACAACGCTTTGCACCGTCGGTGCGGCTGGTGTAGGCGGTGCGCTTGGCGGGCTGCTCACAACCTTCGACTTCTTGGCGCGAGCCTTGTAGCCCAGCTGCGCGCGACGCCACTGCTCGATGCGGCGCTCTTTGGTCATCTCGACAATTCTGCTACCACGAGTCGGCGGCGGGTACGGTATCGACCATTTCACCACCTCGCGCCGCGGTACGTCCTCCGGTTTGCGAGGGTCGAGCCACTCAGAGACGAGGTCGGCGGGAAGGGACATATGCTTAGACATTCAGATCCTCCTAGATAAAGCGTAGCAGGCTGTGCGCGTACGGCCAGCTTAAACAGGCTTCCATCCCATAAACGGCACTCCGCCCCGACTCCCACCCTCAACCACTACGGTCAAGGCAGACTCAGCGCGTGTCACCGCAGTATACAGCCACTTGCTGGCGTCCTCTCTGAAACTCTTCGATTCGTCGAACACTACCACCGACGGCCACTGACTACCCTGCGACTTGTGCGTCGTGATGCACTCACCGAAGTAGAATTGATCGGTGCGCTCTAAGTCGCGGTAGGAGAGCTCGTCCTCACGCCCCTCGAAGAACAGGGGGTTAACCTTCACCTCAACCAGCGTCGAGTCACCGCCGTCCTCGCCCGTGCGCGCAGGCATGTCAGCGTCTATCGGGTCGAGCACCATCCTGACCGACGGCTCGCGATACCGGATCTGGTGCACGCGCCACAGCCCGCCGTTCATGAGGCCCCGCTCGCGAGCGTTCTTGAGGCAGATGAGCTTGTCGCCTACCTCGACTGTCTCAGGGAAGCCCCTCAGCTTGCGCATACGCTGGTTGTACTGCCTGCGTGTCCGGTTGAGTCCGCAGAGCGCCTGGCTTGCGTCTAGGGCTGTCTGCCAATCGAATTGGGCCTGAGATACTACCCTTACCGCGCCAGAGCCGCCCAAGCGCAGTTTACGCCCTTCGCGAACGTCCATAGACATGCGGATGATAGGCGACTCGGCAGCCTGCCGGTGGATCTCGGTGAGCATGAAGTCAGGCTTGCGACAGGTGAAGTAGCCCGCGCCGTCAACAGGTGGGAGCTGCGCGGGGTCGCCCAGGACGAGCACTTTGGTGCCAAAACTGAGCAGATCATGACCGAGATCAGCCCCAACCATTGAACATTCATCGATTATTACGAGGTCCGCACCTTTGACCGCGCTCTCAGGATTGAGACTGAACTTAAACACCCCGCGTTCGTGCTCGGCGATGTAGATCAGGCTGTGAATCGTACTCGCGCCAGTGCAGCCCTTGCGTCGCATGACCAGGGAGGCTTTGCCGGTGAACGCCGCGAAACAGACGCTATTGATGCCGGCTGCAAAGTGTTTGGCAAGCGTCGTGTTATGGGTGACTGTAAAATCACCGAGCAGGAATCGACCATCACCGTCGATCGTAAAGCCGAAATATTCACCAATACCGAGCGGCTCTAAACCAAAGCCAGTTACTCCCACTCTTTTAATCTGTCGACGAGCTGCAGCTTGTTTTCGCGGTAGTTTACAAGGAATCTGCGCAATATCTCCCAATATCGAAATACGAAAATAATTACCAGTAAAACCTGTTGATTTGATTCCCTTCTGGCACGGTTTAACGTAGGCCGCAAAGCCTAAACTGCGCGCTAAAAAGAGTATATCCCGACAGAGAGGTTGACTCTTAGTTATGTAATCAATCCCAGCTATTGACACACTACCGTCAGTATCGATGAGGCCAGCCAATAGCTGTAAACGCTGTGTGCGATCTGCAATTAGATAATTGCGCGGAATGAATTTTTCATTTGCTGAATCAATGCAAAGCCTAGTCTGAGTTCTCAAAATATTAGAACCGGCTTTGAACTTAACTCCACCTAAATGAATTGTTTTGGCCCTAGAAGGTGTATCTGATACATGGAATGTTAAACTATATTTAGGCGCAATTTGTTCACAATAATCAATTATTTCACTATCCATGCTCGTAATGTTGGTATTCGCTTGTGTTCCATCACCAAGCCATAGACCCATTAAATAAGGCTCAATAATCTGATCTGCAGTCTTAAACTCGACACCTGTTCGCCAAAGTTTCCATATGGCATCTGGCCGATCAGGCCACCGCTTTAATAGATCTTTAACTGAGATATCAATTGTCTTTCCGATGTAGAAAGACATTTTGCTACCTACTAAAGTAAGTAGGTGATCTTCATTACAGACCCACGATTCACCTTTGATGGGATTTACACGATACAAAGGAGCAGTGCCTCGACCTAGACTCAATACCTTACGAGGTTTTGAATCAGGTCCCATAAGTAGATCGCCCACTATCACAGATTCGACGGATTTGATTGACCCATCGAACATGAGGATAGGCGTACCCTTACCTAGGCACTTCCCTGAGCCCGCAAAGCCTCCCAAGTAGAAGCTCTGCTTGGCGTTAGGGTCAGCGAGCCACTTGGCGATGGCTTGGAGGGCCTGGTCTTGCTGGTGGGAGGGAGTCACTGCTGGGCGCCCCAGAAAGTGTCATTCCACCAATTGCCCTCAATGAGCTCAATGTCGCCGGTTGCAAGCAGTTTCTGCTTTAACTCAGGATGCTGAAACTTCTGACGCAGCAATCCAAGCATCACAGAGACTTTGACAGATTCCCAATCGGGACGAAGCGTAAGCGCTTTGCCATGTCGCTTGGACTCGCTAGGCGTACAAACGCGAAAAACACGTCGCATGTCGAGGTCGAGCGTCTTTGCAGCCTGGTAGGCATTTTCCGTCGAGGAATAAAGCGCTCCGTCGAGCTCAACTTTCACAAGATGAAAGTTTGAGAGCCAACGGTACTCGCCTCGAAAATCATCGATTGGTGGCATCTATCTAGGCTAGCAGACCGACGGGCAGAGGCAAGCGATCAGGCGGTAAATCAGCGGGCGATCAGCAGCGGGCTAGAACGGAATGGTCGAACACGGCGTAGCGCCAACCACCTTACCCTCAGCATCCTTACTCGGCATGTCGTGTCCCGGTAGCCGATTGCAGAACTTACCACCGTGGATCGGCTTGCCGCACTTGCCGGGCGTCGGGGCGGTCTGGACTGGCTCAGTAGTAGTCCCGGTCGCGGTAGTTGTGCCAGCCACTCCGCCGCTCGTCGCTGCCTGCGCAGCAGCACTTGCCGCGGTGCGCCCCGGCCCACCCTCCCCATGGCCCACCGCGCCCGCTGCACCACCCCGCGGCTTGCGCAGGCCCATGCGCTCAGCAGTGCCCTCAACGGCGGTCTTGCGCGTATCCACCCGGCCTTTGAGTCGCGCGGCGAACAGGTCGAGCAGCTCCTCTTGCAGCAGCGCCGCCTCGTCCACCGTCGCGCGATACTCCAGCACCGTGACTTTCTTGAGCTGGATGCGCGCCGGGAAGTTGCCGTCGGCCTTCTTGTAGGTGAACTCCAGCAGCACTTCAGAGTCCATGCCCTTGTCGCCGCGATACTCGGGCACCGGCAGGTTCTGCGCGAGTACGGACGGCTCACCCTTGGCCGGAACGAAGTCCACCGGACCGAGGCCCCGATAACCGAAGGTGGCGAGCGTGTTGACCGCCATCTCTGCACCGCTGGTCTCCTTGCCCTCAGCCTTGCCGGTGAGAGTCACCGCAGTCACGAAAGGGAAGCCGACGACCGAGCGGAAGCCCTCCATACCCTGCTCATCGTTGCCCGGCCGCAGGCTGTAGCAGTAGCCGTTGGGGTTGGCAGCCTGCCCCTCGGGATCGTTGCGCAGGTCGGCGGGGTAGTCACGGACGATAACGCCGCGGAGCCAGATCTGCGGCGAGCCGGACGCGCTCTGGCTGAACTTTACGTCAACGAGCCGACCGACTGCCTGCCCGGTGAACTCCGCTTCCCAATCGCCGTCCTTGTCAGTGGTCTTGCAGGGGACCTTGACCAGGGGGTAGGTGAGTGGCTTCTTATCGGTCTGAACCTGAGCAAGTGTCTCCTCGTAGGTGGGGAGGTGCTCTACTTCGGGCTCGTTGCTGAGCTGATCCTCGCTGGGCGCTTCCTGTTCGACTGTCTGCTCAACGCTGGACGCGGCAGCCACGGTCTCAACAGGCGCAGTCTCAATCACAGTGGTCAGTTTCTTTGCCATATGTTCCTCATGCGCTTATCGCGCCGTGAATATGTTAGCGAGAAATGTTGGGAGCGCCACCTGGTTTAGTTGGCACTACAGGCGCTGTCTGTCGCGGTGCAGCCGGACGCGTGGGCTGTCCCTGCCCCTCTGCCTCATTCCCATCGTCATCGTCAGCAGCTACCCCGACGAGGGCTGAGAGACACGCGCGCCGCAGGTACGTGATCTCTGCGACAGTCTTCTGAACCGGATTACTGCTTTTCTTCTCGGTGCCAGGAATCTTCGGTTCGTCGGAACGCTCGTTACTCTGTCCCGCGCCGAGCGAGATGACAGATTGCAGCCACTGGCCGGACTCGTGGTAGAGCCTGGTCACGAGAACGGAATCACCGGCCCTGTTCTTAGTCACGGGCTGAGTGTAGAAGAACCCGTGCTTGTTGAGCGCTTCCTGGCAGGCGTCCATGACGCTAGCGAGGTCGGCGTACTGACTCTTAAAGAAAGGATTCTCGGAGTCCTTACGAGCGCGCTTGATCTCATTCTGAGCCTTGCACATAGCCGGCGCGAGCTTGTCTATCTCGGGTGAAGAGATGGGATACTCGTCTACTGTCGGCTGCTGCTGCTCGCTCACAGTTTGCTCTCGTCGCTGCGGAGGTCGGCGTCAACGTCCACAAAAGCAGCACAGCTCAGCACGTCCTCGACAGACTGCCAGGCCACATCGGAAGTTTCAACGAAGGAGAGCAGCGCGATGCAAGCACCCGGCTGCACAGATACCTTTTCGGTCCCTTCGTTGCGGAGCACGAGCACGATCTCAGAGCAATCGCCCTGGTGAACAGACTGCACGCCACCGACGATAGTTAGACCGCACTGCAAGACGCTTTGCACGCACCCAACGAAACCGTTAGGGACTCCGATCACGATGCCCGTAGGGAGTCGTACAGAGAAGCCCGCGTAGACCTGGACTGTCTTACAACTTCCATGCTCGACCGCGATGCCGGTGCCAGCACCACTTACCTTGGCCTGGTTCACTCCGAAGTCAGCGGGCGGCGCGTAGAAGAGACCATAGGTGAAGCCAGTGAGGCGACGCGGCTTAATGCTCTGCTCACCCTTGGGATTATCCGCCGTGATGGGCACCATCGCATGCCGCAGAACATGCAGCTTCACGACAAGTGGGCGCTGCCGCCACTCGTCTACAGCAGCCGGCAGACCGTCAAGCAAGATGACGGGCAGCTCCTCTTTGAAGACTTCGAGGGCCGTGACACGCTGGCTGCGCGCGAGCTCGTCTTTGAGCTGCGACACCTTGGAAGAGACGCCAGAAAGGGCCTGTGCGATCTTCTGATCAATCAGTTTTTCAACGTCCTTATTCGTCACCTTGGGCTCCTAAAATGTGGCTGCGGTCACTGTCTGGGCCTCTTGTCACTCGTAGTACAGCGACAACGCAGCCACTAAATTAGTCTGACCCATTCCTACGCACGCGCAACTCATATCCTTCACTTTTTACTAGAGCCCCAGGCGTACCCTCCAGCTCTCCGAGTACCATCGCAGTCCTAGGACCTGGCACAGCCTCGCCCACAGCCTGCGCAATGCGAGCGAGCGAGGTGGACTCACGCACCATTGCGGGATACTCTGCAGGAAACTTTTCCTTGAGCATCGGGAGCGCCAGCGGAGAGACTCGCCGACCCTTCCTGGCGACGCGAGTGAGAGTCCTGTCACCCCTCAGCGGGAGTAATCCCTTGGACGTGACGTATGCCTCTACAGAGCGTTCTGCAGCAGCCACCTGAGCGCGCACCACGTCAAGAGCCTCATACGCCTCGGCTACCTTCGCGTCGTCAAGCTCACCATCTGTCGCAGTCCCAAGTCTCTCGATAGCGTTCTTATGAACGGGGCAGGCCATGAGTGAGCGACACCCGCCGCACCAGTCACCGACTCGCCAGACATTCTGAGGCGCATAGCTGAGCTGTTTGGTGAGCTCTTGGAGCTTTGTGACGGATTCCCTCAGCGTCTGCTCGTCTAGGTCAGCTTCAGTGATACGCCATAGGTGCGCCCTGTCTGTGGGATCTAGGTCGGGCTCTGCCTCTCGCTCAGCAACATAGTCGCGCGTCCAGAAACTGACTTTAATTGAGGCCAAAACATGGCCCACCGCTGAGCTGACAACAGGGAAAGGAGACCATCCCAGCCATAGCAGCACGGCGAGCGCGTAGTACCGAAGCTGCCAGCTCTGCGAAGGGTGCGGTAGGCAGCCTCTCCCTTGGCCAGCGCCGGTCTTGAGGTCGCCTACGCGAAGGTGAAGCCCTTGGGAATCGAACCAGTACGCGAAAGCGTCAGGCGTTCCTGCGCTCAATCCTAAAGCGTGCGGGTTGACTTTATCGACGGGCGCGGAGAGCAGAGCGTCAAAGGAGACTGCAAAGCGTTGTTCAAAATGTATTACATCATAGCCGGTGCTCTTTATATCAGGTAACAACCATTCTTTTAAATTATCTGAAAGACTATCTATGTTCAAAACACTCGCATGCTCAGCAGTACCAGCGCCTTTCGCCTCTGTCGACAGCGCTAGGCTCTCATCGGTGCATATCTCGACGATTGGCAGAGTAGCAGCGCCGGGGCAACGCATGATCGCGTCGAGCGCTGAGGCACTAAAAAGGGGCTTGAAGGGATAACGCTCGGACATTGCCCTCGTCAGGTATCGAACCTGAAACCTCCAGATTACAAATCTGGCGCTCTACCGATTGAGCTACAGGGGCGATTAGCCGATTGTCCGCGGCCCCGGATGCCTGTCTCACGGCTTAGTCAGCACGGTAGAAACGCGTTAGTTGTTCCACACTGACACTCAAAGCGTTTTGCACCTAGACTGCCGGCGTCGCCGGAGCCTTCTCTTTCTTCGCAGGCTTGACAGCCGGGACCTTGACGGGCTCGACCTTTGCCGGCTTCGCTTCCTTAAGGGGTTTCGCGGGCTTCTCTTTCTTGATCGACGCGGCCTTCACCTTGGCCGGCTTGGGGGCTTTGACCACCGGCACCTTGGCAGGCTTCGGGGCTTTGGCAGGCTTCACCGCAGCGACCTTCTCAGCCTTCACCTTCTCGACCGACGCGCCAGCAGCCACAGCGGCGCGATCCTTCTTGCTCAGGCCCTTCGCACCACCGGCAGGCTTGCGCGAGCCCCCCGCCTTCGGAGTACCAGCAGCGCGCGGACCCGTCGAGAGCTCAGCCGGCGCACGCTCCGCCTTGTCCACCACCGCGACAGTCGAGGCGATGCCGACGGGCTTGATCGCCAGGTTATGAGCGCGCAACACCTCCTCAACCGAGTCGCGGCAACCGGTGCGGAAGTTGTTGACCACCGCAGGTAGCTCGGCGTCGTGCTGCAAGGCCGACACGTCGCCAGCGATGAGGCGAAGAAACTGGTAAACTGCCTCATACTGCCGGCGCTCTTGCTGGTG
>CALKUN010000011.1 GCA_937996675.1 uncultured Candidatus Saccharibacteria bacterium
CCGATCTCCGCGTAATCATAACCCAATCTGTTGAGATTGTAAAGTCTTGTAGTAGGCTTGTCAGGCTTGCACTTTGTCGTATAGGATGGCCGCACGTTTATCTGCAAGGGAAAAGGATTACGCACCTATGAGGATCAGACTTCGAAAGCCCATACAGCAACGAGCCGAGGAGGCTCGCAAGAAGTACTTGTACAACCTTCGTGCATATAACCGGATGTGGGGTATGGATAAATGGAGCTTTGGCAAGACCGTTGATGCTCTACGGGATCACGCCATACGCCTTGAAAGGCGCGCAGGGACGTACGATTCACATTTCTGGGTGAACTATTGCCCGGTCGAACAGGGCGCTCCGGTTGTGTAGTCACGCAACCTCATCGGCAGCTGCAAACCTAGCAGCTGCCGATATTCTATTGACAAAATGCTAATAGTTTGATACTATACTATATTCTTTTCATCTGAAGAGATGATGCGTATGCGAGAGGTATTTCTCGGTACAGACATCCATACTAACTCTACAAAAAGAGACCACACATTTATTATGCAATCGAATGAATTGACCCCCAAACAACAAACGGTCGAGCTGTTAAAGCAGGCCGAGAGTGTTTTGATCGTAACCGGCCGACAGCCTACTGTCGACCAGGTGGTTTCGGTTGTTGCCCTCCAATCCGCCTTGGCTAAGCTCGGCAAGAAGAGCCAAGCAGTTATTAGCGATAATCTGCCGCCGGCTACACAGGTAGTCGATACAAGCCGTATCTCACGAGATCTCGACGGTGTACGTGATTTTGTCGTGTCGCTTGATCTGGCTCATGTCGAAGTCGACAAGCTCAAATACGACGTTATTGATAATCGGCTCGATATAACTATCACACCTCACTCCGGCAACTTTAAAGAAGAAGATGCTCGGTTTGGCTATGGTGCCTACCAGTTTGACCTTGTAGTTGTTATTGGCGTACCAAGCATCCTCAAGATTGACGGTCTCCTTGAGCAAAATCCAACCTTGTTTGATGGTCTTCACCTCATCAACCTTGATTACCACCGCATCAATGAACAGTACGGTAGCGTAAACCTGATTGACTCAGCTGCCACCAGCACCAGTGAAATGCTCATGAGTATCATGGAGGCCTTGAGCCAGGGGATGATTGATGAAGAGATCGGTACAGCTCTCCTGACTGGTATTATGTCAGCTACCAACCGCTTCACGACTGCAAGTACAACTCCAAAAGCGCTTACTATGGCCGCTCAGCTCATGAGCGGTGGTGCCCGACAGCAAACAGTTGTCCGCGCGCTCTACGGCGATAGTGCTCCACGTCAGTCAGCACCAGCCCAAAGGGCTGAATCAAAGCCCGAAGCGCCGCAAAAACTGGCCGATGCCTTGCCGCAGGAGACTGTCGCACAGCTCCAGCAGGCCGCTGAAGCATTGCAGTCCCAAGCTCCACAAGAGGCTGAAATCACTGAATTACCAGCTGACCAAACTCCTCCGCAGACCATCGCACAGGACGTCCAGCTGCGAGCTGACACAATGAGCTTTACACCTGGTACGGGCAGCTTTTTAGCTACACCTCAAGCTCCATCCCGACTCCAATAATGGTTCGTTTGAGTATTATTAGTACTCAGCTATACTGAACGTATGAAAAAAGGTTCACCCACGTCGCCAGAAGGCCTTTGGCTCATCGATAAGCCCTACGGTATGAGTTCCTTTGGTGTGGTCGCTCGCATGCGTCGTTTGACTGGTATTAAGAAGATTGGGCACGCTGGCACGCTCGACCCGCTGGCAACGGGGCTGATGCTCGTCTTAGTTGGGAAAGAGTTTACGCGTCAAGCTGATCAGCTCATCAAGCTGGATAAGAGCTATGATATGGGCATTACTCTCGGTTTTATGAGCTCTACCGATGATGCAGAAGGGGAGCTAACTGTTATATCGGATAAAGTCCCATCTGAAGCAAATATAACTGCCGCTATTGCGGTACTCACAGGGGAGATACTCCAGAAGCCGCCCGCCTACAGTGCTATCAAGGTAGGCGGGCAACGAGCCTACAAGCTGGCTCGGGCTGGAAAGCCGGTCGATATCCCGGCTCGCTCTGTGACGGTGTACGATTGGAAGGTATCTTCATATATATATCCAGCGCTTACGGCCTCGTGTGGTGTATCGAGCGGTACATATATTCGCTCGTTGGCACATGACCTGGGTGATTCCCTTGGCACAGGTGCCTATCTGACGGAACTGCGCCGTACTCGAGTGGGCGAGTATTCACTTGATGACGCCATACCCCTTGAAACATTACTTCAAACCTGATAGAGTAATAGGACACTTATGGCAACAACTGCAACCACATCCAAAAAATCAGCTACAGTAGCTAAACCTACAACTGATAAGAAAAGTATTGTAAAGAAACACGGTCTTCATGCAAAAGACACGGGTTCTGCAGAAGTACAAATCGCTATTTTTACCACAAAAATTGCACAGCTCACCGACCACTTGAAGCTCCACAAGAAGGACAATCACAGTCGTCGCGGTCTCCTGGCAATGGTATCGAAGCGCCGCCGTCTCTTGGACTACCTTCAGAAGACAAGCCAAGACCGATACGTTGCCATCGTGAAGCAGCTCAAGCTCCGTCGCTAATTGCGCTGGGTAGCCTAGATCTGCCATACTTTACCCGTACCTCAAGAACCAACAATAACCCGTCTAGATACATTCGAGTCACGGATGACACAGATGAAAGAGAAGAACTGATCATAGCTATGACCATTTGCTCTCTGGCATCTGCCTCCGTCGCATAACGCACTCGTATCAGACGAGAAAGACATACTATATATGGATATTATCCATCCTTTTGGTGGGCAAACGCACACCTTTGAAACAGAGTTTGCAGGACGCAAACTAACTATTGAAACCGGCAAGCTGGCCTTCCTCGCCAGTGGTGCTGTAACTGTCCGATACGGAGACACAGTTGTTTTCGCATCAGCTGTCGTTGATCCTCCGCGGCCTGACATCGACTTTTTCCCGCTCCTCATCGATTATGAAGAGCGCATGTATGCTGCCGGTAAGATTTCTGGTAGCCGCTATGTGAAGCGTGAAGGCCGTCCGAGCGACAAGGCTACGTTGACCTCTCGTCTTATTGACCGACCGATTCGACCACTCTTCCCGAAGGGATATCGTAATAACGTCCAGGTCGTCGTGATGCCACTCTCAGTGGATCTCGAGTTTGACCCCGATATCATCGGCATTATCGCTGCAAGCTCAGCTCTTATGCTGTCAGGCGCGCCGTTTGCAGGTCCTGTAGCAGCTGCTCGCATCGCATCGATCGATGACAAGCTCGTGGTCTACCCGAGTGCTGCTGACCAGGCTACGAGTAAGCTCAACCTCACTGTAGCTGGTACCGAAGATGCCATCATGATGGTGGAGGCTGGTGCTGATGAAGTGACCGAAGAGGTCATGGTTGAAGCTCTCAAGCTAGCTGTTGATAGCTGGCAGCCTGTCATTAAGCTCCAGCAGGAGATGGCCGACAAGCTCAAGGTTGTAGAAAAGCCATACGATCTATTTAAGGCCGATGATGAGCTGGCCGATAAGATCTCTGACTTCCTCAAGGACAAGCTCGGATCAGATGTCCGTCACTCTGATGGGCTCAAGCGCGATGATGTTATTCATGAGTTGCGTGAACTGGCCCTGGCTGAATTTGGTCCACTCCCAGCCGAGATGGAAGACGACAAGGACCGTCACCCGCATGGTGTGGTCACGACAGCCTTCATGAAAGTGATCGACAATGAAATCCGTCGCGCTATCCTCGAAGACGGGGAGCGACCAGACAAGCGTAAGACAACAGAAATTCGACCTATCTCAGGTCAGGTAGCATTGCTTCCGCGTACGCACGGTTCGGGTCTCTTCACTCGAGGCACAACTCAGGCTTTGTCGCTTGCAACCCTCGCACCACTGTCATACTCACAGCTCATCGATACGATGGAAGAGGATAGCACCAAGCGCTACATGCATCATTACAACTTTCCGCCATATTCAACTGGTGAGGCCAAGCCACTCCGCTCAGCCGGTCGTCGCGAGATTGGCCATGGTGCTCTGGCAGAACGTGCTCTCGAGCCAGTTATTCCTGCCGAAGAGGACTTCCCATACGCAATTCGTGTCGTCTCGGAGATCATGAGTTCGAACGGCTCATCCTCGATGGCTTCAGTCTGTGGCTCAACTCTTGCACTGATGGATGCGGGTGTCCCGATCAAGCGACCAGTCTCTGGTATCGCTATGGGGCTCATGCTGGATCCAAAGAACCCTGGTCAGTACATTATTCTGTCTGACATTCAAGGTGCCGAAGACTTTGCTGGTGATATGGACTTCAAGGTTGCCGGAACCAGCGAAGGCATCACGGCTCTTCAGATGGACATCAAGGTGAAGGGGATTACCCTTGAGATTATGTCGGCGGCTCTTGCTCAGGCTAAGGAGGGTCGTGCACACATCATGGGCAAGATCCTTGAGATCCTACCAGAAGCTCGCACTGAGTTGTCTGAATATGCTCCACGCATTACCAAAGTCATGATTAACCCTGACAAGATCAAGGAAGTCATCGGTAAGGGCGGCGAGACCATTCAGCGCATTACTCGTGAGACTGGTGCTCAGATAGATATCGAAGACTCCGGTCTGGTCATGATCTATTCAGACGTACCGGAAGCTGCCGCCCAGGCTAAGGAATGGATTGAGTCCATCGTAGCTGAGCCAGAAGTCGGTAAGATCTACGATGCTACTGTCATCAAGCTCATGGACTTCGGCGCCTTTGTTGAGTTTATGCCTGGTAAGGAAGGCCTGGTGCACATTTCGCAGCTGGCTGATCACCGAGTCGAGAATATCTCTGATGAACTCGAAGAAGGTGATTTCATCAAGGTGAAATTACTCGAGAAGGATGACAAAGGACGGTTCAATCTGAGTAAGAAAGCGGCTCAGGGCTAGACGCTCTATGCGACCGAAGCCAAGTCGTGTTCGAAATGAACAAGCCTTGGCTTCGGTCGCAGCACGCATCGCATCTTGCGAGGTCTGTCCGGAACTGTGTCATAACGCGCAGAACCCTGTGCCCGGCGAGGGTAACCCAGAAGCAGATATTATGTTTGTGGGTGAAGCCCCCGGGGCACAAGAGGACCGAGAGGGGAGACCGTTTATCGGCGCCTCCGGCAAGTTTCTCGCAGAAATGCTTGGTTCGATTGGGCTCACGCGAGACGATGTGTTCATCACGAATATTGTGAAATACCGTCCACCTCAGAATCGCGACCCATCACCAAGCGAGATCACAGACTGTCTTCCGTACCTGATGGAACAGATTGATATCATTCGCCCGAAGCTGGTTGTCTTTTTAGGGCGGCATAGTATGTCGGTATTCTTCCCTGAACTGAAGATCAGCGAAGCGCACGGACAGCCTCTGAAGCGAACATATACATATGAAGGGGTCGAGCATCCACAGACATTTCTGCCGCTCTATCATCCAGCAGCCGCACTCTATAATGGGTCAATGCGCGCAACGCTTCTCAAGGATTTCTCACAGATACCGGCCCTTCTCAAATCACTCTCTATCTCTCAGATACACAAGTTTTATTGAAGAATATTTTTTAAAGAAAGGAAATATACCCAATATGGATAAGAATATACCCAGCCGACCAATGTCGGCAGATGACGTAAGCAAGCCAAAGCCTACTGCAGCTCCTGCAGGACAGGATCGTAAAGAGGGAGCTTCGGGTACCCAAAACCGACCTCAGGGCCAGGGCCAACGTCGAAATCAAAATCAGAATAACCGCAACCAAGGTAATCGTCAGCAAGGGCAGGGCCAGGGACAAGGTCGTGGAAACGGCCAGGGCGGCAACCGGAAGGGTGGATCACTCGGACGACCGCCGCGTATGCGTATGCCAAAGGGCCCGCAGACATTTGTCACCGGGAGCTTCAACACTAACGGTAGCAACCAGCCGAAGCCAACCGCTCAGGCTGTTACTGGTGTCTCCAAGACCGATGCTGGCAAGCTCAAGATTATTCCACTCGGTGGTTTGAACGCGATCGGCCGCAACATCATGGCGCTCGAGTATGAAGATGACATCATCATCATGGACATGGGCTTTAGCTTCCCAGGTGAAGACATGCCGGGTATCGACCTCGTCATCCCAGACATTACCTACCTCGAACAGCGCAAGCACAAGATTCGCGGTATCGTGATAACTCACGCTCACGAAGACCACGTTGGAGGAATCCCATTCCTTCTCCCGAAGATACCTGCGCCAATCTACGCTGCGCAGTTTACGATCAAGTTCATCGAACGAAAGCTCGAAGAGTTCCACTTGCCGTTCAAGCCTGAGCTTCACATTGTCGATCAGGATAAGCACGATAAGATTCAGCTCGGTGTATTCTCAGTAGAATTCATCCGTATTACGCACTCTATCCCTGATGCATGTTCACTCATGATTCGTACACCAGTCGGAAACATCTTGAATACTGGTGACTGGCGCTTTGAAGATGATCCACTTGATGGTCGTCCGTCCGATAAGGCTCGTCTCAAGGAGCTCGGTGATGAAGGTGTCATGCTCCTCATGTGTGATTCAACCAACTGCGAAAACGTTGGCCGAAGTAATCCTGAGCGAGAGATCGTCGATACCATCGATGAAATCCTCGTCCGCAACTACAACAAACGTGCCATCATCGCGTCGTTTGCTAGTCAGATCACTCGTATTCAGATCGTGATCGACGCCGTCGCCAAGGCCAAGCGGAAGCTGGTCGTAACTGGTCGCGGTATGCTCGCGAACCTCGAGCTAGCCACGAAGCTCGGGTACGTCAAGGTACCGCCAGGTCTCATTATCAAGGCTAATGATATGGGCAAGTACGACGATAGTCAGCTCGTTGTGATTACGACCGGATCTCAGGGTGAGCAGTTCTCAGGACTGATGCGTATGGGTAGCGGCGATCACAAAGACGTGAAGCTCAAGCCAAACGATGTTGTGATTCTATCGGCCTCGATCATTCCTGGTAATGAAAAGTCGGTCGTTGGCATGGTAGACAACCTCTATCGATGGGGTGCCTACGTCTACATGCCTATGACCCGCGAAGTCGACGAACTCGGTATTATGCACGTGACCGGTCATGCCAACGTCGATGAAGTGAAGGAAATGATTCAGCTGATTCGTCCGAAGTACTACCTCCCAATCCACGGTGAAATGCACCACATGTTCCATAATGCGGCGATTGCTCGTACCGAAGGCATCGCTGACGAGAACATCTTCGTGATCGAGAATGGACAGACCCTCGTGGCTGATGCTGAGCGCATTATCGAGGGTCCAAAGGTCCAGTCTGGTACTGTCATGATCGATGGTGCTGGTATCGGTGATGTGCAGGAGATCGTCCTCAAGGACCGTCTCGCTATGTCGTCGGACGGAGTCTTCATGACAATCGTTACGATCGACAAGCGTACTGGTAAGCTCGCAACCAGCCCAGATATCATCTCTCGTGGCTTCATCTATATGAAGGACAACGAAGAGCTGGTATCCAAGGCTCGTCAGATTGTGAAGAACATCGTTGAGAATCGTGATCGTCAGCTGCCGGCTAACTCACTCATCGTGAAGACCCGTATGCGCGACGAGATCGCTAATCATCTCTTCAAGATTACCAAGCGAAACCCTATCGTTTTGCCGGTTGTTATCGAAGTCTAAGAAACGCTTCTAAAAAAAGAACCAGCCCCTCGCAACTGCGAGGGGCTTAGGTTTGAGGGATGGACTAGAGAAGTTCACCTGTGATGGCTTCGATACAGGCGTTCAGGACTGCTTCTGGTGACAAGGCGGCATTGATGATGCGATAGCCCAAAGAACGGGCTTCGTCCACGCTGAGCAAGTTGCCTTCGCCCTTGGTGGTCATGTCGGAATGGTCGCGTGCCTCGACTTGCGCGATTGTCTCGTTGCCGCGTGAGGCTCGCGCTTCAGCCGGAGCCCAGAGGAAGAGCTTGCGTTCGGCGTTTGGGAAGATGACGTGCCCTGCATCTCGTCCTTCGCAGATGATGTACCCGTCGACCGTGTCGGCATACTGCCGCAGCTGATCGTTGACGAAATCTCGAACGAACGGATTCCGCGAGACGGCAGACACGATAGCTTGAATCTCGGGCCGTTTGAGCGCTGTATAGCTGACGTGCCGTCCATTCACTCGTTC
>CALKUN010000012.1 GCA_937996675.1 uncultured Candidatus Saccharibacteria bacterium
GTCCTCTCTCGCGGCCGACTACTGCGACTTCTCCCGAGCCGAGGCGCGGAAGATCTGGCGCGACAACGCGCCCCGCAAGCTCTACGTCGGGGACATGGACGACGCCGAGAGCGTCGGTCTCAAGGCGCTCATGCGCAGCGCCCAGGTGTGGCCTCCGAAGTGTCCGACGTGCCGTGGGGCTGGCAGCCTGTCGGACGTGATGTCCGGTCAGACGGAGCAGTGCGCCGAGTGCTCGGGGACGGGAAAGCCGCGCGACGCTCGCAACGTGTTCCACGCATACCTGCGCCTGGCGATCCGCACTCAGGTCCTGAACGAGATCCGGCGACGGACTGGCGCGGCGAAGGACGCGAGCAAGCACGCGGCGCGCAGCCGTCACACGACTGGGAACTACCGCACGGGGCGGGGTATCCTGCGCGACACGCTGGAGACGGATACCCCGCCGGGGATAGTGCGTGACGGTACGCACTCTGAAGGCGGGAGCGGCGGGGCGGATGACTTCAGGGTGTGGACAGGATCGCGCGAGGCAGCGGCGCATCTGCTACCGCTGCGCGCTACGTCTGACACGAATCGTGTAGAGCTCGCGTCGCCGTACCAAGGCGTGCGGGGCATAGACGTCTCCCCCCTCACGGGCCTCTACTGGCTGCGCCCGTCCGAGAAGCTCCAGCACGCCTATCCCCGGCGTGCTCTCCAGCCCCTAGAACTCTGGGAGGCGTACAAGGCAGCGTACAAGGCAGAGCTCAAGCGGAGCATGCGCCTGTACCCGGATCGCTGGCGCAACCTACTCGACGAGTCCAGCGTGCTCGTGTGCGACTGCGTCGGGACCGAGCGGTGTCACCGCGTCGTGCTGGCGGAGCTGATCGCGGTGGGTGGGAGGGGGAGCTATGAGGGAGAACTGGTGACTGGCGGAGGCCTTCAACGATTGAAGCTATGGACTCTTGAAAAATGTCACCGAACATTTACTCTTCAACCGCCCATTTAGACACTTGTTTGCCGTCTTCCCATCCTACATACTGAGCAACGTGATGCTCAAATGCCGCTCCATACCAGTTGGCAGCCTCACGCTGCGCCTCCTCCTTCGTGTTGTACAACGGCAGCCCTTGCGGATGTCTGCGCTCATATCGGTTCTTTCCCCAAGACATCAATCAGCCCATCCTTTCGTGAGGCATGGTAAAAATGTCAAGCGCAGGATTTGAACCTGCAAATCTCGGTTGATCAGACCAACAGCCCGCTGTGCGTATACCGTTCCGCCAGCTTGACAAGCTCAGGATAGCTGACCATCCACCGTATATCTGCCTCCATATCACAGTCTACGCTCGGTGTTACCGATGTCAAGCAATAGTTCGAGCGATCAGGTACGCACTCAGGGAGCGGCGCAGCAGGCCAGGAGTCAGTCCGCCCCTCCGGCAGCCCCACCTGCGCACCCTCTAATCCACTTCCTCGGCACCCCGTCAGAGGTCTGCCGACACGTCGCCGACTTGCTCGACGACACGCAGCTCCACACCCTAGCCAGCAGCCTCAAGGGCGACTACGACATAGAGCTCCGGGGCGAGACGATACAGCAGGCGATCCAACGGCTCATCACCTGGCCTGCCACGACTGACGCTGCGCGTCGAGCACTAGAGCGTCTAGACAACCCAGCCACCAGCCTTACCGAACACGACAAACCGACCGAACCCCCTGAGGATCCCCGCTACGCCCGAGCTCGCGAGAGCCTGATCGCCTTCGCGCAGCTCATGTTCGGCAAACGCTTCAAAATTCGCAAGGTCACGAGACTGCTTGCCGCCAAACTTGAGGAAGCAGTCCGACAGGTGGAGGGCGGTGGACTGGCTCGCAAGATCATCAATGTTCCGCCTCGCACCGGAAAGACTCGCCTCGTCTCACGGCTGGCCACGGCGTGGTTCATGGGACGCAACCCGTACCTGAACGTGATTGTGGCATGCCACAACACCAAACTCGCCGCTGGCATCGGCGACGACGTGCTCACCTATATTAAATCAGCCGACTACTCTCGCGTTTTTCCGGGGGTGCGAGTCTCTGACAGCTCCGGCAGTAAGACTGAGTTCAAGCTGATCGTCACGGACGAGGCCGGAGACCACGTAGGCGGGGAGTTCGGCGCCTACGGACGAGGCGGCGGCTATACGGGCCACGGCGCTCACTGGCTAGTGCTGGACGACCTCATGAAGGAGACCGAGGTGGACAGCGCAGCGGCGCTAGAAGACGTGCACGTCTCCATACAGGCGCTGGTGAGTCGACTGGATCCCGAGGGTGTCTCGTGCGTCATAGTTCCCAACACGAGGTACCGCATCAACGACTCGTGCGG
>CALKUN010000013.1 GCA_937996675.1 uncultured Candidatus Saccharibacteria bacterium
AGCGACGATGAGGGCACGCATGAGCGTGAGGCGTTCGGGTATGACTCTTGTAGAGATTCTGTTTGCTTTTGCGATTATCACGAGTGTTGTGACCCTTTCCTACGCCGCTGGATTGAGAGGGTGGAGGACTGCACAGACAGGTAATCAGCGCACCCAGGCTCAGTACATTGCTCAGGATGCTATCGAGCGGGTCAAGGCTTATCGTGACAGCCCAGCTTTCAAGTGGACTGGAGCACCAAGCCTTCCAAGTTCCCCAGGCACTGGTGGTTTTTTGAGTGACGTAGGCAATGGCTCACGTTTGGACAAGTTATTTTATGTAGAGGCTTGTGCCGTAGGGGAGTGTCCTTCTTTCAAAGTGATAGACCCTGTTACGAGTGGGGCCGCCATGCCAAGTAACGGTTTTCCTGCTGTAAAAAAACCCGACGAGGTTCAGAAGATCTCGGATAATACAGATTTCTTCGTATATCTCGTCGTTACACAGTATTACGAGTTAGATACTGCCACTGGGGCGACGACCAATACCCCAAAGGCAGGGTTCCCGACCACCTACGACAATGTGCAGGCTCTCAGTATCGAAGCGCATGTTGAGTGGATTGATGCGACAGGCAACGTTAGTAACGCCCAAGCGAGTACAATTTTGACTGATAATGTGAATTCTCAGGTAGCTTATGTGCCGACGCCAGTTCCGCTACCAAGTTCGGTGATTGTGATTTCAACGCCTACGCCTACTCCGAGTCCTTCGCCTTCACCAAGCCCTACGCCAATTCCGGTTGCGCCTCCGGTTTGCAAAACATACTTCTTATTCTGGTGCATTGAGTACTGGTAATGAGGAGATTTATGAGCATCAAACGCATTGCGCCAAAGTTAAAGAAGCGATCAGGGTTCACCTTGATTGAGCTATCTTTTTCGATTACTTTCTACACCATGATAGTTGTTGTTGCTTTGGCAGCCTTCCTGGGTATTCTGGGCATCTATAGCAAAGCGCAGAGCTTGACGCGTACGCAGACCGTCTCGCGCAGTGTGATGGATTCACTAGTGAGAGACTTGCGGACAGCGCAGACAGTGCGGCATTTTGCTTTGTACAACTCAAAGGATACTGATACCAACACCATCCCCAATCCAGTGCTTAATAATAACGACGCTGCCACGATTGCGAATCGCGCTCTGGCCCGAGACTACTGGTGTATCATCAGCGACTCTACACAGCGTGGCTACGTTAACTTGTGGAATACTAAGGCAGGGCATTATGTTCTCGTTCGTATGTCACAGGGGTGCGACACTTTGCAGGGGTACGAACAAATTGTGGATAACGATGTATGGACCGATGCTACTTCAAATATCAATCCGCTTGCTGGCGCAGCGGCTTCGGCGACAGACTCTGGCGCTCTGCATGAAGATACTGTCACAGGTAAAGATTACCGCGGTCTCGTCATCAAGCGCATAGGCACCTCTGAGCCAGCTATTTGGCGTGCACAAGTGTCGGTATACAGCGGTAAGCGCGTTCCGCCATCGAGCGCAGATATCTTGGATCAATTTTCAGCTGGAACCACACTACAGACCGTTGTAACTACGCGACAGTAGGGAAGTTTGTTTTTTAAGATGAGTGTAGTAATATGAAACCAGTTATGGTTCACCGATTTAGGAGTATATTTACGGGTCGACAGCAGGGGTCTGCCGCGCTTATCACGACGATTGCGATATCGTCTATTCTGGTGGTACTCTTCGTCGGCATTACAGCTATCGCGACTCGTGAGATTCGTCAGTCGATTAATGCCGATAATGCGAGTCGTGCACTCTATGCAGCTGAGGCTGGAGTAGAGGATGCCGTGAGGCAGCTGTCGAATGATCCGAGTTTTACGGAGCCAACCTGCAACTCTAAATCCAGCAAGCAAGAAGTTGCCGTGAGTACCGGTGGTGGCGCAGCTAACACCGCTTGGGTATGCCGAACGGTTACTCAGTTTAATAACGTACTAGAGGGACACCTTGAGAAAGACGAAGCTATTCAGGTAGATATCTCAAAAGCTCGGTTATGTGATTCGGCTGGGAACTGTACGGGTATCCCGAATACTGCTTCGGTGCGTTATATGACGATCGAATGGAACGATCCAAAAGTAGATGCCACCTTAGCGCACGGTTCTGAAGCGCGCGACAATCATTACCTTCCGTCATACCTATCTGCTACGGTGAATGGCTGGGGCGGACGTACAGCGCTGATGGAGCTCACGGCTACTTGGTACAAGAATAAAAATCTCGTACCAGCTGACCTCACTGGAGGTGTATTCCCAGTTCGCACAGTTATTGCCACTCCAGCTTGTAACCCTAACGGAGATCCTTGTACTACAACTGACTTCTCGCCGTGGAATGGTAACTCCACAGCCTGTAAGCCGTCAGCTGGAAATACTGCCAACCAGCCTTGTTATCCTCTTGCCGGGAATATGGAACAGTACAGCGTTGCAAATCAGCAGCTTGTAGACCAAGGTAGCTTGCTGTCTCGCGTGTCTGCGACGTGTACTAATAGCTCCACAGCGCAATACAGCTGTAAGTTG
>CALKUN010000014.1 GCA_937996675.1 uncultured Candidatus Saccharibacteria bacterium
TTTCTGCCATAGCCGCGTCTGTACCGCAAACCATCACTAAGCCGTCATCTTCGATGTCAATGGATACGCCGCCACACTCTTCAATAAGAATCCACTTCTCGGGCTTGTGCTGGCTATCGCCATGATTGCCAATCTCCTCATCGCTGGTTTCTTCGGTGCCGTCATTCCGCTCATTATGAAGGCACTTGGAAAAGACCCAGCTACCAGCGCAACGATCTTCATCACAACGTGTACCGATGTGGGTGGCTTCTTTGTCTTCTTGAGTCTCGCGAAATTAATACTCGTCCAGGGCTAAGAAGTGTTCACGCCTCTCCTGGCTGGTCCGATATGCGAAGGCGTAACATGCTGGCCTTTTGCGCTCGTTTACCTAGCCTCCTTTGTACCTTATATGTTGGTAGGAATGTTCCTCGTGGCGACAGTGGTGTCTATTTGGAAGGTTGGCTGGAGCCGACTCACGTTCATTTTTCTTATACTCATGGTTCTCTCGTCTCTGCCGATTGTGGCGCATTATTGGTCGATATATCAACAGCGTGTCAGGATTGAGGCCAAGGCTCGTCAAGACAAAGAAGCCGACGCCAAGCGTATTGCCGCTACGGATTTCCAGCTCTATCAACCGGCTCAAAACGTCCAGGACCTGACGCTCAAAAGCTTTCAGGTAGTGGGCGACGGGAAGACCGGAAGACTCACGCTCAAGGCTTATTATGAATCTGCGCAATCTCACAAGCTATCAATCGAGTACGGATCAGCACTGAAGCAGTCAAATCAAATAGTGTGGGGTTGTAGTTCGGAGGGGGTATCAATGCATAGCAAAAGTGCCGCTGGGCCATGTACGAAGGTTGGTGTCATGACGGATGGCACCGTAGTCTATCGGCAGACATACGGCAGTCAAAATGATAATGCCTCCATCTATTCTGCGGCCATCGGCGACGTTATCTTCGTCGGGCTTGCTGAACGAGTGCCCGCAGAGACAGTGATCACTACACTGAATGGTTTCCAGCCAGTGGATCGTGCTGTGCTTCAGCTGTCGAAATAATAGGGTATGCTAGTGGCATGACAATGAAGGTAGCAACTGTACTCATCACCGGTGCGTCGTCGGGCATTGGCCTGGAGCTGGCCCATGTTTTTGCTGAACATGGTGATAATTTGGTACTCGTAGCTCGTGATTCTTCACGCCTCACCAAGCTTGCCAAGACGTTGAGCAATCAATATGGCCTGCGAGTAGAGGCGATCTGTCTCGACCTCACCAAGCCGGATGCGATCGGGACGCTTGTGAAGACCTTGAAGGATGAAGATATTCATATTGATACGCTAGTGAACAATGCTGGCTTTGGACTGTACGGAGAGTTTGCTGAATCTGACTGGAAAAAAGACCGCGACATGATCGACCTCAATATCCGCGTGGTGACTGAGTTGGCCAGCCACTTTGTATCAGGTATGAAGGAACGCGGGCAGGGGAGAATACTCAATGTCGCCTCGACTGCCGCTTTCTTACCGGGTCCGATGATGGCGGTGTACTATGCGACCAAGGCCTATGTACTGAGCTGGTCGGTCGCGCTGGGTGAAGAGCTACGCGGTGACAATATCGCAGTTACTGCCTTGTGCCCTGGGCCGACCAAGACGAGCTTTGCGACCAACGCCAAGGCTACCAAAAGCCCGCTCTTCAAAGGGAAGCTAGGGAGTGCGAACAGTGTGGCAAGAGCCGGGTATCGCGGCCTTGTTCGCGGCAAGGCGATTGTCGTACCAGGCTGGAAGAACAAGCTTCTTACCTTCATGCCGCGTCTTTTTTCACGTCGCCTCCAAGCTGGCTTTGTACGCCGAGCTAGCTAGTAAAGCATTTATAAAAGAGACACGCCCCACCTGAATAGGTGGGGCGCTTGTCTCCGAACGCGAGCTCAGGCAGCGACTTCTTCGGCGAGGTAGGTGAGCGGAAGCTCATACTGGTCGCTGTTCAGCCAGATCACGAGGATCAAGACTTCTTGGGCCGGATCGTCTGGCCAAGCCAGCGTGGACGAGAAGTCGGACGGCACCCAGTTGCGGAGGCGGTCGAGCTGCTGGATGGTCATGCCGACCTTCGGTGCACGAATCGAGTGAAGTGTGCCCTCGAGCTCGATGTCTCGCCGGCCGCTCTTGAAGTGTCGCACGATGCGGTAGTGCAGACCCTGACCGGGACTGTTGTAGGGCGCTTCGCTCCGGTCTCCAGGGGGTGAGATCCCCGTGTCTGGGACGCTGAACAGGGTGACGGTGGAGGACTTGCGATCACGGGTCTGTCCTTCTCGATGATCTTGCATGATGATGCCTTTCGGGCAGGGGTTCGGAAACGAGCTTTATTAAACCATAATATATGCTGATATGTCAATAATGATGAATAAATAAGCTCCTTACGTATTGACACATAATGCGTAAGGAGCTAACATACTTAGTATGTCTACAGATCGATCAGAAATTACCCAACAGCTCATGCAGAATCTTGCCGTCCTGCGGCGAGGTATGATACATCGCAAAATGCGCCACTCTCACATGCATTCATCGCAGGGTGAGCTCCTTGTACTACTCTTTCATTCACGTAAGAGTTTGACCATCAAGGACATTGCCGAGCATCTGCATATCTCTAGTAGTGCCGTGACACAGCAAGTCGAAGTCCTCGAAAAGGCTGGCTTCGTCGAGCGCATCCGCTCAGAAGTCGATAAGCGTGAAGTCGTCGTGAAGGTCAAGCCGGGCGGACGGCTCCGTGCCATGCGTCGTCGCAAGGAATTCTTTGGCCACTTTGCTGGGTTGTTTGATGTCCTCGATACAGACGAGCTCCAAGCTTTTTGTGACATTACTGCCAAGCTTGCCAACAATATAAAAACACCAGATGAACCGGGAGACGATCGTGCGAAACATTCTTAAATACGCCAAGCCCTATATTTTTTCATTCATCCTGTTGCTCGTTCTGATCTATGGTCAGACGGTGGCAAACCTTGCCTTGCCCGACTACATGGCGACGATCATCAACAAGGGGATCGTCGGTGGGGATATGTCGATCATCTATTCCACTGGTCTCAAGATGCTGCTTGTCGCTCTGGGCGGTGGCCTGCTGACGGTCGGTGTAGGCTACCTCGCTGTGCGTATTGCGACTGGCTTCTCTAAGCGACTCCGCGAAGCTCTCTTCGTGAAGACCGAGAGCTTCTCTCTCGTTGAGTTTAATAAATTCTCCACCTCATCGCTCATTACTCGCTCTACCAATGACATTCAGCAAGTCCAAATGGTTGCGATTATGCTCCTCCGCATGGGGCTCATGGCGCCATTCATGGGGGCGGGTGCCATCATCAAGGCCTATCATCTAGCCCCATCCATGACGTGGATCATGGCCGCCTCAGTGATCGGAATTATGGCGATCATCGGTGTGATTTTTAGCTTGGCACTGCCACGTTTCAAACGACTCCAGGAGCTGGTCGACAAGCTAAACCTCGTCAGTCGTGAGATTCTGACTGGCCTGCGTGTCGTGCGCGCCTTCAATCGACAGGACAAAGAAAACAAGAAGTTTGATGACACAAACGTTGAGCTGACTCGTGTGAACCTCGTCGTCAACCGACTCATGGTAATCCTCCAACCATCCATGATGCTCATTATGAGTCTGGCTAGTGTTGCGATCGTCTGGGTCGGTGCGTACAAGATAGGTGGTGGTTCACTCCAGATCGGTGATCTCTTCGCCTTTATGCAGTACGCCATTCAGGCCATCACCGGCTTCCTGATGCTCTCCATCGTGTTCATCATGGTGCCGCGCGCGTCTGTCTCAGTGAACCGTATCGCCGATGTATTGGCGACTGATCCAATTATCACCGACCCAGACGAGCCAGTGAAACTCGGCGCCAAGGACAACGGCGGTCGAGTCGAATTTAAAGATGTCACGTTTAATTACGATGGTGCCGAAGAAGCCGTACTCAAGGGTGTTTCATTCTCGGCCGAGTCTGGGCAGACCACAGCCATCGTCGGTGGTACAGGTAGTGGTAAGTCGACCGTCATCAATCTCATCCCGCGCTTCTACGATGCGACGGCCGGTGAAGTCATGGTCGACGGCGTGAATGTACGCAATCTCCCGATGGAAGAGGTCTACCAGAAGATCGGCTTCGTCCCCCAAAAAGGTATGCTCTTCTCCGGAACAGTGCGATCCAACATCGCCTACGGTGCACCAAAGGCTACCCTGGCGCAAATCAAGCACGCTGCCAAAGTCGCCCAGGCCGAAGACTTCATAGCCAAGCTCGACAAGCAGTACGACTCGCCGATCTCGCAGGGCGGTAAGAATGTCTCTGGCGGACAAAAGCAGCGTCTCTGTATTGCTCGTGCCGTCGTCCGCAAGCCGGACATCTACATCTTCGATGATAGCTTCTCTGCGCTGGACTTTAAGACCGATGCGCTCTTGCGCAAGGCACTCAAGGAAGAGACCAAGGGCAAGACTGTCATCATTGTGGCGCAGCGCATTAGTACTGTCCTCGACGCCGACAAGATTATCGTGCTCGACGAAGGCAAGATAGTCGGACAGGGTACGCACCAGGAACTTATGAAATCGTCCAAGGTCTACCAGGAAATCGCCAACTCGCAGCTATCTGCCACCGAGCTCGACAAAACCACTCAAGTCCAGAAAGGAGCAACGCTATGAAAGACGCTGACAAGACTCCAAAGCCAGCCGCAGCTCCTATGGGACGACCAGGTGGTGGTGGACCAATGATGGGCGGCGGACCGGCTCCCGAAAAGCCAAAGAACTTCAAAGCTACCCTCAATACGCTCCTTGACTACCTCAAGCCGTATCGCATTAAGCTGGTGCTCGTCATTCTCTTCGCCATCGCGAGTACAATCTTTGCGATCGTGAGTCCGAAGATCCTCGGTAATGTTACGACCAAGATTGTCGAAGACTACCAGGCGGGCCAGATCTATGACCGTGTCACTTCGCAGTTCCCGCAGGGTAAAGTCCCGCCAACACTCACTGGTAAGACGGTTCTCGAAAAGCTCCCGGATAATGTGAAGAAAAGCATGACTGATGCTCAACGAGAGGATATCGAAGAGCTCAACTTCTCCGGTCCGCGACCTGGTATCGACTACACGTATATCGCTCGGATTTGTTTGATCCTCATCGGCCTCTACCTCATCAGTGCACTCTTCAACTTCATTCAGAGCTGGCTCATGACCGACGTGACGCAGCAGGTGACCTATGGCCTGCGCCGTGATTTGTCGACCAAGATCAACAAGTTGCCGCTCGGATACTTTGACAAGCGTACCTATGGAGAAGTGCTGAGCCGTGTGACAAATGACGTCGATACGGTCAGCCAAAACCTCAACCAAAGCCTGACACAGATCGTGTCTGCGATCACGATGCTCATCGGAATCCTGGCTATCATGCTGACGATCAGCTGGCAGCTCACCCTGCTCGCGCTCCTCATCTTGCCGGTTAGTATCGGGCTCATTACCTTCGTCGTAAAGCTCTCCCAAAAGTTCTTCACCCAGCAGCAAGTGCAGCTCGGTGAGATCAATGGGCATGTCGAAGAAATGTTCTCTGGACACCTTGTGATGAAAGTCTTCAATGGACAGCAGCGCTCAGTCGCGAAGTTCCGTAAGATCAATGATCAGCTCTTTGAAGGTGCTTGGAAGTCGCAGTTCCTCTCCGGTCTCCTCATGCCAATCATGGCCTTTGTAACTAACCTTGGTTATGTTGGGGTCGCTGTCCTCGGCGGCTGGCTAGCTGTCAACGGACGCATCAGTATCGGTGATATCCAAGCATTTATACAGTACATGAACCAGTTCACTCAGCCGATTACGCAGGTTGCTAACGCTGCCAATGTTATGCAATCCACCACGGCTGCGGCCGAACGTGTCTTCGAGTTCCTCGACGAGAAAGAAGAGATTGCGGAGATCGCGGAGAGCAAGAAGCTTGGCGCAGTGCAGGGCGAAGTGAAGTTTGAAAATGTGAAGTTTGGCTACGACAAAGACAAGATGATCATCAAGGACTTCACCGCCACCGCCGAAGCCGGCAAGCGCATCGCCATCGTCGGACCGACCGGGGCAGGGAAGACCACCATGGTCAATCTCCTCATGCGCTTCTACGACGTGAATTCTGGCTCGATCAAGATTGATGGCGTGGATGTCCGTGACATGAAGCGTGCCGAACTCCGCCGTATGTTTGGCATGGTTCTTCAGGATACCTGGCTCTTCAACGGTACCCTCATGGAAAACATCGCCTACGGTAAGCCGAACGCGACTGAGAAAGAAGTCCGCGCTGCGGCAGTTGAAGCGCACGCCGATCACTTCATTCGCGCACTCCCTGATGGCTACCAAACGGTGCTCAACGAAGAAGCAGACAATATCTCCGCCGGCGAACGCCAGCTCATCACGATCGCTCGCGCCATGCTTGCCGATCCACCGATGCTGATCCTCGACGAGGCTACCAGCTCTGTCGACACTCGCACCGAGACATTGATCCAGAAGGCTATGGATCGTCTTATGAAGGGTCGCACGAGCTTCGTGATTGCTCACCGCCTATCGACTATCCGTAACGCCGACCTTATCCTCGTAATGAAGGACGGTAACATCGTCGAGCACGGTACGCACACTGAGCTCTTGGCCAAGGATGGTTTCTACGCCAACCTCTACAACAGCCAGTTTGCCGTCGCTTAGTATTCTCTCCAATAGCGCACACAAAGACACTCCCATCGCATGATGGGAGTGTCTTTGTGTGCGTATCCGTAACGGCTTGTATTGACAGGAAGAGCGATACTGATAATACTTAAGCTAAACAAGGTATAGTCCAAGTTGAGCACACCCAAAAAGAAAACAAGACCAACTACCGCACGTAGCTCGTACGTGATACCCCCTCACTTTAGTCCACGACAGGTCGCTGTAGCTGCGATATTACTCATTACTCTAGGGGTATTCTTCGTCTTATTCTCTCGTGCATCCACTGGTGAGAGAGTCGTGCTCGAAGCAGAGAAAGCGACTTCTAGTGCTGCTGCAGTCACCGTTGCCGACACGAACGCTTCGGGTGGGAACGCCGTGACATTAAGCCAAGGCACGTCATCAGCCTGGCCGGCCCCAGCGAGCTTTGAGACATGTGCCAATGAGGCTCTGCTCGCAGGTCCTACTGCAGCGCCTATGGGCGCGATCATCATTAACCCCGGTACAGATCTTTCTGCCCAGCCACGACGTGATAATGCGACCTACTATCTAAAGGCAGGCACGCATACGATAGCTGCGCCAATTATTACAGGCACGAATAATGTGTACATCGGCGCGCCAGGCGCTGTGCTGGATGGGCAATTCAAGGCCAACCGAAGTGATGGCAAGAGTATCGCTTTTGATGGTGGATACGCGGGTGTAACCATCAAAAACCTCACCATCAAAAACTTTGGCGCATCCAACGGGCGTAGCATTCCGATGGTAAATGTGAGTCCGATCAATACCTCACAAGCCAAGAACTGGACGATCGAAGCCAACCGCATCAGCTATAACGGTGGTGTTGGCGTGTACGCACCGAGCGGTAGCAAAGTTCGCAACAACTGCATCGAGAACAATGAACAGAACGGTGTGTCGGTCGCAAAAGGCTCAGTTCCTGCTACCGATGTATTGATAGAAGGAAATGAGATCAGGGGCAATAATCGCGCTGACCTCGAAGCCGCCGCTGGGGCGTGTACGGGCTGCACGAGTGGTATCAAGATCTGGGATAGTCGACGGGTCACGGTACGCAATAATAATGTGAGCTCCAACAAAGGTTCGGGCATTTGGTCGGATACTAATAATATCGATACCCTCATCGAGGGAAATGTGGTCAAAGACAATCTGCGCCAAGGTATATTTGTCGAGATTTCGTACAGTACAATCATTCGTAATAATTATCTAAAGGGCAACTATGTTCCCGGCGGGGCTCAGCGAGGCTCATTCCCGGAGGCTGCTATCTACATCTCAGAGGCAGGCGGAAATGCTCAGGCCCAAGCGCTTCTTGGTGGCGCCTTTACGCCAGAGATTCTTATCACCGGTAACTACATCGTAGACAACTGGAATGGTGTGAACCTGTGGGAAAATGCGTCACGGCAGTGCAATAAGAATGACACAGCCGACTGCCCGCCGATGGTGACTGACAAATCGGGCCAGTGCTCCACGACGAACCTCACTGCGCTCACGGCTAATGCCTCCATCTGTCGTTGGCGCACAGAAAACGTCCGAGTGTACCGCAATACATTTGAGATGACTCCAACAGCCAGCTCAGGTTGGTGCGCACCGACAGCCACAAACGGTACGAATTGTGGTCGCAATGCGATTAATGCGAGCACTGATGGTATCGGCCCTTACGCCGGCACCTCAATCCAAAACGCCATCTCTCGGTCTCAAAACATCCGCTTCTCAGAAAATAACTACTATGGGGCATGGAAGTTTGCCATCCCAACAAACTATCCGAATGTCGTTCAGGCAGTGTGGCAAGGGACGTGGACGCAGGATACAGGAAGCACTTTTGCAGCAGCCCGACCAACGCCTCAATGTGGTGCAGAGATGAATGGTGTGAGCTCAGTGAAATTCTCCGACATATCTCTAGGAGGTGGTACATATCAAGTCTGGGCGCGAGTGAAGAAAGGCGCTGGGCTCGGTACTATTCGGGTAGCCGTAGATACAAATCCATCGTGTACTGACCTAGTGGCCGATTCGGCAAACACTGATTGGCAGTGGGTGTCTGGTGCAATCATACCGCCAGCTTGGACAAACCTCATCGCAGGTAAGCATTCACTACAGATCTTTGCGGTGAGTCCCGGAGTGCAGCTGGATAAGGTTATGGTGCTAGATTCTGCACTGGCTTGTAAGCCGCAGGGAATGGGGGCGAACTGCCTCACACCGACGCCAACGGTCAGGCTGACGCAGACACCATCACCAATACTCACTCCCACCCCAACGGTCGCACCTCCGACCGTAACGGCCACCCCGACTCCAACCCCGAAGCCTACCTCAACCCCTACGCCCGTGCCGATTACACCGGCTCCGGCACCTGCCCCTGCTGCCTCCTCGTAATTAGAATGAAGAAGCCCCCTTGGGCTATTCAATAAGAAAAAGAGACTCACGGCGCAAGGCCGTTGAGTCTCTGGGTTGGCTGGCGCTAGGCGGAGCCACCTGCGCTATCGCCACCTCCTGTGCCGGTTGAGCGGGTCGGGTTGAAGACCCACTCCAGGTGACACACATCGATCATGTATCCACGTAGGAGGTCGTAGCTGATCACGCCGAAGCCATTGGTGTGCACCATGAGGCTGTCGGCATGTGTCGCCATCACTCTTGCCAAATCGGGTGCATGGATGTCGACCTTCCAAGGTACTTCGGTGCACCTGAACTTGACCTTGTTGAGGCCATCTCGCAGAGGAGTGGGGAGTGTGTCGAGGTTGTAGCGGACGCCATGCTGGGCTGATTCGATCGTCGAACGGAGCGCCCCGATGATCCGTCCAGCAGTGTGAACGTCGCTGCCGTGAGACTTTGCGTACTCACCGAGCAGCTCGGCCGTTACCCACTGGTCGGAGTCACACAGCAACGTGAACGCGTTGTGTGGATCGGTCACGGTGGGGTGGTGGACACGGACCTTGCCTCTCTGGATGAGGCGACCGAGAAGCTGGTTGCCCTTGATCTGCCCAGAACTGTCGATGCTGAGGAGCTCAAGTACTTCATTGATGACGTCGGCGGGGCCGGTGAGGTAGGCCGTTATGGGGAGAGTCTTGTTCTCCATGGTAGCTCCAATTCTAGGTGCGGAATTTTTCGAACTCAAGGCCAATATAGTAGAATATTTCAAGTAAAAAGTCAATGTTATTGAGATATGAAGAAGCCCCCTTGGGCTCTTCAGTCGCTGTACGGCGAAAGATGAGCCCGCGGGGGCAATGAAGGGATGCTAGGAGGCGTTTGCCTCGAGCTGGCGTCCAGAGCACAGGAACGCCTCGTTGTGTTCGTCCCAGCTGGGATCGGGTGAGGCCGAGCCCCAGTTCTGGCCTTTCTCCTCACGCTGCAGACGCAGCATCTCGACTTGAATGCGTTGGTAGGCACTCAGGGCGTTGGTGACGAGCGTGCCACCTACGTCTTGCCCAGCCGTGAAGGCCGTGCCGTAGGGCTCACCGAGGAACGCCAGCAACTTGCGACCACCGAGCGCGACATCTGCCTCCACGAGGGTGAAGAGGAACGAAGCTCTCGAGTGTGCGTATCGAAGCGGTTCGAACGCTGCGGGCTGAACCTCGATGAAGTGGCTGAACCTGTCGCTGGTGACGTCGGGCCACGCCGAGGTGATCTGTGGCTCGATCTCCTCGCAGATTGCCAGGAGATCGAGGGCAGCATCAACCGCCAGCTTGGCGAGCGTCATCGGGTCGAGCGTCAGCGTGATGGCGCCGACGTGGAACTGGCCGGGGGTACTTGGATGCATCTGCGGATTTGCGCAGACAACGATGTGGTCTACCATGTAGCTCCTTCGGGTGCGTATCTGGAGGGGCCCAGACTTGAAAGCTATATACTAGCATTTTTTTAGTAAAAAGTCAATATATGGAATGGGCTAGAGGTCAAGTTGCGAACTGATGATTATAAGCATGAAGAAGCCCCCTTGGGCTCTTCATTCGCTTGGTAGCGATGAGAGCCCGCGGGGGCGAACGATTTTGTTAGTCGTGCTGATGTGGACCAGGGCCCGGATGTGCGTACTGGTACTCCGGCTGAGCCAGATCTGGATGACCCGTAAGCTCAACCTTGAGCTGATGGTCCTCAACCCTGCCTGTGAAGCGCAAACCCTTTCCGGGTCGTCCATCATATGTAGGTCGCACTTTCCATGCAGCCAGGGTTCGTTTCGGGTGGGCCTTTCAAGCTGGAGGCTGGCCGATACGTTGCATCTCGCGCCATGAATGTGGACCAGCACCTGGGCAACCGCGAGGCATTCGTTGTCGCCCATGGTCATGGTGCTGTGCATCATCATCCCCCTGAACTCTCGGGGGATTGAGGGGTCGCGCAGACAGGCCTGCACAAACTGCCAGACAAACGCTTTTGCTCCGGTAATGCGTTGAGTAGACAAGGTACCACTATCCTTCCATTGGGAGGGAACCAGGCAAGCCTGGTGCCTAGCATTGGCAAGAACTTGTGGTATAAAATAGCATAAAATAAGCAAAAAGTCAATATATAGGGTTGTATCGTAGACGGTATCGAACTCGCTACGTAAATGAAAGAGCCCCCTTGGGCTCTTCAGTCGCTGTGAGCGAAAGATGAGCCCGCGGGGGCGGATGGTCACCAGCGGTATGCCTCGGTAACATTTGGTTTGAGACCGTATCCGCTGCTGTGTTGGGGGATCACTTCGATTTCCAGTTGAGGAACGATGAGATGGTCACAGTTTTCCAGAAGTGCACCTGAGAGGAAGTCCTTGATCGCAGTGGTGAGTCGACGTCGTCGCTCTCCACGTTCTTCATCGGTACCTTCAATCTCGGGCGGATGGATCACCATGAGTACTTCTGCCGCATTGATCGCCAGTCCGGACATCGGAACGAAATCCGCCCAGACAGTGGTCGAAGAGAGTGCGGTGTCTTCACCCATGCGCAGATCGACAACATTGATGATTCCGGCCAACTTTTCAGTGAGCCATGTGGCCATGAGAAAAGTTGTCAAGGGTCGATCGGACAGTCTTTTGCGATTCGTACCCGTGGGCATCCAGTCGGGCTGACAGTGCATGATAATGGTGGGCATGATGGCTCCTAGGAGGTTCAGAAGATCGGAATAGAAGCTATATTAGCACAAAATAAGCAAAAAGTCAATAAATGGGGTGAGTGAGGGGTCTCGAACCCCCGACCTCTGGTACCACAAACCAGCGCTCTAACCAACTGAGCTACACCCACCATACTATTTCATCTGTCATAGGTTCGAGCCCTGTTAGGGTGC
>CALKUN010000015.1 GCA_937996675.1 uncultured Candidatus Saccharibacteria bacterium
AGATAATCATCGAGGCAATAGCGCCAACAGTTGGATCCAGGTATTGAAGGGGGCTTATTTGTTCCCCTTTGATTCTGGCAAGTCCCCAATGATAGAGATACATGGCGATGACACTTGCAAATAAGAGATTGTATCCAAGGGCAAAAGCACCAAGAGTGCTCATCTGTATATGAGCGATACTCGGAAGCTCATGCACAATAAATGGTGCAAGCATAATTGCGCCAATGGCCGACCTAATGGCCGAAATTTGCAGGGTTGGAACCTTCTTCAGCACGGGCTTGATGAGGATGGTTCCAATAACATCCGTTACCACCGCCAAAATAATCAAAATGTTCCCCAGTAAGCTACCGCGGGTTCCGCTCTGCCCGACCAAAAGTGGTGTACTAACAATTAAAATTGTGCCTGCAAAGCCGGCAACCACACTAAACAATAGCTTGTGGTTGTAACGCTCCTTGAGAAACTTAATCGAGCAGAAGTACAGCATCAGGGGTGCAAGCAGGTATATGAGCGAAGCATTCAAGCCACCCGTTAGCATGACACCTTTATAGAAGAGAGCGGCGTTTAGGCCATAGCCAAAAAGCGTAGCAACTGTAATTCTCATCCATAACCGAGAAGGTACTTTTTTCCAGTTCTTGCGTGCCAGGAATAAGAAAACAATCGCACCAACTAAGAACTTTAAAAAGATGAGCGAGAATAGGGGAAATAACGCCAGGCTTTTCTCTATCAATGGAGTATTTAGTCCCCATATCGTAAAGGCTGTAGCGCAGGCTAAAATTGGTCCTAATTTTGTATTTTTTTGTATTTTTTTCACTTGTCATAGTATACAGCAAAGCATAAAAGCTTTGGCTAAGCATAAAGGATGTGAAGGGGTATCGCGTAGCCTAGCAGAAGCTAGGCGGCTAGAGATCTTCAATGATCAAAAGTAATCATTTTAGAAGCATCTGTTCGATGCGAGTGATATCCAGGAATCCATGTTCGATGACATATTGCTGAATGACTCGATCAAAGCCGGTGAGTATGAGTAGTCCAGCCAGGACTAGTAGCACCCCAATAGTGCGTTTGAACCACCCATAGGGATTTGACGCCCACTGAAACCTCACAATAATTTTCTGACCAAATATGCCAACCGTCAGCAGCACCAGGCTGAGTCCAAGGGCGTACGAGGTGATATACAGGAGCCCTTCCGCGAAGTGACCTGGCAGCACGGCCGTCAGTACGAATAAATATACCGGGCTACAGCTCGTGAAGACTGGGCCGAGTGCTAGTCCTATCAGGATAGCCCCGCCGATACCACCTTTCTTAAAGGCGCCCCCGAGAGATCTATTCGACCGCTCGTAAATATGGAATCTTCCGGTGAGCTTATCCCACAAGAGAGGTGCAACGAGCGTTAAGCCAAAGAAAATAATAATACCACCGGATAGGTACCGCCAAAACGAGTCGGGTACCATGATGAGTAATGTGCTGCCTTTGAGAATAAGTGTAAAGACGATGATCGAGACGAAAAGTGATGCCGTCACAATATATGGTTTCTTATGGTCGTTTCCACTGATCGAGCCGCCAATGACCGCCGGGATAATAGGCAAAACGCATGGGGCAAGAGCGGTAAGGATGCCGGCTAGAAATGTAATGAGCAAGAGGGGCATCTAGAGCACGTTCGCCTTAAGTGACTCAAGGGTCGGAGTATTGTAAGCGCTATATTTCTTGAGGAGATTGCCAGAGTCGTCTACCCGCACCAGTGTGGTCTGTATGGTGACGCCATGCTTTTGGCGGAGTGTTTGGTTGGTGTCATAGTCTAC
>CALKUN010000016.1 GCA_937996675.1 uncultured Candidatus Saccharibacteria bacterium
CTTTAATATTGAACTGACTAAATAGGAACGAATCCACGTAATGAGTACAACAGATTTCGCTCTGCAGGCTACCGCCCGCACTGAGCAGAAGAAACAAGTAAAAGCCCTCCGCGCCGCCGGTCAAATCCCGGCTATTGTGTATGGCAAGGGCTTTGATAGCCAGATGGTAAAGGTCAACCAACTAGAGTTCTTGAAGATCTTTCACAGGGCTGGATCCTCAGCCTTGGTTGAGCTCTCAGTTGATGAGCACAAGCCATTGCACGTCCTGATTACAGAAGTGCAGAACGATCACCTTGGTAGCCCCCGACACATCGACTTCCACCAGGTGAACATGAATGAGACTATTCGTACCGAAGTCCCCCTTAAGCTCGTAGGAGATGCTCCAGGTGTTTACAACCTCGGTGGATCACTCATCCAGGTATTGGAAGAGATCGAAGTCGAAGCATTGCCAGCCAACTTGCCACAGGCAATCGAAGTTGATATCACTGGACTTGAAGAGTTTGATGCCCATCTCTCGGTTAGCGATCTGGTTATCCCGGCTAACGTTACCGTCATGACAGATGAGCATGAGATGGTTTGTAAGATCGAAGCACCTCGTTCTGACGAAGAGATGGCTGAGCTTGATGCAGAGATCGTTGATGCGGTCGCCGAAGGCGCTGAAGAAGCTCCTGCAGAAGGTGAAGAGGCTGACAAAGCAGCCACTCCCGAAGCAAAGTAACTTCTCTCACAAGACACTAAAAAACCACCTGATGGGTGGTTTTTTAGTGTCTCTTCTTGCGTAATCGGCTCAATATCCCTTGAGTGCAGCCTTGAGGTCTGACTTATTCTGCATTTGCAGATGGGCAGCCAGATAGTTCATGAAGGCATTCATGCTAATCGGCTTGAGCGTTTCGAGTGATAGATGGCGGATCACCTCTGTTGAGACAGTATCTTCTCCGCGAGCCAGGATTTTCTGTTCGAGTGTATCGACGAGATTATCTATCTGGCTGACCTCAAGTGTACCTTCTGGTACGGCTCGGAGAAGGGAGGCAAAGAGAAACGAGCGGCTGTAGGGTAGTGTCTGAGAATCAGATGCTACCTGGATAAAGGATAAATCCAGCCGCTCGTAGGTTGTAGTAACCTTGCCACAATTCGCACATCGACGTCTGCGCCATATCTGGCTACCACCTCGTGTCGAGCGCGTATTTACCACCTCACTGTGGGGTGATCTGCATTTCATGCAAATCATGTCTATATATTGTCATATAGCTGGTAGTAAGCACAAGGGGAAAACATTCCAAAACTGTGGATAAGTAGGACTTTATCCACCTCGAGCTGTGGATATGTACGTAGTATGTTCGTATAATAAGGTTAGAAATCAGCCAAGAGGGAAGGAGGGGATATGTTTGAAGCAATGTTGCCGCACCAGCCAGAGGATTATTCGGTGATGTATATCGATATGGACAGCTTCTTTGCTTCAGCTGAGCAGCAGAGGCGCCCCGAGCTTCGTGGTAAGCCCGTAGGGGTATGTCCTTTTGTAGGCGAGGGAGGGTGTGTCGTAGCGTGTTCTCGAGAAGCCAAGCGATATGGGGTCAAAACAGGCATGCGTGTACGAGAGGCCCGTCTCCTAGCTCCAGATATGACCTTTGTGCCTGATTCGGCGGTGTACTACCGAGCGATCCATGTCACGCTTATCGAGATACTTGAGGCGACGCCTTGTCGAGTTGAAGTGCGGGGGATAGATGAGATGTATATGGAGGTCCCTTCATACATGCGGACTCGAGAGGCGACCGAGGCTTTGGCGCTGCATATCAAGCAGGAGATGCGAGAGCGTCTCGGTGTGGCGCTTACCGCTTCAATCGGGATAGCTGCGAATGGATGGCAGGCCAAGATGGTAGGCTCCTCCTGCAAGCCAGATGGGATTCGAGCGATGTCTCAAACGGACCGAGGTGACTTCTATAGCGAGCTCAAGCTGAGTGCCTGCACGGGTATTGCGAGGCGAATGAGTAGGCAGCTCCACTCGAAGGGACTTTACTCAACCAGCCTGTTGTACCAGGCTTCGGAGCCAGCTCTTCGCAAGTTCTTTGGAGTAAATGGGACAAAGTGGTACTTACGACTCAGGGGTTTTGAGGTCGATGCACATGCCGCCAAGCTTGATTCGTCCAATCGCAAATCTGTTGGGCATCAAACGACACTCATGCCAAAGCCGGCTGAAACAATTGATGATCTTCGGACAATATTGATTAAGATGAGCATGAAGGTTGGTTTCCGGTTGAGGCGTCTCGACAAAGAGGCGCGGGGAATGAGCGTGTATCTCAACTTTGTCGATCGTTCAGGCTGGGGTAAGACGCTTCGTCATGTATTGCCATTCTCGACGCAGGCTGAGATGAGAGACTATATCGACCAACTCATAGCACCACTACAGGCCAGATATCAGCCAGTGAAGCGAGCCACAATCGTAACTTTTGATCTGGTAGCGGGTGGTCAGCAGCGCTGGCTTGACGAGACGCCAGTAGCTGCACGACGTTTGGCAGCGGCATTGGACACTATCCGTGATCGATTTGGCGGCCAGGCAATTACGACAGCAGCCGGTCTCTCGGAT
>CALKUN010000017.1 GCA_937996675.1 uncultured Candidatus Saccharibacteria bacterium
GCGGCAACGTCCGTGCTGCCGCCGGCTACCGCGGCCTGCGCTCGCTGCACCGCCTCAACAGCGCTCTGGGCGCTTGATTGGCACAGCAGAGCATCGGCGCAGAGCTTAGCCTTTGCCGGGTTAGGCTTGTTCGCCACGATCGCAGGGAGGGCCACGCAAGCGACGGTAGCGCGGTGGACGCGATCGGCGAGGCTTTGTTGCTGTGCAAGCTTCGCAGGGCAGCCCACAACGAACAGCAGCAGCCCGGCGCTGATTAAGCGTGCTGATAACCGGCTCACAGGCACACCTCCTCGCTGCGGTTGCAGCACCTATCAGCGTGCGCGGCCAAGCTGACAAACGCGATTCCACTGTGTGGCACGCTGGTACTGGCCGTCGCCTTGTCGCCGCTTGGTTGAGGTGTGGGCTTGGCCGTGCCCTTGTTCTCTTCGCAACATTTGTTAGGGTGGTCCCTGTCAGCGCAGCAGTAGAAGCCCTTGTTACAGGCGGGCGAGCACGCTGCCGCTACGGTGGTAGGCATCGCCGCCAGCTTCAGAACGGCGACGTATCCTACCGAGGCGCTGGCCGTCAGCAAAATCGCTAGCGCGAGCACGGTAGCGCCAATCTTGGCCGCGATGCTGGCGAGCACCGCCCCGTGGCGCTCAGTACGGTCAGTCAGTTTCTCGACAGCCCCGCTCACCCGGTCTACCCGCTCGCCGATGCGCTCTACGATCGCTTGCTGCTGCACCTTGGCAAGCTCTCGCTGCGCAGCGTTGTCGCCCTGCGCGTCCTCCCTGATCGCCTTCAAACGCTCGTCGGCGTGCGCCCGATTAAGCGCCTGCTCAGCGCGCCAGGCTGCGATCCACTCTTGTACGAGCGGTTTGATGCGCCACACGAGCAAGCCAAAGCCACCGATGACGCAGAGCAGCACGGCGACAAGCAGCAACGGGTAAAAACTCGGTTGAGTCCCAGCAGATTTGATCGCCCAATCTGCTATGTCACGAGCAGCGCTGACGGATGTAGTTGTGGTGACAGTAGTAGGTTCTTGACTGAGCATGCCGGACGGATCAGGGCGGGGTAACGAGCGGGAGCGAGCGCGGGCGGGAGCGAGCGCGGGCGGTGTGATGCAAGTCGCTTTGCAGACGTTTGCAAGACGGGGCGACGGCTAGGCTTTGGGCAGCTCCTTGACCGGCCACGGGCGTGCATCCATTTTGCTTATCGCACCGGCCAGGCGCTCAGTCACAGCTCGACACAGCCACTCGGTCTGCTCGTTACCGATGCGCTCGTCCGACGGTGCGGCGCAGAGGTAGTTGCGGAGTAGCAGGTTGAGCGACACGGGCGCAGCGTCGGCCTTGCTCAGCTCCAGTTCGTGCGCCAGTCGCCCGCTCACGCGCACCTGGACAAAAAGCCAGACGCGCCTAGCGTCGGCATCGCGGTGTCGCCAGCCTCGGAGGTGGACAGAGACCTCGGGCTGCTGCCGATCGTCAGCGACGAAACAACCAGCTACTCGCTCAGTCTGTTCTTCGTAGAGCATGTCGAGAAAGTCGTTGTTTGGGGCGTTCGGATTCATGGTTGCTCCTAGTCAAGGGGAGGGTCGGCAGGCTACCGCGGCTCACGACTAGGAGGGGAATCGCTTGCTTCACACAGCGCCCGCCGACCCATTGATCAGGCTAGCACTCGGCGAGGGAGGTGCAAGGAATATTGGGAGTGCGTGAAAGACTAGAGGGTGAAACCAGTGACGTTCACAGTCAACTTGTCAGTGGCAAGGTCACTGACTTTGTAGTAAAACTGCCCACCGTCAGCGTAAGGGATCGAGCACGAATCGAGATTGGTAGCGTAAGTCGATGTGCTGCTCACGATTCGCATGCAGAAATTGGATATGCCGAGCACAGCAACATCAGTTTTATTGAAGGTAGCAGCGCTCGTCACGAAAAAGCCGAGAAGTGTGACTTCCGCGGCTTGCGTGGGCACAGCATAGCCATAGGCGACGCTGATACCGCTATCGTCAGTGCCCTCGTAGAGCACACAATTGCCGTCCACCGCGCCGCTAGACGTGCGATCGGTGTAGGTATAGCGATTGTCTGACTGCGTGTAAGTGACGATGTTGCCAGCAGCATTCGTGATGAACGTGCTAACCAGCTCATAGTCGGTGCTCGACGCTTTGTAGCGTAAACCGTCATCCGGGGGGCCGACCGCATCGGTGGCCCGCGTGAAGGTCACGACGCCAGCAACCAGCGAGGCATAGACCCAATAGCGAGTGGAAGCAGCCAGCGCGCCGGCAGCGGTGGGATCGAAGGTCGTCATCGTGGTGTGAGCTTTGGTGGTCCAGACACTGGCCACCGTGACATGCACACTGCCGAGGGGCTGTATATAAATGTGCGTGTTGTCGGTACACTTCACGCGCCGCCGGATACCACCGCCATACAAGCCGAGTCTCGCGGCCTCTACTGCGTTCAAGAGCGCCTGCCCGTTATTTACCCGGAGTTGCGCGGACAAAACACCGTCGCCCGCGGTAGGTTCAGTCAGGGTTGCAGGGTAGACTGCCGGTGAGGCTGGACTGATCATTGTAGACATTCCTGACAGATCAGGTTGATCGCCTGATTGATCGCTTGGTCGATAGTTCGATTGAACGCACCCTAGACCGACGGTGACAAGAAGAATGAAAGCAGTGATTTTGAAGTTATGACGCATGTAGGACCTCCTGAAAGCAAGGTTGCAACAATGTACGGTTGAGGTCAATCTTGATTTTTTTTAGTTTCTTGCTAGCTGTGCGCATGCAGAACGCTTTGCACCGCGCCGATCGCTTGCACTCGTCCATCCTTGTGCTAGTCTAATTGGTAGGAGGCGATCATGAACATTCAACTTAAGACTGCGACGGTGGGCCATGTTTGACCAGCATGCTAAACCCCCGCTCGCCGATGACCTACCCAGCCAGCGCACCATCACCCACTACCAGGCTTCCAAGCCCGTGGTCAACAGTCTCAACCGCGAGACTCACTATCTGTCACTCGTCGAGGCTCAGCAGCTCAACTCCGCAGCCGTGGCTGAGTGTGAGCCCTTCTCACACTGTGGCGTCAACTTCGAGCCCGTACAGCTACCGAGCACAGATGTTGACGCCACAGTGGCGCTACCAGCGGCAGTCTCCGAGAGCCTTCGCAATCTCTGCTCTGGTCCGGTCGAGGCACCGATATCCGCCGTCTCTGCTCTCTCCATTTCGGCGCGACGAGCCAGCCGTCTGCGGGACCTGAAATACCTAGCTTTCGGCGCGATGCTCACGATCGTAGCGAGCCTGGCCGCGGTCGGTAGCGCCTACACATTCACCACCAAGGCGAGAGTGAGCCGGGCACTCGCCTTGGAGTTCTGCAATCAGGCTGCTGAGGTGTGCAAGTGAGGGCGCGGCGCGTGATTGAGGACCACCGCCCGCTGTTGGCGAGGCTGCGCGAGCTAGCGCCTCAGAGCGAGTTGCTCACCCTCTCGAAGGGATTAAACGAGATCCTGGCGCGCTCGACAGCGTACGGTGGCGCGAAGCTGAAGTTCGTTGACTTGGTGCCCAACGGCGGCGGTCACGGGCAGGGCAACGGTACTGCAGGATGAGCATGAACTCTGCAAAGCGTGACCGCATGGTCACTATTCAAGGTGGCGCAACACTCACCGTCGCAGAGCTAGCCCTGCGCATGTCCACAGCGACGGCTCACGCTGAAGCGAATCGGTTTGAGCCGTGCAATAACCCGCAATGCACTCTCTGCTATCCCTTCGCAATCAAAGGGAACTAGCAACCGACACTGCACACGCCCCGCCACACATGGCCCACCGTTCGACTAGGGAACCTTCCAGCTCAGGTTATACAGTCGCGAACCCGCCACCTCTGTTCGCTCCCAATGAGGCCAAACGACGTAATTAGTGCCCGCGTAGCCGTCCACCGTTGAGTTGTCCACTACACAATCCCCGGCAAAATCGATCACGACGTGGCGGAGCGACGCGCCAGACTGCCGCCAGTCGCCGATTAGCGCCGCGAAGTCGTTGAGCACCGTTGAGGGCGCAACACCAGCGTAGCCGTAGATAGGCCCGAGGTCCCACCAAAATTCCTCATCGTCCCACTTCTTAGTAGTCACGTCCCACTTTTCGGGCAGAGAGAAGTAGTGAGGCGGGTGAAGGATGATAGCGAAGAACCCTGAGCCGGGACCAGGCAGGCCCCCTACCAGGCCGTCTGCATCGTTCCCAAACGCCCCCGTGTAGCCCGCAGCGCGTAGGGAGAGCTCATCTACCCAGGTGTACTTAGGGAAGCCCCAGCGCTTCACCTGATAGTCTAGAGCGTCCAGAGTACCGGCCTCCAGGTGTCGTGTCCACCGGGTGCGCAGGTAGGCGCGTAGCTGGTCGTCGCTCTCAGGCGTCGGGAAACGGTACTGCAGCCGGCGGTCGCCACTGTTGCGCGCCGAGAGGTCGAGCAGCGGGCCATCTTGAGTCTCGATGTAAGCTTGTCGCACAGCGTTGAGCGCGTCGTCAACCCAGGCGTCGGCCTGCTCGGTGAGGGCCTTGAGCAAGCGGAAGTCCAGCCAGCTCGGCATGAGCTTGGCGATGTAGTTCGTGATGCGGTTAGCTGCCAAGGGTGGTGCTCCG
>CALKUN010000018.1 GCA_937996675.1 uncultured Candidatus Saccharibacteria bacterium
GTGCTCTTCCGATCTCGGCATGGCTAAGGCTGTGGCGCTCGGCGACGCCCGCGTGGTCGAGAAGATACGGCTGGAGACGGAGCTCGGCGCGATGGAGAGGCGCTGGCAGTCGTGGCGATCGGGCCGCGCCGTGCTGCGTCGGGTAGCGGAGGGTCTGCCCGCGAGGATCGCGAGACTCGGGGCACAGGCCGAGCGTCTGCGAGAGTGGGCGGGACTCGTGTCGAAGGGGCCGGAGCTGAGTCTGGTTCGATCGGTGGGCGAGTTGCAGGCCGGAGATGTGGAGAGCATGCAGGAGGCCGACGCGATCGTGCGCGCGCTGTGGCAGCATCGCGCGGGCAGGTCGGGCGCCGTGTGGATCGGAGTCTGGCGCGGCTTCGGCCTGTGGCTGGAGACTGTAGACGGTGCGTCGGCGCTCTCGGCCTATCCAGCGGGTGCTATGCCGGATGGCACGGGTCTGTCAGTGGCGGGGATCGGTTTCCAGGCGTCGCGCCCAGTGTCTAGTCTAGGGCAGCGGCTGTCGCGGTCGGCGCTGGAGGCCGAGGCGCAGGCGGTGGATGCCGAGGCCGCGAGGCTCGGGGCTCGGCTCAGGTCTACGGAGGCAGAACTGGGGCAGAGCTGGGGCGGGCAGGTAGAGACCGAGCGGCTGCTGGCGGAGTACGACCGCGTATGCTCTGGCGTGGCAGCGACGGAGAATACGACGGGGCTTGACCCGCTGCTCGATCGTGTCACCTTTAGGTTCAGGTGGGAGTGATGTTGCTACTGATCTGGAAGTTGTTCAAGTTGTTGATTTTTGGGTTGAGCCCTGCTCTGTGTGCTAAACGCGACTGCGAAAAAGCCTTTTGGGGTCGTGCAGAAGCTGCTGACTATTGCTGTCTAAAGTTGTGTGACAGCCATTGTGAAGATCTCTGTGATTGCCTAGCAAGAGCTGCCACAGAAGCACGAAAGCTGGCACAGGAGATCTCTTGACCCCCGACCAGCTCACCCTCGCCCTCGGTCGTTTCCCGCAGCTCGTCCAGCTCCTCCAGCAGCGAGGGCTCAGCCGCGCCATCGTAGACGCATGCCTGGTGCCCAATCGCATGACGTGGTCCCGTTGGTCGCGGGGGCTGAAAGCGCCGTCTGAGTCGCAGCTCGCGGCGGTCGTCGAGTGGGCGCAGGGTCGAGGCATCGACGCTAGGCGGATCTACGAGAGTGACGCCGAGTGGCAGAAGGCTCTCGAGAGGAGCGGCGATCTCGCCTCGCTGCGCAAGAGTCGGGGGCTGCGGCAGTCCGACGTAGCCGCTCACTTTCGGGTCAGTCGCTACACCTACCTGCTCGCCGAGCGCGACGGGGGAGAGCTGGCCAGGATGGCGCGAGCCTATCTAGAGAAGATCGCACCGCTTGACACCAGTAACAAGGTCGAGTAGTCTCAGATCATGGCAAAGCGCAAAGCATCTACCGCGACCTCAACTGTGACTGTGATCAAGAAGGCGCCAGCAAAGCGAACGCTGGCCGCTCGCAGCTACGTCTCCAGACCGCTCAGTGCCGTCTACGACCAGGCACTGATCGCCGAGCACAGCGACGCTATACGCTCCGCGCCGTTCCTCGCCTCGCTCGGGCTGCCTCCCGCAGAGCAGCTTGCGCTACCGTCTGGCTTCCGCGTCCTGTGCGTCATGCCAAAGCTGGAGACGCCGCGCAAGGTGTACGAGCACTTCGACGACCTCGTCGGGGATCTCCGGTCGCAGATACAGGACGCGCTGGACGAGGGTGACGCTGCACGCGCGGCTGACGCCGATACAGCGTGGATGGCAGCGACGAAACGCCGCGACATCGCGGCAGACCTCCGACTGCAAGACCGCATGCTCGCGCTGTCTGAGGTCTGCGGTTTCACGATCGACGCCGTCGGCGAGAATCAAGCGTCCGTGCTCGGCGACTATGAGTTTCGGCTGGCTACCCGCTTCGTCGATCCCTCCACCTATGACGTGGTGTTCATCGACGCTGACGATCGCTTTGCGATGGCTCTCGCGCGCTGCGGCGCCAAGCGCGTAGTGCTAGTCGGTGACACGAAGAACCAGCCCCGCGCAGTAGCGCCCACTCTCACGGCGCTCTACGGCGTAGTCTCCGAGGAGATCGCGATCCGCAACCGTCAGCTCGGATTCGCCTGGGCTGCACCGGCTCCAGCAGTCCCGACGCTCGATAGCCACGACGCAGCGGTAGACGCTGAGATCGTCCGACTCTGCCACCCTACACGCTGAGAGCTAACCGTTACGCACTCACAGATACGAACAGCACCAATAGTACCGAATAGCACAGGAGATCCCCAGATGACCCTACCCCAGTTCGACCCCATCCAGGGCAAGCCCGCCCACACTCCCGAGGAGCGCCGCGCGTACTTCCGCAGCTACTCCTTCTATCACCCGTCCGACCTGGCGGTCTACCGCTCGCCGAACAGCCCCGGTGACGACGGACGCGCCGACCTACCGACCTCGGAGATTCTCTGCTTTATGCTGCTGGCGAATCGTTCTCCCGCAGTCGAGCGCCGCGTCTTCGGTCACGCCAGCCCGATCCTGTGCGTTACACACAGCCGGCAGCCGCTCTGCGGCGTCGTGTGGGACAAGGGCCGCGGACTGGAGCCGTTCATCACCGATGGTCGCCAGCGCGGCGGCGACAGCACCGAACGCGGCGAGGCGAACCCCGGCGCAATCGAGGCGATCAACCGTCGCCTGCGTCAGCTCGTCGACCTCGCGGTGGAGATCGCAGGTAAGGACGCCGACGCAGCGGGCAAGCCCGAGGTCCTCAAGGTCAAGACCCGCAGCGAGGCCGCAGCTCGCTTCAAGCGCGGTGACGTCGGCTGGGAGTGGGCCGAGCCGATCTCGCTGCCGCTCTACGTCGGCGGGAAGATCGGAGACGCGGCCGAGCCGGGTCTGTCGCCGCCGAGCTACACCAGCATGATCGACTGGGCGAGTAGCCCACCCCGCCCGATCCCATACGTCGCCTGGGTGGCGTTCGAGCCCGAAGATCGCGACCCCGCGCACTACGCGACGCAGCTCGCTAGCCTCGGGCTTAAGGGGGCGCAGGTGGCGACTCCGCCGACGAAGAAGGCATATCAGTTCCAGTCGCTGTGCGCCGCCCCTGCGCCCGCGAAGCAGGAGGGCGAGACGGACGAGCAGTACGCCAATCGTATCGCTCACGGCGGACCCTACGGTCAGGGCCTACCCGTCCGCTTTGTCGCCAAGCACGATAACCTCGACTCCAACTCGGTGCAGCTCTACATGCGGCTGCTCGACCTGGAGCCCGAGGTTCAGCAGGCAGTGGACGCGGGAGCGCGCGGCGAGGAGGGGCTTTCGCTCAAGCAGGTCCGCGACGGCGGTTTCTTCGTCGCCACATCGGGCGGGCCGGGTGGTAAGCGCATCCCGAAGACTCGCGAGGAGCAGCTGAAGCTGCTCGCCGAGCTCCAGGGTAAACGCGGCGTCCGTCGCGACGGCTCCTCGGTCGAGGACGACGCAGACACGGGGACCAGCAGGTCTGGCCGCTCGGGCGAGGGCGGCGAGGGCTGGAGCGACCCGTCTCGCAAGCGCGAGGTGTCCGGCGACGACAGCGCGGGCGCCCGTCACAGCGCCGAGGAGAACCGCGCCCCGGTCGGTCCCGACAGCATGACGACGGCGGGGATCGCCCCGCGCGCCGCGCGTCTCGACGGCTCCCTGTTCGCGGCGATCCGCGACCGCGTATACAGCGCCCTGGAAGGCGTGACGCCTGACGAGGCTGGTCTGATGCCGGACGGCACCGAGCGCAGCGCCGAGCACCGGATCCTAGAGTGCGTCTACGAGACCGCCTACCAGTTCGCCGCCTACTTCGCGGGAGACGCAGGTGCCTTCGCTCCCGCCG
>CALKUN010000019.1 GCA_937996675.1 uncultured Candidatus Saccharibacteria bacterium
ATTACCGAGCCGCTCTGGGGTGAACGTAGACGGGATCCCCGACCTTGATCGGTCCGCCGCAATAGACAAACCCAACGACGCCTCGTCGGTGCCGAGCAATCGAGGCGAAAGCTCCAGTGGCGTCTGGAAAGGCAGCCTTGATGTTCTCATGAGGTACTGGGCAGGGTTCGTTCTCGCCCCATACCGCCAGAATCGCAGAGCGTTTGGGGCCAAAGCTGAGGAGAGTGCCAACCGGCAGGCTTGAGAGTTGATCGATGCCGGTGATCACAATGTTGGGCTCGAGGGGGAGTGGGGGAAGAGAGTCGTTGCCGAGCATGATCCGCGATATCTCGACAAGCTCCTCAGTACTGATAGCGGAAAAGTGGCGCAGATTGGCAATGAGTGATCCGTTGCGCAGGCCAAGTTTCGTGAGCGTCTTCTCGCGCACATCTGAGTGGCGAGCACCTGAGTGTCTGTCTCCCTGAATGCCGTGTCCGACTTCGAAGATGAGCTTATCCTCTGATACAGGTGTTGTGGTGTGGTGAGGATGCGCGAACAGGGCAGTGATCACGCCATCTGGTGAAGGTTCAACGGGTACTTCTGGCTCTGTCATGGTAGATGCCTTTGTTCGACGACAAGAGTATGTCCCTTAGTATCGCCCACTCAGTCAAAGATCTGCAAGCATGGGGACTTGCATCCCGCTTATGAGGGGCGTATCGTAATCCACATGGAACAAATCCGTCAGATCATTCTCGTCATTACTAGCGTCCTTGCACCTCGCAAGGTGCCTGTTCGAGTTCGGACTGACGACAAATAATCGTTTCATAGAACTTATCTACAAGCGCCTCGCGAACAGCCGAGGCGCTTTTTTGTACCTATTAAAAGGGGAGAACACCATGCAAGACCACTGCTTTGAGCTGGAGATTGTTGGACGTCCGCATGCCATCACGGCAGAGCGCATGTCTGACACTGTCGAGGCTATTCGCCATCACTTGTCGTATTCGGGTATCAGGGACAATACATTTCATGTTCGACGGATGGGAGAGCATCATTTCGTTCTGACTGGGGGGAATCAAGGTCTGGTGCATCGCATGCGCGACATTCTTATCTCGACGCACCGAGTGAACTACTGGGGCGAGATGCGCAGTGACAAGGAGCGTTTGTTAGCATTGAGCACCTGACTACATGTCCTTCTGAATTATCAGAAGGACATTTTTGCTATACTTACAGGCATGACTCAACTCAAACTCTACTCGTGGAACGTGAATGGCATACGTGCCGTCCTGCGCAAAGAAACTTTCTTGGCTTTTGTCGAAGAACATCAGCCGGACGTGTTGTGCCTGCAGGAAACAAAGGCTCAGCCTGATCAGGTAGAGCTCGAGGTGCCGGGCTATCACATCTACTGGAACTCGGCCGAAAAGAAGGGTTACTCCGGGACACTCATCATGAGTAAGGAAGAGCCGATCTCAGTGCATCACGGCATCAACCCAACGATTGCCAAAAAGTACAAGCTCCTCGATAGCTATGGCGACTCAGAAACCGAAGGACGCGTGATGACGGCGGAGTTCAAGGAATTCTTCGTGGTGACGGTGTACACACCAAACTCCAAGGATGACCTGTCTCGTATTCCGCTGCGCCACGACCACTGGGATCCAGCTTTTCTGGCGCATTGTCAGGAGCTTGAGAAAACGAAACCAGTGCTATTTTGTGGTGATCTGAACGTTGCCCACTCCGAAGACGACCTAGCCCGACCGAAGCCAAATATTGGCAAAAAAGGCTTCACCTACGAAGAGCGAGAGGGCTTTGACAACTTCGTCGCTGCGGATTTTACAGACACGCTTCGTATGTTCAAGGAGGGCAATGGATTCTATACCTGGTGGTCACACTTTGGGAATGCTCGAGCCAACAATACTGGCTGGCGTATCGACTACTGGCTGGCCTCAAAGGGTATCAAGAGCAAAGTAGTTGATGCCAATATTCATCCTGATGTGCTTGGATCTGACCACTGTCCTGTCAGCGTAACGCTTGATATATAGATGACTCTGACTATTGTCCCAGGGTGGGGTGAAGGCAAGCGCCAGATGAATGCCGCAGTAGGTGAGTTTGATGAGCGAGGTATTGAGACTCAGTATAGCCGCACGCTCTCGGCGAGACGGACATACGAGGATATCGTGGCACATAGTGGCGGTTGCTATCAGTATTGGTCAAAGATCCAGGCAGATCGTTTGTTTTTGATCGCACCACCCTGGCATAGCCTCGGGCGGTTTACAAATCTCGAGCTAGCGCGTCGGGCACGAGCTCGGCATAAAGACAAAGCTTCCCATCAAAGTGTCGTCCAGACGTTGAGATTTCTGGCTTCGGTACGCAGCACGTTGCGACATCGCCGAGCGGTGCGTGAAATCGATCTATTGGGAGAGCTGACTGATTGGCTGAACCAAGATAAAAATAGGCAAGTAGAGCTGGTTTTCTATAAAGGCGATATATGGACGGACATGGAGATCAAACAAGCTTTTGGCATATTGCCTCGGACTCGCACGACCGTATTGCAGGGGAATCACGACGACTTGCGACATCGGCCGGCAGATATTGTGAAGCTTGTTTCGGACGTAATAAAAAATCGGTCTGAGCGCACGTAGCGCCCAGACCGTGGGGCCTGACAGTTTCAGGCAGGGACGAGGAGATCCTGGAAGGCGTCTTCCAGCAAGATCAACTCGATCAGCTCGTCGACGGTGGTGAATGTTGAGTCGAGCACGATGGCATCGTCGGGTTGCCGCATGGGGCAGTCCTCGCGGTCGTAGTCGGCGGCATCGCGTTCGGCCAGCTCCTCGGGGGTGACAATGCGCCCCTCCTTCTGGCTTCGACGGCCTGCCCGTGTCTCGAGTGCGGCATCCATCCAGATCTTGATGGGGGCGTTCGGGAACACCACCGTGCCGATGTCGCGGCCTTCGATGATGCAGGGCCCGTACGCCTTGACGTAGGAGCGCTGAATCCGGCGCACGACTTCGCGGATACCCGGGAGGGCAGCCACGATCTTGGCTTGATCGCCCATCAGCGCCAGTTCCTCCGAAGTGACGAGGTGGTCGTTGATCATCGCGACACAGCCGTCGGTGAACTGATTGATGATCGCGGCCTCGGCGATCTTGACCAGCGTCTCGGTGAGAAGGCTTGGCATGTCCTCGTCGGTGAGCTTGCAGCCACATTTCTCGATCATGTACCACGCCAGCGCGCGATAGATCGAGCCGGAGCTGAGGTAGGACCATCTGCTGTTCTGGAGCTCGTTCAGCTTGGCGGCGAGCGCCTCGGTGAAGCTGGAGGTACCAGATCCCGCCGTTCCATCGACGGTGATCTCATTGATGAGGGTAGGCATAGTGCTCCCGGTAGTAGATACGAATGTAAACGGTCGTAGTCTATCAGATGGCATCTATGCTAGCAAGTCGGGCTTAGGGCTAGACGAACCAGATACAATCTGATAACATAGGAAACCGTTATGGCAAAAAAAGCAGCAAGACAGATTATCGTACTGAAGAACCCGGAGACGGGTACTTTGTATTACACTCGTAAGAACCCAACTCTTATGCCGGATAAGATGACGGCGAAGAAGTACGACAAGAAGTCTCGTAAAGTTGAAACGTTTGTCGAGAGCAAAGTTAAGCTCGGTTAGGCTGACTCGCTCACTTGTTAAAGCGCCCCTCAGGGTGCTTTTTTGTTGACTCAATTGCGCACCAGATAGAATTCCTGATATCATATATGTATGAAAAAATGGCTTATTCCCGTACTGTTTGGTATCGCGATCGTTGCGCTCATAATCTTGGCTGTTCGAGCAGCTGGCAGTGAAAGCAATGACGCCAAGCCACAAGATTCAGCCTCACCAGCTGCAGAGATGACTGACGCTCAGAAAACTGGCCTCAAGGAAGGGCAGATCTTTGGGCAGACCAATAATCCTAAGGTAGTTCTGACTGAATTCGCCGACCTGCAATGTCCGGCCTGTAAACTCTACGAGCCAACTCTAAAAACTATCCGTGAGAAGTATAGCGATCAAGTACAAGTCGTCTTCAAGCACTTCCCGCTGGCACCAACGCCGCACAAAAATGCATTGGTAGCCGCCTATGCCTCGGAAGCCGCCGCCAACCAAGGTAAGTTCTGGGAAATGCATGACAAGCTCTATGAGACTCAGGATGAATGGGGCGAACAAGCTAATCCAAAAGATAAGTTTGTCAGCTACGCTAGTGCGATCGGTCTCAATGTTGACCAGTTCAAAAAGGATTACGATGGCGAGGCCGGCAAGGCTGGGATCGAACGCGACAAAGCACTCGGTACGAGTATTAGCCTCAAGGGCACCCCGAGCTTCTTCATTAATGGTGTAGCTTTTGATACTACCGGCGGTGGGGAAGAGCTACTCAAGCAAATCGACGCGCTCGTACAGCAATAATATTTCAGGAGGGTACCGTTTATGGCTCAGACCTACGATCACATTATTGAGTTTTATGGTGAGACCTGTCCACACTGCATCACGATGAAGCCTATCGTGGAGGAGCTCGAGAAGGAGCTGGGCGGTGAGTTCACCAAGCTTGAGACCTGGAATGACCCGAAGAACGCTGAGAAGATGGCTGAATATAGCGGCATTATTGGTGAAGCTTGCGGTGGCTTTGCTGGAGTGCCGAGCTTCGTGAATACTCAGACTAACCAAGCTCTCTGTGGAGCACAAGACAAAGAAATATTGAGGCAGTTTGCCGAAGGTGCTGATTGCAAGGACGGAGTCTGTCAGCCCCACACCAAGATGCCGGCAAAGGCGTAGTACTTAGTAAAATAACTTCGGGGTGTCCAATCTTGTGATCGGACACCCCGTTGGCGTCGGTGGTGGCGCTAGTCGGTGGTGTTCAGCGCGAGTTCGAGGTGAACCGTGCAGTGCGTTGCCTGACCGACGGGTGCCGTGGAGTGCACCAGCTTGACCGGCCTGCCGACGATGTCGCTGAGGTGGCGGTTGATGTCGTCGTGGAGCGAGCCCGGCTCGGCGTCGGTGTCGTCCGGAAGGGCGACCACCATGACGGCGTCGTGCATGACGTCGAGGTTCACCTTGGAGATGTGGTACTTCGCGCCGATGGGTCGCTTCGCCGTCTCGGTCAGCATGAGGTAGAAGACCTCGGACTGGCGCTGTGCACACCGGGTCACGGCGATCGTCCGCTTGATGATCTCGGAACGGGTCGGAGCGGCGGGTGCTTCGACGATGACGGGATCGACCGCAGCGATGGTCTCGGAGGTGGTTGCGGACGCCAGCGGGCGCCTCGTATCGCCGAGCAGCCTCGTTCGCGGCGGTGCTTCCGGCGGTCGGGTCATGGTTGCTGTCATGGGTGCTCCTGGGTCTCTGAACCCGCTCGGGGATGAACGGATTAGTACGTATATTACACCTTTGGTTCGCTAATGTGAATGCTCTTTTCAAAGCTTTTTGCTCGTCTCTATGACCCCTTGAGCCGATGTCCGAACCCACGTACAATAGAAGCATAAGCGCTTCATACTACTAAAGAGGAATTCATCCCATGACACGTGTAGCTATTAACGGATTTGGTCGCATCGGCCGAAACGCCTTCAAGCTGGCCTTTGCTCGCCCAGATACCAAGGTGATCGCTATCAACGACCTGACCGACACCAAGACCTTGGCTCACCTGCTCAAGCATGACAGCAACTACGGTCTCTACCACAAGGACGTGAGCTTTGATGAGAAGCACATCATTGTGGATGGCACCAAGATCGAAGTGACGGCAGAGAAGGACCCAGCTGCACTACCATGGAAACGACTCGATATTGATGTAGTTATTGAGTCGACTGGACGGTTTGTGAAGGGTGAAGACGCCGCTCTGCACATCAAGGCGGGTGCGAAGAAAGTAGTTATCTCAGCTCCTGCCAAGGGTGATGACACTTCTGTCGCTACTCACGTCATTAGCGTGAATGACAAGCAGCTCGATATCGAAAAAGTCGATGTATTCTCAAACGCGAGCTGTACAACCAACTCTATTACTCCGGTTGCTGCGATCATCGAGCGTGAGTTCGGGATCCAGAAGGCCATGATGACTACTATTCATAGCTACACAGCTAGCCAAGCTCTCCAGGATGCACCGTCAAAGGACCTCCGAGAAGCTCGTAATGCGGCCGAGAATATTGTGCCAACCTCTACTGGAGCAACGATAGCTGCTGCGAAAGCATTGCCAGCTCTTGAGGGTGTCTTCCAGGGTCTCTCAATCCGCGTTCCTACCCCAGTCGTGTCGCTTGCCGACTTTACCTTCCTCACCAAAAAGGACACGACGATCGAAGAAGTGAATGCTGTCCTCAAGAAGGCATCGAAGTCTGACCGGTTCCACGGCGTACTCAGCTATACCGAAGAAGAGCTCGTCAGCCGTGACTTTATCGGCGACCCACATAGCTCCATTGTGGACAGTAAACTGACCAACGTCGTTGGTGGCAACATGGTCAAGGTTGTGGCTTGGTATGACAACGAATGGGGCTACTCCAACCGACTCGTCGAGCTGGTAGCGCTTGTTGGTAAAAAACTGAAGGGTTAGTTCTGCTGAGTAAAAGGTAGAGTACCCCGTCTAGCTAGGCGGGGTACTTGCGGACTAGGACACTATCGACTATCCCGGAGCGGCCACATATAAGCCATGACCGACAGTGATCCAAGTGCGGCGGATGCTGCGAGGAGGAGGTAAACGTGGACGGGGAGATCGTCGATTTCTATATACCAAGCCAAATAACTCAGTGCGGAAATGATGGAGAGAGCGACAAGCTCCATTGTGATAGGCATGAAACGTAAGCGCAGAAGGTCCTGGAAAAGGATGGTGACGAAGGGGTAGACGACACAGCCTCCCAGGAAGAAGCTTACGGCAAGGCCGATAACCTGAAGGTAAGTCATGGGTAATCTTTCGGGTCGAGGTAGGTGCAAAGCTGTGCTATATCATACATTCTCTGAGTAAAATGACAATACATGAGGCGCGAAGCAGTATGACTGCCGAGAACTCTGTATAATGTACTTATGGCAGCCGAATTTACTCCGACTCGAGTCTATATTGCCGCTGATCATGCTGGTTATGCTGCAAAACAAGCCATCGTAAGTGCACTGGAGGGTGAGCTTATGATGCAGGACTTGAGTGCGCTGGAATTGAAGCCCGGAGATGATTTCGTGCCGTATGCCGAGAGCGTGTCGCAAGCTGTCGTCCTCGAACCAGGCTCCGTGGGAGTACTTGTTTGTGGGTCTGGTGAGGGGATGGCAATTGCGGCTAACAAAATCGATGGAATCCGCGCCTCGGTTGTTTGGGATGAAGCGGTAGCTCGTGAGACACGCCAAGATAATGATGCAAATGTTGTAGCCTTGCCAGCTCGCTTTGAAGATACTGACTCATTGATCGCTATCACCCGAACTTTTTGCACCACGGCTTTCTCAGGAGCCGAACGCCACGCGCGCCGAATAGAAGAAATTACTGAATTGGAAGGAAAGTAGCATGACAAAAGTCGTCCCAGCCGTAGAAGAGAAGGACGCAGCTGGCTTTCGTCAGCGCGTTAACCAAATCCGCCAATTGACCGACCGCATGCAGATGGATGTCGTAGATGGTGAGTTTGCTGATATCAAGACGGTTATGCCGGTTGATGTTGTGCCGCCATCAGGACTCAAGCTCGATATTCATCTCATGGTAGCGCGTCCGATGGAGCACATAGGCAACTGCATCAAGCTACGTCCTTATACAATTATCGTGCAGTACGAATCCGGTGAGACGGTGTCGGCCGCAATCGATCGTATTGCTGACAATGGCATCCGAGCTGGTCTAGCTATCAACCCAGACACGCCTGTCTCTGATATTGCTCCTCTTCTCGGGCGCGTCAGTCATGTCCTCGTGATGGCTTATCCGGCTGGACCTCCAGGGGGCAAGCTGCAGACCAAGGTGTTCTCAAAGGTCGCAGAGCTGCGCGAGCTCAAAGATTCCCTCGAGATCAGCCTCGATGGTGGCGTCAACGCTGAGACTGCTAAGAAGATCGGCAAAGCTGGCTTTGATGTCGTCTATACCAATACATACTTGTTCTCAGGTGAGAGCCTTCTGACTCGCTATCACGAACTCATCGAAGCTTTTCAATAGACCGATATTTGATACCAAGCGTATACTTGGAATAGTTTTGAACCTCTAAGAAAAGAGCGATATGGCAGAAGAAGGAATATCTTTCTCTGAATTTCTTGGCCTTCGTAAGCCGTCGGCCAAGAGTCGGTTCTGGCTCCCCGGGCGGTGGTTTCAGGCTCTGATGATCTGGTTGGGGAGGCTGGCTCGTATAAAGGACTCGAAGTCTAGGCAAACCCTTTTGACAGTATTAATCTGCGCTGTTGTGTACGGAGGCCCTATTCTCCTTTGCGTGGGTGTGGGGCTGCACTACCGTAGTAATGAGCAGCAGAGCTTGGCGCGGTGGGAGTCAGTAACGGGAACGGTTACAGCAAAGAGCGGGGTAGCCGGTACTGTTACTCCCGAACTCTCACCGATGACAATTACCTACAGGGTAGGTGGAGTGTCGTATGTCGTGAGAGATTCTCTGCGCTGGGATACCGAATTGGGCCACCGCGTGCGCGTGTATTACGTACCGGGCGGGAATAACGCGCAGCTCGTGGAGCCGAGGGCATTTTGGGATATTCCAATGATTGTCGTATTGGCTATCGGTGGGTTCGTCTGCGTATATCTCTTCTCTCTCTATATATCTGCCGTTCCTACACGGCCGAGTGTGGACAAGTCGCGACGGAAACGTCAGCCTCCCCTCGAGCCGCTTTCGGGATCCGATCTTTTGGCCAACCCGGAAAGCCCTCATCTCAGCTGATTAATCTCGTCGTCCCAGAAGTCATATTTGGGACGACGATTCATTTACTATCGCCCTACTACCCAGTATTGAGCATAAGCTCTATAATAAGAGCAAATGCAGCATTCAGTGAAAGACCTCGAACTCAAGGCGAACTCAGTTCGTCAAGACATCATTAAGATGCTTCTCGCGGCTGGCTCTGGCCACTCGGCTGGTCCGCTCGGTATGGCGGATATATTTACGGCTCTCTACTTTGAGGTAATGAAGAACGATCCGAAGAATCCTGATTGGCCAGAGCGAGATCGACTGATCCTGAGTAATGGACACATCGTGCCGGTACGGTACGCCACCATGGCCGAAGCTGGATACTTTCCAAAGGAAGAGCTGCTGACATTGCGTAAGTTTGGGAGCCGACTCCAGGGGCACCCGGAACGAACTCGACTTCCTGGCATGGAGAGTACTTCGGGTCCACTCGGTTCTGGATTGAGCCAAGCCGCTGGCATTGCCCTTGCGCTTCGGGCCAATGGCAAGAAAAACCGTGTCTACGTAGCTATGGGTGATGGTGAGCTCAACGAGGGCAATGTTTGGGAAGCGGCGATGTTTACGGCAGCACGCAAGCTCTC
>CALKUN010000020.1 GCA_937996675.1 uncultured Candidatus Saccharibacteria bacterium
CCACCGTCGAGAACGTGGCAACGAAGCGCGCGAGCTGATCGCCTTCAGGGTGCAGTAGACAGACCGCGCTAGGGAACGGTGCAGCGTCTTTTATCGGCTGCCCATCTGGGCCGTGGAAGTGCAGCCGGCCCTTGACCGCGCACCATGCCACAGGATTGAGACGGCCCCACCAAGCTGTGTCGGTGCGTGCAGGGACGAGCACGATCTGAAGGCACATGGAAGTGGCGCACTTTTCTGCCCACGCTTTGAGGGCGCGGCCATAGGGAGGGTTTATAAAGGCTAGGCCGCGACGCGGATTGAGTTCCGAATGAACATAGCGTACCCAATCTTGAGTCAACCCGTCGCAATTAATCCAGCGCTCCCCTTTTTCAGGTCGGCTGGGTGCTGCGATATTAAGGATGAAGCTACCATTACGCGCCCGCTTCGTCGCCTCTGCCATCGGGTGCCCGCAAGGGTCCAGGTCGATTGGCCCCACCTTCTCAACCAAGTCCAGAATCCGCGGCGGAGTCAGGTACTCTGTAGAGGCGCTGGTCATCATGGGAGAGAGCTTGCCTTGAGGGCGTTCCTCGTTGCTACTGTCGTCGGCGGATGGTGCAAATCGCTCTGCATTCATACCGGCATCTTTCAGAATGCGCGACATGACAGGAAACTGCTCTGTCGCCGGCAAAGCTAGCTGCTTACTTGACACGTCTAAACCCCCTCGCTTCAAGGCACCAGTCAACGAAAGCGTGGCGCTCCGCAGCTCCTAACATCTCAACGGGGACGTACTTCACATCCCACATCTGCAACAGAGTCCCGATCGTCTCGTCTATCCTGACCTGATTCTCCCAAGCGACGACAGCCCGCACGCCGTCACCCACTCCTAAAAGAGCGCGCTGCGGACGCACAAGAAACACCACCGACTTGCGCAGGTTCTCAAGATACTCTGCAGGCACCTTCCCGAGCAGCTTGGCGAAGTTGTCAGCGTACAGTCGCGCGTAGGCCAGACAAGACAGAGTGCGATCGTAGACTGCCGGCGGTGGCATCGCTCTCTCTTCGTCTAGCTGACGCTGCAGCACACGCGCTTGGACCTCTGAAGAGAGATCAGCGTCGGCCCTTATTTTCTCGAAGCTAGACGCACGCTCACCGACGCGCTGCTGGAACTCGTAGAGCACAGCGCTGGCCACCTCAGTGAGAAACGGTAGGCCATATTGTGCAGAGACTTTGCGCGCCAGACTGGTCTTCCCCGAGCCTTCACAGCCCTCGAAATAGATGCGCGTCGCCGGCTGTACATGGCCCACCGCGGAACGTGGCAAGTTGGGAATGTCAGCGCCGGGCAAGGGAGTCCTCCCGCTGCTTGACGAGAGTGGCGATCTTCTGAGCAGTGTTTAGGAAGTCCGCGTGATCAACGGAGGTGTAAATCACGTCGGCGGGCGCACGGCAATATCCACTCTCAAGACAGATTTGCCATAGCTCCCACTCACGCCCGAGTTGCTCATACTTCTCAACCGTGACTTGTGCCATGCCTTCGAGCTTCTGACGGTCCGCATAGCGCTCACGAAGCACGTCAGCAGTCACCGGCAAACAGAGCACCGTCACGCCACGCAAACAAGCTGCACTGTCGAGAGTCAAGTGCTCGCTGTCAGTAAATGGTCGAGGTCTCTTGAACAACTCTGAATAGACCATTTCCGACCAGTGCGCGCGACAGAAGACAGTCCGCTGCCGACCGTACTCCGACAGGTAGCGCACAAACTGATCGCCGTCGCGGTGCCCAAGGTTGAGCTGATCGTACTTGAGCAGATTTTTCACGTAGTCAGCAAGCATAGACTTGCCAGAGCCGTTAGGACCTTCGATAAAGACGTTGATGCCAATCACTTTGCACCTTCCTTATCCGCGATAGCTCCCTCGTACACAGCCTTCGGTCCCTCGCCCTTCCCATAGCTCCCGCGGTACAGCTCAACCTCGCCATAAGCGATGTGGAAGTGAAACTGCCCCACCCTATCGCCAGGCCGGATGAGCAGCGGGTGCACGACGGTCAGCTCAAGAGTCCACTGGTTAATGAACCCGAGGTCCCCGAAGCCTGAATTCAGGTACACCATGAGGCCCATACGCCCAGAAGATGAGCGCGCGGCGATCATCGGTACGAAGTGCTCACTCCCCACTCGCTCGACCGTGTGGCCCAAGTAGAGAGTGCCAGGTTGCAGGATGAGCCCCTCTGCGGGAATCGTGAGCGCCTTCGTCGGATTCTGCCGGTGCGCGTCGAGGTGCCAGGCAGGGTCAGGCACGTTACGCGCAGGTTGTCCTGCTCGGGTCTCAACCTTGACGGTCGGGCGATCGTAGACGAGCAGCTTGTCGCCCAGCCGGAAGTCATAACTGTTGGGCTGGACTTGGGATGGGGTGAAGGGGTCGATCGTAATGCGCCCCGCAAGTACTTCTTTGGCGATCTCTTTGCCGGTGAGAATCATGGTTATTCCTTCCCTTTGTAGTCTACTTCCCTCGCCAGCTCTCGCCATCGCTTTACAAAGCGCGCGTAGGGGTTGGGCCAAGTTCTGATCTTGCTGACCAGGGGGTCGGGCAATGCAGAGCCACCGACGAAAGCGCCACCCTGCATAAGGTCACGCTTCTCAGTCGCGAGCAGCACTAGGTCTGCGTGCTTGACAATCGGCGGCAGCAAGACGGGCAGACCGTAGCGCCGGCAGTACGCCTCATGGGCCTTCTGCTTCAGGGCGCGAAGGTCAGGCAGCAGCCGCAGCATGGGCGAGGGAGGGTCAAACCCTAGCAGCGCCTCATCGCCCTCATGGTTGAGCGCGGACCACTGATCCAGGGCAGTGCCTCCGAGGTCGCGCACACAGTCGGCCACGCGCACAGAATGTTCTGCTACCGAGTAAGTGACATCGATTGGAGTAGTCCGCGCACCGAAACGGCAGATCCTGCTCAGCACCGCTGCCGTCTCTTCCAACCGAATGAAGCTCAGATCACCCCCAAGCCCTGTGAAGTGGGGGAGTAACATCTGGTAGCCCAGGCACGTCTGGAGCCATTGCAGGGGTTGTGCTGAGGGCCACGGCGTACCCTTACCAGAACTCGCCTTGCGCGGGTCATCGGCCAGCACGATCGGCGTGCCCTTGGGAGGGTCGTGAAGGCGCTCATCCTGGGAACCCTCGCACAACGCGATGACCTTGCCGGTTTCCATCGTCGAGGGGTCGTAGACGTGGTCGCCGATGTTGAAGGTATATTTGGTGGTCACTGCGCACCGCCTTTCGGGATGCCTAGGCGCTCTTTGTCAGCATCGGTCGCAAAGACTATCCCAGCGCGTTTGAACTCGTCCCATACATCCGGTGGAGCTTCTTGCAAAGGGTATTTGATGAACCACTCACAGTACCGAGGGTCAATAATGCGAAGCTCCTCTAGGAGAACTCCACAATGCTTCTTGCCCATACCCAAGCGAAAAGGTGCATCTTCCGCGCCCCACCTATCGCGATCGCGATAAACGTAGTGACGGTACTGCCCATACTCCGCGTCGAGCCGGATGCTGGCGAGGGTCGAGAGTCGGATGAGCTCCACATCACCGGCCATATTGTCAGCTAGGTCGAGAGCCTGGCGAATCTTGGCGAGCACTTGGAAGGTCTTGTCTACGTCGCCAAGTGCGTCGTGTGCGCGATCGGTCTTTAGCAGACTCCCTGCCTCTGTAATATCGACCAGCTCGCCAAACCCTGCCATAACATGGCCCACCGCTGTAGGCTTCCCATAGGTCGGCGGTGTGATTCCGTGATGCGATAAGAACGCCGGCTGCAAACCGTTCTGCACCGCGCCTGACGCTGCAAAACCTACTCCTAAGTGCTCCGCCACAGCAGTTAACTTCCTGCTCGGCAAGTGCCGGTAGTACCATCCAATGAGGTCGCACACGTCAACGAAGGTCGGAGTAGGGACTATGATCCCGCGCTCCGCCAGCGCGTGCTGTAGCAGCGGCCAGTCGTACCGACGCACGTTGTAGCCGATGACGATCGCGCCGGGCTGCGTCGCCATGTGGAGTAGCTGCATGAGCTGCGGCAAGTTTTGGTCAAAGGTCAACTTGCCGCGCACCATCTCGTCAGTGATGCCGTGCACTGCTGAGGCGGACGCGGGGATAGCGCAGCCAGGGTCTAACAGGAAGCTGGCGACAGTGCCTTCGGGCGGTAAGAAACCAGGGCACTGCGCAACGCTGGCGAACTGCACTATGCGGGCGCGGCTCGGGTCGGTGCCGGTGGTCTCAAGGTCGAGGCCGACGAACAGGGCGCGTTTTTCGCGTTGGTTGAAGACGTGGGTGTTATTCATCGGCGGTCACAATTGCAGTCGCCACCCTTGCCACAACATGGTCCGCCAGGCTCGCCGATACCAGGCCGTTCCTCAGTCGGGCAGTGTCCGCAAGCGCACTCAGAGTGATGCCCATGACCGCGAGGGACAACGCTTTGCATCTGTGCAATATGCCGATCAATAAGCTCTTGAGAGCTACTTTTGACATGTTGTTGAGGCATCACAATATTCTGATTACGAAGCTGTCGCAGCTCCTCAATCGTATCGCATTCAATCCCATTCCACCGATAAGCCATTTTCCCTCCTATTCCAAGCCTAGCACTCGCTACAACCCTTGCAACCTCAACAGCAAGCCACGTATCAATTCGACAGTGCTCGCACCAATCGTGGATCTTCCCATGCAACCATCACCCCATCTTCTCCCCTAACCAAGTCCGCGCGCTTAGACCAGCGACGAGTCAAGATCGGCTCGCACTTCACAGGCACGTCAGGGAGCACCTCAGCACCTGCCCTGTTCATGAGCAAGCCCGTAGAGCGAGCAGCGGGCACTCCCTGCGCTTCCTTCGCTTCTATGAGAAACTGGTCGTGAATCTCGTTGCACGGGCGACAACCGTAGAGCCCCGCGCCGTCTGCTGCTAACTGCGCGCCCAGCAGCTCACTGACGATAGCAGGCGACAGATACGAGCAGCAGAATATGTACCATCCCGCTTTCTTGAGCACGTCAGCAAGCAGCCCCTGATATACACTATTGCACGTAGCGCAGTACGTAGCGCCAGCCCTCAACCGTTGGGAGTACGGCTGCACGAGCGAGTAGAGCTGCTGAATCTTTCCCTCATGCTTTGCGCGCTCGATACTCGCTTGGCCGCGACGCTTGGGCAGCTTGTCGATGTAGCGAAAAAACTCTGGCATCTCGGTCCAAAGTCGCTCCCAAATCTTCAAGATACGCTCCCACTCGTCGAGGGGCTTGTCAACCCCGTAGGTCCGCACCGCGTAGGCGCGCATGGTCTTGGCGCTCAGTCCGCCGGGCTTACCGAAGTTGACGGCTTTGGCTGCATTCCTAGCATTGTCGAACTCAGGATCTTTAGCTTTCTTTCGTCTAAGCCCTTCCTCATACGTGATGCCTAGAATCTCACAGGCCATCGCAGTATGGGGATCTAGACCCTTGCGCAGAACCTTCGCGAGCTCGCTATTGCCAAGCAGCCATAGACATGCTTGCGCCAGCGTGTGGAGCTCACCTAGCGCATAATCACTGTCCACCATCACCCAGCCAGGGCGCGGTATGAAGCACTCCCTGTCACCGAGCTCTGCGCCTGTTCCCATGCAATGGAGGCAGACTACTTGGCACTTCTTTCCACGGCATACTTGGCACTTTTCACCGCGCGCCCTGTTTTGTACGTTGGGCTTAGAGCTGCCGGTGCGACCAGTCTCTAGCAGCTCCTCGAAGTGGGTGTGTATGGGAGCGATTGCGCCACTGCGTAAAACAGGAATATCTGCGCTCAACATCTTAGCGAGATGGGAGAGCTCAGAGTAGTCCGTCAGCACCTCATCTTGAACGCTGTTGCAAGCGTCTTTGTCAAGAGCTATGCACTCTGTAAGGGAGTGCTTACCGGGATCATAAGTTCCCGTCCTAGGTACAGGTATGCCCTCAGCCTGACACGCCTCGTACATACGCTTAGCTGCGGCTTTGGTGTCGCGGTGGAAGGTACGATTAGCTAGCCCAGCATTTTCTAGGACTGCAAAACGCTCTGCAGCGTGCTTGTGTGCCTCGTCTACAGAGTACCAGTCAAGAGTCCCTTCCTCAAAAGGATTAGGAGCCCTGAGAACCCGGCTGATCGGTAGCCAATCGAGAGCACAAAGCAGCGTGATGCGGTCACACTCAGGAATCCTCTGCAGCAGATTCAATAGCTCTGCTTTCTTCGTCCCGATGCCTGACCGCGCAGTCACCCAAGCTAACAGCGCTTCCTTGTCTAGGTGCCACTCGACCCTGACCAGACCCTCCTTGACCAGGCGCTCTGTCACCTCTGCATGCTTGCTAGTCGTGCGAGCTGCAAACCGTTCAACAGCCTCGGGATCAGTGACCATCCCGTGAGAGGACATAGCACGAAGCCAGAGCGCACCCTTGACCTGGCGGTACTGGTCTTTGAAAGGGTCCGCGTCAGTCCCGAAGTTCTCCCTGATACGTCGCCAGAGGAAGTCGGGCGCTGCTGTGATGGTGGGTTGAGATTGCTTGATCGTTGTAGTTGTCGTCGAGAGTGAGGCGCTAAGCGGTGGGCCATGTGTGGCGAGCGCGTATCCATTCGCAAGTCGAAGCAACGTCTCAGCATGACAGCGTTTAGGTGCGCACCAGCACTCTAGGTGCTTTCCTTTAAGTGGTGCTAGCCACAGAGGTTCATCGGTGTTGCGCTTCTGTGCGTATGCCTCGAAAGCATCACATACAGAGTCACGATCGCTCTCTTCCTTAGCCTCGAAAGGATTCCCCCACACTGAGGGTCTACCGACATAAACAGCGCCAATAGGAGCCTTTATCGCGCCTGCTCGCCGACTGTAAATCTGGGGCTTGCTAACTATTGCCGGGGCACTCCTAACCACGATAGGAGCCCCGCCAGCCCGCAGCTTAGACAGTGCCGGTGAGAGCTGTTCTATGGGCGCGACCGCTGCCGACCCCGACTGACCGCCGCCCATAACATGGCCCACCGCTGCACTCTGTCGTCTAAGCTGCAGAGCTCGCCAGCCTGGCTCCTGTTGAGCCCACCAAATGAGTGCCGGGGCCTCAGCATCCTTTATCGGGTAGGTTCGCGCGTCCTCTGGCCATTCTGATAGGGGCTTGTCGCGGAGCTCGCCATACCTGAGCTGCCAGTCTTTCTCACCCTCGTCGCTGTCTTCCTGGTCAGTTTCCTCGTCCTCGGCTGCTTTGAGCGCAGCAGCCTGCTCAGTCAGCGTCAACCCCGACCCGGCGCGCTTCTTAGCCTTGCCGCTCGCTTTGTTCAGGCTCATCCCGATCATGCGCTGGGCGACTGCAGCGAGGTTGTACCTGTGGTGAACCCAACGCCCGTCTGAGAGCTGCTGCCGGCGGTAGACTCCGGCGGCGAGGTCTAGGAGCTTCTGCCGCACGAGCACGTCAGTAACGCGCCCAGCCTCGTAAGCCTTCACCCACTTAGCTAGAATTTGCTCGTGGTAGGTCGGCCCCTCTGGCGTTGGGTATGGCTGTACTGCGGAGGTCACGAGCACATCGTAGGCGATGCTAGCCCCGGTGATGTGGACTTCAGGATCGTCGAGCAGGGAGAGTAGGAAAGGCAGCGCTTCAGAGTGGTGCAGCAGCCCGCTAGCCTTGATCGTGCCAGCCAGAGGGCCTGTTAGGTGAAGCTCAGCCCACGACAGGCAGACAAGCGGTGGAACTTGTCTGCCACGGGCGATCAGCTTGGTCTCTGTGTCGAGGGCGATGAGCCTCACTGTAAATACTGCAGCGCGGCAGCTACATCTGAGAGTATGGCTTCTGCCCAGAGATGAGAAGGTGTCCTTTCTCCAATTTTAGGATGTCCGACTACAATTGAGCGTTTGCCTGCGCCTACAGCGATGCCCCAATCAGCATGGCTATCTGCGCCGCAAGGAAGCAATAATATGCACAGGTCGCAACGTAGCAGGGCAGCGCGATTCTGCTCTATGGCAGCTCGCCATTCGGGAATAGCCTTGAGGTATGCAGCGTAATCGTGCCGAGTCGGATCGAATTGCTCAGGGTAGCGTTCTGGCGGAACCTCTGAAACTCCTTGTCGTGATGCAGGGTCGGTAAAATCATAGACGGTGTGACCCTGTGTGCGTAAAGCAACAGCCAGAGCTCTAATACTATTTCGATTTTTCCAAGAAGACGAAATATAGATGTTCATCGTAACACCTTCGCTTTATATCTAGCACGTGGTTTGCCCTCACCTTTCAGGACCCGACAGTATTTGTCAAGTTCACACATGCAGTTAGACAGGTTGTTGAGGTCTTTGAAAGTCTCAGCCCACTGCGGATTGATAGCAAGCACAACCTTACGCAGCTCGACGAGCGCCTCAGCAGAGACTGCCGGTCTCCACTTCTGGTCCAGGGGCAGTGCCAGCATGCGATTAAGTCCGCGCTGCGTCCCAGGTCCAGCGAGTATGAAGGTATCCCAATCTTGCGCGTACGTTAAGTGGTGACTGTACTTCATATCAGTGATTATCTGATTGCGAAGAAAGTCACCCATGAAAGGAACCTTGCGCAGGAACACGTCCCAATCGACACAAGTTGCGCGCGGCTTGCTTGGCAACTGTCCTAACTGCCAGAGAGGTGTAAAAACGTGCTCAGCGAGATATACGTGCTTTGCTGTACCGCTAGGCCCAGCTGGAATCATATACGCTCCGGTGAACACCTTCTCTTTGGCAGTCTGTAGCGCTTCAATCACATCTACAAAGCGCTTTGCATCCCACTCATCGAAGTAACCGAGCTTGGCGAGCGTAGGACTCCAATTGACGAAGCGCGCGATTGCGAGGTTAAACCATATAACAGACGAGGTGACGTGTTCAGCGATGACGTGCCGAAAGATCCATTTCGTCTCTTTATCGTCGCAGCGATTGACGTTGCAGAATCGCCACTCAGCGATGATTGGATCGGATGTCCAGGGAGGAAGTCCGCCAGCCTCACGCATAGTGCGAACGCGCTCACGCTGCGTGATCCAATGGGTGAGGGTCTCTAGCGCCCAAGGGTCGAATTTGTAGCTCATAGTTTGACACCAC
>CALKUN010000021.1 GCA_937996675.1 uncultured Candidatus Saccharibacteria bacterium
TGATGTTTGGCTTCCAGCGACCTCGCTTGATTGTGAGGGCGTATGTCCATACCACATCTTGCATCGGCATGACGTCGCGCCGGATGATCCCTTGGAGCGCCGACGCATTCCTGAGTGATTCAAGCAATATGGCTACATCGCCCTCATTCACTTTTCGACTGAAGACAGTCGTGAGACAGAGTGTGCGTTTCTCATCCTCGTTGAGGTACCCGCTATGAACTTCGGTGGGGCGGCCTTCACGAGTGAGCGTGGCTCTAATCATTGGTCTCTCCTTCTATCCGAAGAACGGAGCGGGGGCTGGCAAGCCACTGTTATCCAGGCACCGTGCACTGCTCTTCACTACACGGGTGTTGGCGTCCGATCCAGTGAAGTGAAGGATGCAGTAATAGCCGTCACGGTTTCCCTCCGGGATGATGATGAACGCGTTTGAGCCATCAGTGATTTGTGCCCAGCGCGCGCCAGTGAGATCCTTGATCCTGTCTACGGTCGGCGAACTGGTGTAGTCGTCGGAACTCGAACTCAGGTCGGAAGCGCCGATGCCGAAGATGAGGAAGAGAATGCCGACGCCGATGATGATGAGGAGGCCAGTATCGGATTCCCCACGCTGATTACGTTGTCTTGGTGTGCTGAACATCATGCTGTACTCCTGGTGTCAGAGTCGGTGCGGATACGTGATGAAAATAATACGGGGCAGTTGTTTTGCTGTCAATATAAAGTCGGACCGGCCAGCACCCCGAGGGGTACTGGCCGGTTGATGCCACATAGTCATGGCATGAGGCTGCCGTCTTCGTCGAAGCAGGCGGTGGCTCCGGTGGCGTAGGCGCGGAGGGTGCCTGTCCCCTCGACGTAGCGCGACGTGCAGTCCACCTCGACCTCCTCGCCGTCCACCTTGATGGTGTCACGGTAGGTGACGATCATGTGACCGCTGTCGTAGGTGGCGTCATCACCGAACTCGGGGATACCCGTACTGGCTCGCTTGCCGAGGGCGGTGACGACTGCGATGCAGACCACCGCAATGAGGGCGACCAGCAGGGCATACTCGACGAGCGTGGCACCGGTCTGGTTGCGGGGGTGGCGGGAATTGAAGGTGTTCAAGGTGTGCTCCTGCGGGGGAATATGGCTTAAACCGTGCTTGATTCATTTGATCAAGATACTACTATAATAGCATAAAATACGATAAAAAGCAAGCATTCATCCCCCTTACGCCAAGACTGTTGATGGCGTAAAATAGTGAGTAATATGGGTGAGACGAAGACAGCAGACAAGAGGGAAGCTCCAGCCGTGAAATCGACGGTTGATTTTGTACATCTCCATAACCACACCCACTACTCGCTCCTAGACGGGCTTCAAAAAGTCCCCGCTATGCTGGACTGGGTGCAAGAGCTCGGTCAGAAAGCTGTAGCTATTACCGATCACGGCACAATGTCTGGTGCGATCGAGTTCTACAAGGAAGCCAAGAAGCGCGATATCAAGCCGATCATTGGTATGGAGGCCTATGTCGCAGCTCGCAAGCATACTGACAAAAACACTCGCGAAGACCGTACTCCGTACCACCTCACACTTCTGGCAACCAACGAGATCGGGTACAAAAACCTCATCAAGCTCTCGACAATTGCTTGTCTGGAAGGGTTCTACTACAAGCCACGTATCGACCGTGAGTTGATCGAGAAGTATCACGAGGGCATCATTGCGCTCACGGGCTGCATCGGCGGAGAAGTTGGTAGTCACATCCTCGCGGACAACTACCAGTCAGCCAAAGAGACTGCCGAGTGGTACTCAGAGATCTTCGGCAAGGACAATTATTATCTCGAGATGCAGCCACATATTGGTTGGGAGCCGCAGGACAAAGTGAACGCTGGCCTGCGTCAGCTCAGTAAGGAGCTTGGTCTGGGGCTGGTTGTTACGGGTGACGCGCACTACTCAAAGTCTGAACAGCATTATGCGCACGACATTCTCCTCTGTGTGCAGACCGGTTCAACGATTGATGACCCCAAGCGCTTCAAGCTCGACCAAGACCTCTCTATTTATTCAGGCGATGAGCTGGCCAAGCGTTTCCCGGATGACCTTGAAGCATTAGCCAATACTGTCAAGATCGCCGAGCGGTGCGATCTCGAGATCGAGCTCGGCAAAATCCTGATTCCAAAATTTGAGGTACCAGAGAAGTACACCGAGCGCGAATACTTACGCGAGCTGGTCTACCAGGGTGCCATGTGGCGCTATGGTGATATTCCCAAGGAAGATATCAGCGAATACTCTGAGGTAAAAGCCAAGCCGAAGCTACCAGCTGAAGTCGTCGAGCGTATCGAATACGAGCTGGAGGTGGTGGCGCGGATGGGTTATGACGGCTACTTCCTTATCGTCGCAGACCTGCTCAACTGGTCGAAAAATAACGGCATCGTCTGTGGGCCAGGTCGTGGATCGGCAGCCGGATCGATTGTGGCTTATGTGACCAATATTACTGATCTTGATCCACTGAAATATGACTTGCTCTTTGAGCGATTCCTCAACCCAGACCGTATCTCGATGCCTGATATTGATATGGACTTTGCTGACGACCGCCGCGAAGAGGTGATCCACTATGCCACAGAGAAGTACGGCCAGGAGAAGGTTGCCCAGATCATTACCTTTGGTGTCATGGCAGCCCGTAACGCCGTGCGTGATACCGGCCGAGTGTTAGCCTATCCGTATCAGGAGGTCGACCTGATCGCCAAAATGGTGCCGGCTCCAATCCAGGGCCGTCATATTCCCTTGGCCGTATCGATTGTTGAGAACCCTGATCTGAAGCACGAGTATGACAATAACCCTCGCGCCAAGCGCATCATCGATAATGCTATGCAGCTCGAGGGGACGATCCGTAACGCTGGTACCCACGCGGCCGGTGTAGTAATTGCGCCTGAGCCACTCATGGAATACTTGCCACTGACTCGTGCGTCTAAGGGGGGTGTTTCGACCCAGTTTATCGGTACGACAGTGGAAGACCTGGGCCTCCTGAAGTTCGACTTCCTTGGGCTATCCAACCTTACGGTCATCAAGAATACCCTGCGTATTATGAAGAAGGTTTATGACGTTACCTTAGATGTGACCGATATTCCGATTGATGACAAGAAGACCTATGAGCTGCTCGCCAAGGCCGAAACGACCGGTGTCTTCCAGCTTGAGTCGGCCGGTATGAAGCGTTACATTCGTGATCTCAAGCCAGACCGTTTCGAGGACATTATCGCTATGGTGGCACTGTATCGCCCGGGTCCTATGCAGTGGATCGAGGACTTCATTGCCCGTAAGCACAATCCATCAATGATCCGCTTCGACCACGAGAAGATGGAAGATGCTTTGGCGGAGACGTATGGCATCATCGTCTACCAGGAGCAGGTTATGCAGATATCCAAGGACTTGGCTGGCTTCACTGGTGGCCAGGCCGACACCTTGCGTAAGGGTATCGGTAAGAAGATCCCCGAGGTTATTGCCAAGATGAAGCAGCAGTTCATCGAGGGTGGTATCTCACACTCTGGAGCCGATCAAGGCATGCTTGAGAAGCTGTGGGCTGGTATTGAAGACTTTGCAGCCTATTGTTTCAACAAAAGCCACGCGGCTTGTTACGCCCTCATTGCGGTACAGACAGCCTACCTCAAGGCCCACTATCCGGCTGCCTTCATGGCTGCCTTGCTTACGTCCGACCATGGCAACCTCGAGCGTGTCGCCATTGAGATCGCCGAGTGTCGTAAGATGCAGATCGAAGTGCTCCCACCAGATGTTAATGAGTCATTTATGGAGTTTGCGGTGATTCGTGACGAAGAGGGTGTCGATCGCATCCGATTCGGACTCGCTGCCGTGAAGAACGTTGGTGAAGGACCAATCAAAGCTATTCTGGCGGCTCGTGAAGAGGGCGGTAACTTCGTCAGTGTAGAGGACTTTGTGCGCCGAGTTGATGCCCGAGAGATAAATAAGAAAGCGATCGAGGCCCTCATGAAGGTTGGCGCTATGGACGGGTTGGGTGATCGAGCGACACTCATTGAGAATCTTGATAAGATCGTGACCTATATGTCGCGCGCTCAGAAGAACGCCTTGTCAGGTCAGATCGATATCTTCGGGAGCATGGGGATCGCCGAAGAAATGCCCGCCTTGCCGCTCGATCCGCCGGCCCAGCTCCTTGAGCCGCGCGAAGTGTCTGTCTGGGAAAAGGAACTTCTCGGTATTTACCTGACGAGCCATCCTCTGCAGGATGTACAGGCTTGGCTCACAGAGAAGACACTCGCAGCTGACGACATGAAACCGGAAATGGACGGCCAGAAAGCGACAACTGGCGGACTGATCACGACTGTGCGGAAGATTCTCACGAAGGCCGGGGCAACTATGGCCTTTGTGGGGCTGGAGACAGTCCGTGGCGACACTGAGCTGATCGTCTTCCCGAGAGCCTATGAGGCTTCACCGGAGATGTGGGAAGTCGACAAGGTGGTCGTGGTGCAGGGTAAAGTAAACGCTCGTGATCGCGATGATAAGATCACCGAGGATGTGAAGTTGATCGTGGATAAGGTGAAGGCGCTTGATGCGACCGTGCTCAAGCACTATATCACTACAGGCGAATCACAATCGGTTGAAGTGCCGGAGAATGTCGTACGTGAAGCTGACCGTATCGTGATCTCGCTGCCAGACCTCAAGGATCAGGTAGGCCTCCTGCGCATCAAGACGATGCTCCAGTCAGCTCCTGGCGAGACAGAGGTAGTACTTCACCTTACCGGTAGTGGACAGAAGATCCGACTACCCTTTAAGGTAGGGGTTACTCAGAAGCTCACTCGTATGCTCTCGAGTGTGACAGCGGATGATGCTGTCGCGGTCGAATAATGTTTCTTCAGGTTTGCCCTTGATCAAGATGAGCGTATCTGGTAAGATATTCAAGTTATGTCAGCACTAAGCCTCGAAAAAACCCTCCAACAGCCACAGCTGAAGGCAAAATTGCCTCAGATTCAGCCTGGTGACACCGTGCGTGTCCATCAGACTATTCGTGAAGGCGCGAAGACTCGTACCCAGATCTTTGAAGGTCTGGTACTTCGATATCGCAAGCCGAACGATGGCAATGCCTTCCTCACTGTCCGTAAGCTCGCTTCGGGCGTGTGGGTTGAGAAGAGTTGGTTTGTTCACAGCCCTAATGTTGAAAAGATCGACGTTGTTCGTCGTAGCAAGGTTCGTCGAGCCTTCTTGTCCTATATGCGAGAACGACAAGGTAAGTCAGCCCGTCTCCTCGAGCAGGAATTTGATAAGGCCGAGGCTAACATGGCCGATCATCGTACATCTGATGAGCTCGAGAAGCTTGCAGCTGAGACGAAGGCTGCTGAAGCTGAAGCCGATACTACCGATGAAGCTGTTGTAGAGTCTACCGAAGACCTTGCAGCACAAGAAAACCGCCAAGCCAAGAGTGATGCAGAAGCACCAGCTGGCGATGACGAGCAGAAACTAGCCGAGACTGAGACGAACGAAGGCCTCGACGCAGCCGACGCCGAAGATACGAACGCTCAAGCATAGTTCTCACCCACGTTTACAAAAACCGACTCCGACTCCGAATCTGGGTCGGTTTTTGTGTTACAGCCCATATTATTGTATAGTTGTGCAGTTCGCACCTCGATTAGGAGTAGTAACATCATGAGTACCACATCTTTCACGATTCTTCGCCCCGATGACCGTCACGTGCACTTGCGTGATAGCGACGACGGGCGCTTAGCTCGAGTCATCCGTTTCTCAGCGCAGCAGAATTTTCGCATGACCGTTATGCCAAACTTGGCTCGGTCAGTGCGCACACATCAGGATGCGACAAGCTATTTGTCTCGCATCTACAGTGCTGCTCGGCATTTTGGCATTCAGGCTGAATCCTTTCATCCTGATCTCGCGTTGATGCTGCATCGTCTCACTACGCCGCAAGACGTCCTTGATGCATACGGGGCTGGCTTCTGGATCTGGAAATACTACCCCAATGCGGGTACGACCGAGTCGCGCAGTGAGCTCAATGCGCTTACCGACATCCGTGCCGACACGTTGGCCATGATGGAAGCGCTCAACGTGGTGCTCTGCATCCACGGGGAGGTGGTACCGGATGTTCAGCCGGATGAGCTCTTGCGGGAGCTTGACTTCATTCCTCAGCTCAGTTGGCTTGTCGAAGCCTATCCGGCACTCCGTGTTTCGGTGGAGCACGTCTCGGATCGTCGAATGCTCGCAACAATCTTCGATATGCCGAGCAATGTGATAGCAACGATTACTCCCCACCACATGTCTACTGTTCGATCTGATGCCGAGCGAGACGCGCACTCATGTTGTATGCCGACCGCAAAGACGGTCGAGGACATGGAGTGTCTGGCTGATGCCGTCACACATGCCGATGAGCAGCCCAAGCTCGTGAGTGGGACGGATACGGCACCGCACTACATCGTCAACAAGGATGATCCCGAGAAGCAGCCGCGAGGTGTCTACAGTAGCCCTGTCGCCACTCCCGTGATGTTTGCACACATGGTGCAGCATTGCGTTGATCCAGTTCGGACTTTCGAAGCCTTTACCGTACGCAACGGAATGGCGTTTTATGGTGCTGACGACCGAGAGGAAGATCGCGGTACGCTTACGCTCGTCAACGAACCCTGGGTTGTGCCAGAAGATCATCAGGGCATCAAGCCCTGGAAGTATGGTGAGGTGCTCGAGTGGAGGGTGGCCAACATGCGGTGGTTTGGCGAGGCCGTTGCGGCAAAATAGAACTGATGAGTTTGGCTCCGATCTGGAAAACTAGATCGGAGCCACGTTTATATGTATATGTCTTATGCTTGCGACAAGCCTGGAGAGATGGCATGATAAGTCTCGTCCGCACCTACAAGTACGAGGAGAGTTTTGTGAACGGAATAACGATTCGTGGAGTCCGGTTCGACCACCCCGTGATGAATGCCGCAGGGATGGTGAAATCGGCCGACGAGCTGGCTACTGTGATCCGCAGCTCTTCAAGCGCTGCACTTTTCGGCACTCTGACCGGCCAGCTCCGGCCAGGTAACGACGAGCCGAGATTCGCATTTGACGATGATCGACAGTTTTCAATCAACGCTATGGGGCTGCCGGATCGAGGCCCGAGTTATTACGGAGACGGTGAAAGCTCACCCTGGGGTGACATCTTCAGTGAAGCCTCGACGAGTGACAAACCCATCATCCTTTCGGTGGCTCCACTCGGCGACTTCAAGTCGTCGATGGACTGCTTGATCGGCTGGGCTAACGCTTGGTCGGTCGACATCATTGAGCTAAACCTAGGGTGCCCCAATGTCTGGGGACTTGATGGCATTCAGAAGCGCATTGCCAGCTTCGATCTCGATGGAATGATGAGGCAGATCGAGTATCTCGCAAGCATCTGGGCAGGTCCGATTTGGCTCAAGCTTTCCCCTTACAGCGACCCAGTTCAGCTGCAGGAGACGGCGGCGTTCTTCGCGCATCTCGAGCCTGGGCTTCGCTCGCGCCTTGTCGTGGTGACTTCCAACACGTTCCCGAACGGCATGCTGATGGCTGCCAGGGGCAAGCCGTACCTATCAGTTCGCTATGGAGGATTTGCTGGCCCGGCCTTCAAGGCGATCGCGCTCGGGCAAGTGACGCAATGGGTCGAAGCTTTGGTGGGGACAGAGATCCCCGTCATCGGCGTGGGCGGCGTGAAGACAGGGCAGGACGTGGTGGATTACCTCTCGGCTGGTGCAGTTGCGGTGCAGATTGGTACGCACTTCTACTTGAACGGCGCTCGTGTCTTTCACCAGGTGTTGCAGGAGTACGCAAACCTCATCTGAGGTACAATCCAGTCCGGGAAACCGGGCTGGACGAAGTTTTTAATAAGTAAGTATTTTTTGCCCCATCCTCACGGTCTTGTGAGGATGGGGCAAAAGGTCAGGCTGCCTCGAGGCAGCTGCGGATTGCCAAGTTCATCTCCATGACATGCGCTCGAGTTGCTTGAGCGAAATCATCTCCGCTCGAGGCGTACAGCCCTTTGCTTCCGATGTTCAGCAGCGCCCCGATCAGCTCAGCTGTGACGCCGTTCATGATGGCGGTTTTGAGGTCGCCACCCTGGGTCCCCACACCCGGGATCAGGATCGTCGTCTCGGTGAGGATGGCACGCGTTTCAGCCAGTTCGTCGGGGGCTGTTGCTCCCACAACTACCGCGATGCGCGCCTTGGAGCGCCACCCGCGAATCTTGGACGCAACGAACTTGTAGAAGGGCATTGGCTTGGCGCCAAGCGTGCCGTTGTCTGAACCCACCACCATGACGTTCTGGAGTTCACCGGCGCCTGGGTTTGACGTCCGGCACAGCACGATGACGCCCTTGTCGGCTCGCTCCAAGAAGGGTGCCAGCGCTTCTTCGCCGAAGTAGGGGTTCACGGTGACCGCGTCGGCCCCCAGGATGTCGAACAGGAAGCGGGCTGTTCCTGTGTTGGTCTTGCCGATGTCGGCGCGTTTGGCATCGAGGATGACAACAACATCCGGTGCCACTCGGTGGATGTGCCTTACGAGTAGGCGCAGCATCTCGTAGCCCATTGGTCCGGCGTCCTCGAAGAAAGCGGTATTGGGCTTGAACGCTGCAACGAGGTCGTGTGTTGCGTCGACGATCTTGGTACAGAAGTCGAGATACGCGACCGCCTGCTCGATCAGGTCTTCTTCGTCTCCACCGAACTTGCAAAGCACAGAGTCGGGCAGCTTGTCGTAGTCAGGGTCCAGGCCCATGCAGATGAGCTTGCCTTCCGCGTACCTGGTATCGAGCAACGCGCTGAAGTTGCGGTCCAGATTTGTGAGATTTCGCAAGGTTCGTCCTTTCTGCGCGATCTGTTGATCGCGAGAGTTTTTGGTCTGACACATCATACCAATCATCGCTTCTCGATCAAAACGTAACCTACTTGCAATTCGGTATTTGTTCGTATTATACTGATCTCATGGGGACATCAAATAGCAAATGGGCAACATTAGACGTGGAGCACGCCGTACGCAGCGAGGGATTCTCGTGCGTAGCAGGCATAGATGAAGTCGGTCGTGGGTCTCTGGCGGGGCCGGTCACGATCGGCCTTGTCGTCTTACCAGAGGAGTGGCATATCCCGGTGGCTGATTCTAAAGTATTGAGCCCGAAGCAGCGCGCTGAGACAGCCAAGCTGATCCGTGAGGCGGCAGTGGTATGCGAGATTATGCACGTAGAGGCAGATTTTATTGATAGCGAGGGGATCGTCGGCGCTCTGCGCGAAGCCGGGAACCGTATCTGGGATCTCTTGGATCCAATTCCAGATCTTGTACTGCTCGATGGTTCGCATAATTATCTGGATTGTCCGGTACCGGTGAGGACGATTGTGCAGGGGGATAGGATCAGCGCGTCCATTGCAGCGGCTTCGATCGTGGCAAAGGAAGCACGTGATGAGCTGATGCGCAATCACGCCATCATGTATCCAGAGTATGGTTTTGAGTCACACGTTGGCTACGGCACAGTCGTGCATCGCCAGGCGATAGAGCGTCATGGGCCGACTGTCCTGCATCGACGGACATTCCTGCGCAATATCCTGAAGTAGTAAGTGAAAGGGGGTCACTATGAATACAACAGCAATCGGATCGAAGGCAGAAGAGAAAGCACGGACATGGCTGGAGCGGAATGGCTGGGTGTGCCTGGAGCAAAATGCTCGCACACGATTTTTTGAGCTCGATCTCGTGATGAAGGATGGGGATACGACGGTCTTTGTGGAGGTGAAGTACCGCAAGAGTAATGATTATGGTGGTGGAGTTGGCGCCATATCGCGCGATAAACAACGTCGCTTGATCGCTGGCGCACAAGTCTGGCTGGCTGAGAAGAAGCTTTGGGATGAGCCGGTACGATTTGATGTGATGATCTTCCGCGAGACGAGCAGTGGTGTGAAGCTCCAACACCTCAAGGACTGTTTGTGGAGAGAGAGTCTTTGGTAGTAGAGAGTATTGATCAAAACACAAAATATGTGATAATATCACTGCTATTGCCGAGATACGGCTCGTACCGAGGAGGTGGCCATGTCGGCCGATACCCAAAAGCTCACACACCAGCGTCAGGCGCTCAGCATCACTTCCTATGGTGACGTTGATATGGCCAAGGCCTTGGACATCGCCCTGCCGAATGGTTCGGCTACGGCCTTGAGTCACGACGACAAGGGAATGATCATCACGGACAGCCGGACTGTCATTCCCAATCGCACATCCGCTGACGATCCGTGGAAACCGCTCCAGCATGGTGATGGTGGCGATGTCGCGTTCCATGTCATGGGCTGGCTCGACCGGTTGCCCGACGACAAGAAGCGACGGATGTGCCTCACTCGACCGCTGAATCCATCCGATGCACCGCAGCTGATCGGCTGGAGGCTGATCCTGTCACACGAGTTCGTCGACGGCGAGCCATGCAAGTACGTGCACATCACGCCCGACTGGTACTCCTGATGTTGAAGTCCCGTCATCTCTACGACACAAGTCGCAGGGATGGCGGGATCATTTTTTTCTGCGGAGTGTAGGCTAATTAGCACTCGACCCTTGACAGTGCTAATTGGCATTCATATAATGAGTGCATACATTATTAAGTTGTATTACGTAAGTCGATCGCTTCTTCTTTCTCAACCGCGAGGATAGAAACAAAAAGCCAGAGCGACTTTTTTTGACCAAAATTTTGGAACAAAGTTACAACAGCATAACCAATATGAAGTACAATTGAATAGATAGGAAAACACTACAATGAACAACCAATTTTTATCCGCTATCGAGCAAATCGCTGAAGAAAAAGGCATCTCAAAAGACACCATCATGGAGACCATCGAGATGGCGCTCATCGCTGCGTACAAGAAGGACTTTGGCGACAAGGACCAAGAAGTCCGTATCGAAGTCAGCCCAGACAATGGTGACGCTCGTATCTTCATTATTCGCGAAGTAGTCGATGAGGTAGAAAACGAACATCTTCAGATCTCTGTTGCCGATGCCCAGAAGATCAAGAAGGGGGCAGAAGTTGGGGATACGGTTGAGATCGAAGATGACAACAAGGACTTCGGTCGCGTTGCCGCACAGACTGCGAAACAGGTTATTATCCAGCGCATCCGTGAAGCCGAACGCGAAGTAATCTACAACGAATACCAGGACAAAGAAGACACCATTATGAACGGTGCTGTCCAGCGCGTTGAGCACGGCAATGTCTTCGTCGACATGGGTCGCACGACTGCCATCATGTTTGCCGCAGAGCAGATTGCCGGCGAACGCTACTACCCAGGCATGCGCCTCAAGGTCTATGTCGTTCGCGTCGAGAACACACTCCGTGGACCACAAATCGTCGTTAGCCGTAGCCATCCAAACTTCCTCCGAAAGCTCTTCGAAATGGAAGTCCCTGAGATCGCAGCTGGTGCTGTCGAGATCGTAAACGTCGCTCGTGAAGCTGGTGGCCGCACCAAGATCGCGGTGAAGTCGAACATTGATGGCGTCGACCCAGTTGGAACATTTGTCGGTGGTCGCGGATCACGTGTTCAGGCCGTTATGGCTAATATCGGTGAAGAGAAGATCGACATCGTGCCTTACGATGAGAATATCGCCAAGTACATCGCTAATGCATTGTCACCCGCCAAGAACATTCTAAGCGTAGAGACCAACGAAGCAGAACGACGTGCCCTAGTGAAGGTACCAGAAGACCAGCTCTCACTCGCCATTGGTCGATCCGGGCAGAATGTCCGACTCGCTGCGAAGCTGACAGACTGGAATATCGATATCGACGGCGCTGATGAATCAGGCGTCGAGCAGGCTGCCGAAGCCGGCGAATCGTCACGACCAGAGAAGGTAACAAACGCCGATCTAGAGAATGAAATCATAGCTACAGCCGAGACTCCAGATGAAGAAGCGGCTGAGCCAGTCAGCGGCGAACAATTAAATCCAGTAGATGAAGACGCAGAAGATGATTCTGTAGAAGACGAAGCTTCAGCGCAGAAGATTGCCCAGGTATCTGATCATCCAGATACTGTCACCGGTGACTAAGCCTCGGCTGTCCGCCTAAGGGTTGTTCTAACAAACAGGAGGTAATATGGACCAAGAGTTCCCACACCAATTCGATCGCTTTACCGAGAACGCCAAGCGCAGCCTCGAATACGCCGGCATGCTCGCAGCAACGATGGGTTCGCCCTACATTGGGAGCGAACACCTCTTGCTCGGTCTCCTCAAGGCCCAGACTTCTATTGGTGCGAAGATCCTCGGCCAAGCTGGCGTGACCATGGAGAAGCTTGAGAGTACGCTGACCTCTAACGTCGCCGTATCTACACAGGGACTTCACTCTTTGTCGGAAACTGCCAAGAAGACGATCACGCTCGCGCTCAGAGTCGCTCAAGAATTCGGACAACCATACGCTGGTACCGAGCACCTCCTGTACGCAATCTTGTCGCAGCGTAATGCGCGCGCCAATGTACTCCTGCGCGAGATTGCTATAAATCCAAACGACATCCGTAGCGAGCTCGAACAATACCTCAATGCCCAGACACCGCTTTATAGCGGTGATGGCGAACGTCGTGGCGGTCCAGGTCGCAAGGGTAAGGGAGCTGAGAGTGATACGCCAGCCCTCGATCATTTCGGTATTGACCTTACAGAGAAGGCTGCCAAGGACGAGCTCGACCCAATGGTCGGTCGCAAGCCCCAAGTAGACCGTATGATCGCTATCCTCAATCGTCGCCAAAAGAATAATCCCGTACTCATTGGTGAGCCAGGTGTTGGTAAGACCGCTATCGTAGAAGGCCTCGCTGAGCGTATTATTCACGAAGACGTTCCGGACGTTTTACTCGGTAAGCGCATCATTATGCTCGATATGGCAACGGTCATCGCTGGTACGAAGTATCGCGGTGAGTTTGAAGAACGCCTCAAGAAGCTGATCGAAGAAGTCACTGAGAACAAGGACGTGATCCTTTTCATCGACGAGTTGCATACTGTGGTAGGTGCAGGTTCAGCCGAAGGTGCGATTGACGCTGCCAATATTCTCAAGCCAGCTCTCAGTCGAGGTATGGTGCAAGTGGTCGGTGCCACAACGACGGAAGAATATCGCAAGCACATCGAGAAAGACGCTGCCCTTGAGCGGCGCTTCCAGCCCGTGATTGTGCCGGAGTCTACGGTCGAAGAAACGATCGAGGTCTTGCATGGCATTCGCGCCAAGTACGAAGAGCACCATAGCGTGAAGATTACCGACGAGGCTATCGAAGCAGCCGCCAAGCTCTCCAAGCGGTTTGTAGCGGATCGATTCTTGCCGGACAAGGCGATTGATCTCATCGACGAAGCCTCATCGCTGGCTCGCATTCAGCGCGGTGGATCATCCAAGCAGCTCAAGCAGCTCCTGGCTCGTCAGTCTGAGGTAAATGAGCAGATCGAAGAAGCCGTCTACAACCAAGATTTTGAATACGCGGCTCGCCTCAAGGCCGAAGCCAGCGTGCTCGATGAGCGGATTAGTTCCCAAGAGAAGAAAGACTCGGCTAAGAAGAATCTCATCATCGGCGAAGAAGACATCGCTCGAGTTATCTCGCAGTCAACGGGCATCCCATTGACACGGCTGGTGAAGGTCGAGACCGAACAGCTTAAGAAGCTCGACGACATTATGCGTAAGCACATTATCGGACAGGACGAAGCTGTTGATGTGATCGCACGAGCTATTCGTCGTAGTCGGACAGGAATTGCGCACGCCGACCGACCGATCGGATCATTCATCTTCCTCGGACCGACCGGTGTAGGTAAGACTGAGCTCGCTCGTGTCCTGGCTCGAGAGATATTCCACGACAAGGACGCCATGATCAAGGTCGATATGTCTGAGTTTATGGAGCGACACAATGTGTCTCGTCTCGTCGGTGCTCCAGCTGGGTATATAGGCTATGAAGACGCCGGGCAGCTCACCGAGCAAGTTCGCCGCAAGCCGTATAGTATTATCCTCTTCGATGAGATCGAGAAAGCACACCCGGACATCTTTAATATGCTCTTGCAGATCCTTGAAGACGGTCAGCTGACGGATGCCAAGGGCAAGGTGATCGATTTTCGCAATACGATCATCATCATGACCTCAAATGTCGGCGCGAAGTCTCTCTACCAGGAGGCGAAGATCGGATTTACGACCGAGACTCAAGACGAGCAGAAGGAGCTCGAAGGACTACACAAGCGTATGAAGGGCACAATTGAGCAGGAGCTCAAGCGCACCTTCCGACCAGAGTTCTTGAACCGCGTCGATCACACAGTGATCTTCAAGGCACTCTCAAAGGTCGATGTGCGTGAGATCGTTGATCTTCAGCTGAAGGATCTTGCGAAGCGTGTAGCCGACAAGGACGTGACGCTCAAGTTTACGCCAGGTCTCAAGCAACTTCTCGTTGAGAAGGGTTATGACGTCAATAACGGCGCGCGCCCAATGCGTCGCGCTGTTCAAACACTCGTAGAAGACAAGTTGGCCGAGGCTCTGCTTGACGCCCACATTGTCGAAGGGGATACAGTAAACATTAAAGCCGTAAAAGGCGAAGTTGTGCTCGAAGTCGCCAACCGCATCTCAGCCCTGGCAAAGTAAGTCACAATAAAAAGTGAAACGAGGGAGCCGTGAGGCTCCCTCGTCGTGTTTGGCTTAGTCATCATCCATGGCCTGCAGGATGAAGGTCTGTTGCGCCGCCAAGCCAGCATCCGAGAGTAGGTACTTGAGGAGGAGCTTGATCGACTCGATCGAGGGCGGTTCGCAATCACCACCAGCATCGATGATGCTGCGTAGATGAGCGGCGTACTTTGAGGCGAGACGTTGCGCCCAGTCTTCGCCGACCAGATCCATGGCGGTAATGGTGCCGATGGGTCCTTCGCTCAGGACGGCTACAGCCGCCGCTCGGAGGTTGAGTGGGGTGTAAATCTTGGTATCCATATGCTCCGTTCTTCAGTCTGGTGGCTCGGGAATGGTGGGTACCTTGGTCTTGACCATGGCGTGGAGAAGCACCTCGACGCGATTGGCGTTGGGATTTGTCCAGCCAGAATCAGCGATGATGGACCTGTCGGTGGCGATCTGCTGGATCTGGCGGTCGAGACGAGCCCGTAGCTCGTTGCCCTGTGGAACGCTGATCGGTCCCAAGTAGCCATTGGCATAGCAATACGTGATGAAGGCGAGGGTCACTTGGCGCTTTTGGATGTCGTCTGCGCTCGGTGAAAACGTGTAGCCCTCCGGTAGTGGGCGAGGATGCTCGTCCAAATACCTCCAGCCATCTACCTGAGCGAAGTGCCGGAGATTTGTCATCCAGCCGTCCACCTGGCTATGTGTCAAACCAGCTGAGAGGTCGAGTGGGAAGGCCTGCATCAAAGCTCCAAATGCGCGATGGAACTCGGCGTACAGCGACGGGTCGGGGAGGCGTAGCCCGTTGTTGAAAATCCCCCAGAGCATCTGGTAGTAATAGACAGTGCGCCGGAAGACCAGACTGCCATGAATGTGGCCCATATGCGCGTCGGTTGCGAGCGGGATGCCGAAGGGCTTTACTTTCGTGGGCACATCGACTTTTGTTTTTGTCGCAGACATGGTGTCTCCTATAGGGTGCGAATGTGGTCGTACTATAATTGTTTCGTTGATGGTGGTCAAGCATTATTATGATCTAAAACCGAATGAATTACGTACTACATACGACCTGTTTGAGGTAAAATAGAGTATATGGCCAAAGCTACTACACAATTCGTCTGTCAAAACTGCGGTGCTATCTCTGCCAAGTGGGCGGGACGATGTCTAGAGTGTGGTACTTGGGATAGCCTTAGCGAAACCGCCCCGGTGATGAAGAGTGGTGGCAAAGTGGCGCAACCGTCTGGCAATCGACCAATTGCACTTAACGATGTGGACCAAGTTGCGATCGAGCGCTTCACGACCGGTCTCAAAGAAGTCGACTTGGTATTTGGGAGTGGGATTGTGCCCGGGAGCCTGTCACTCTTGTCGGGAGATCCAGGCGTCGGGAAGTCGACGCTTGTGCTGCAAATCGCTGCTGCAGTTGCTCAATCTAAGGGTGTTCTCTACGCCACCGGGGAAGAGAGCGCTCGGCAGGTCAAGCTTCGTGCTGATCGCCTCGGTGTGAATGCGGCAGCACTCGACATTCTGGCTACAACAACGGCCGACGACATCTTTCAGGAGATTTCGGCTGGGAAGTATAGCCTTGTGATCGTAGACTCTATCCAAACGATGGCGAGCGCGAACCTACCAGCAGCTCCCGGCACGCCGAGTCAGATTACTTCGGTAGCCAATCAAATCATGACTGCTGCGAAGACGAGTCACACGGCCGTAATTATCATCGGACATGTGACCAAGGAGGGTAACCTAGCTGGCCCACGACTCCTTGAGCACCTTGTGGATGTGGTTCTTTCTATGGAGGGCGATCAGTACGGTAGTCTGCGTATTCTCAAGGCCAGTAAGAATCGCTTTGGTGCCACGGCCGACGTCGCATTACTCGAAATGGGACAAAAAGGATTTGTGCAGGTCGATAATCCCTCAGAGATACTCCTCGCGGAACGGCGCGACCTTCCGGGGAGCGCGGTTTTTGTCGCTCTGGAGGGGACTCGACCGCTTATGGTTGAGGTTCAGGCACTGGTATCGCCGACTGTCATGAGCTACCCGAAGCGCGCGGCTGTCGGTATCGACGCCAACCGTCTCGGCGTTCTAGCGGCTGTTCTGACCAAGCGAGCGGGCCTGCCATTATCTGATAAAGACATCTATGTTAGTATTGTAGGAGGCCTGCGTATCACCGAGCCGGCCATTGATCTCGCACTTATTTTAGCAATCGCCAGTGCCACATACGGCACAGTCATTCCCAGCTCGCTCGTCAGTTTCGGTGAAGTCGGACTAGCTGGAGAAATCCGTTCAGTGAGCCTTATGGAAGCCCGCGTTCGTGAAGCCAAGAAGCTTGGCTTTGATCACGTACTCGCGCCAGCTTCATACAAAGGCAAGGGGGTAGTGGGGCTGGCGGACATCACTGACGCGCTGAGTAGGCTCAAGCAGTCGACCAAGCGTCAATCACGTTCTTAGAGCTTAAGCTCTTGGACTATAGAAAGGTATAAGGTACACACCTATGCTCCTCGTTCCTGTTATTGCGATCTCCGCGATCGCCATCTTAATCGTTTGTTATGTCGCCGTGAAGCTCATGCAGCTGGATTTTCAGCGTCTCATCCTGGTGACACTCGGCTTCGTGTTCGGAGCCGGAGCAGGTTTGCTCATATCCATTCCTCTCGACAAGCTCCCGAGTCCGTATGGCAATATTCTACCTATCATTATTACTATCATGAGTGCGTTAGCTCTCGGCGAAGTTTTCTACCAGCAGCATACTTTTATCAATAATCTCTTCCCCAAGCTATTGTCTGGCGGCAAAGAGCTAGGCAAGAAGTCGACCAAGTCAAAATCGACTAAGAACCAAGTCTTGGTAGATACCTCAGCCATTATTGATGGGCGTATCGCCGACATTGCCAAGACCGGCTTTGTAGCTGACAAGCTCCTCGTTCCGCGTTTTGTATTGGCCGAACTCCAGAATATTGCCGACTCTGATGACAGCTTGCGACGCAGCAAAGGGCGCCGAGGCCTAGAGATGCTCAATAGCTTGCGCGAGAATCCCGATGTTGAGATTGATATCGTTGAAGAAAACCCAGAGAAAGTAAAAGAAGTTGATGCAAAGCTTGTCTACTTGGCACGCAAATATGGCACGTCGATCCTCACAACTGACTACAATCTCAATCGCGTGGCGACTATCGAAAAAGTCCGCGTACTTAACATCAATGAGCTCTCACAGGCTATACGAGCGGTTGTCCTGCCGGGGGAAGAGATGAGTGTGAAGGTAGTTCAGGCCGGTAAGGAAAAGAACCAAGGCGTCGGCTACCTCGATGATGGCACGATGATAGTCGTAGAGGGTGGCGACAAGCTCATTGGCAAGACAGTTCCAGCTGAAGTCACGCGTATCTTCCAGACTGTGGCAGGCAAGATGATCTTTGCGGCGCCCAAAACGAGCAAGAAGTCTGCAGTAAAGAAGTAGAACACTCACGTAGCAGAAAGCCGCCTTCGGTATGAAGGCGGCTTTGGCGTACCACGGTCGGGTGCTATTTCGCGATGGTTCGCGGGCGGTCAATCACCCAATAAAAGGCTGTGGTGAGGGTGAAGGCGATCAAGAACAAAACGAATGCGATCCACAAATGAGTCGCCCTTGACCCTGTCAGCTGCGTTCCGATGAGTACCACGATGACTGAGCTGCCGATAATGACATAGAAAATGCGCATGCGGCGATCTGTATGTTTTTCACTCGCGTATCCGCCCATCATGAGGCCAAGTAAGCATACGATGAGTACGCCAAGAAACATAGCATCCGAGTTCTTCATATTCTTCTCCGTGGTCGACAAGGGTGAGTGCGTGGTTATACTATTTAGCAATATGCAAGCGCAGTCAAGACTATAGTAGCTACTGCTTTGTTGCTCCGTTAGGGATAGGCCAGAGTCACAACTCGACCGGTAGTGAAGGTGACAACGGCCGAAGCAGTCCTTCCTGAAGCATAACCGCTAAAAGTAATCGGGCCTGGGCCCGATTTTGTGTTTGTGGAGGTGCTCCCTCCGCTGCGCGTTATGGATAACGCCACCGATTGTATATTCGCCCCTGTGACAGTGCAGGTGGTCCCGCTACAGCCTAGATCGGCATCTCCGCTCGTGCCGGTGACATTTACGGCGTTCGATAGGCCGGCATAGAGGGCGCTGTCGAGGACTTTTACTTGGATCTTGAGTGGACCTTCCGTAGCGGGCTTGATCTCAAGTGGATACACTCCAGTGCCGCTAACTTGTTGGCTAGTGAACTCCTGATCGTTTATGAGGTAGACCAGCTTATTGGCTGGGAATGTGCCGCTGGTAACGGTCGCAGTGACATTGAAAGTAGATCCGCTCGAAGGCGTTACGTTAATCGATACGCCTGGTTTTGTGTCTGAGCAGTTGTGCATCGTGTCGGGGGTCGTCGGGAGGCTCGACCCGGCAGTAAACCCTAATGCTTGAGCAAGAGCAGCAACTGGCGGTTGCCAGCGAGCATAGCTGATGTCTTTCGAAGGAATCTCGGCCGAGATAGAATTGGCACTTACATCCTTGAGAGCATCCGGCGGGGTACATTGCGTAGCCAGCGTGTTGTCGAGTGAGTTCACCTTGCCGGCAGTAGAAGCTGGTGCTGCATCCGGCTTGTACCAGGCAGCAAAGATATCTTTGCGTCGTCGCTTCGTGGCATCGTTAGGCGCCTTGCCGGTGTCAGCATCGATCTCAACTTCCTTGATGCCAGCTGGCCGCGTGAATGGGGTATCAGCTTCAGCGGCGGTAACCTTCGTCATGTAGGTATTCCAAATTGGCGCAGAAACAATTGAGGCAGACTGAGTCATAGGCTTGTTATCGTTATTTCCTGCCCATACGCCCGTCACCGTCTTAGCGGTGTAGCCCATGGTCCAGGCATCTTTGTAGTCCTCAGTAGTACCGGTCTTGGCTGCCACGGTCTTACCTTTGATCGTCAGTGGGTTGTTGCAGGTAAAGACGCCGAGCGCACAGCGCGCACCATTATCGCTCATGATAGAAGCGATTTCATAAGCAATCTGCGGGTCGATGACCTGCTTGGCTTTATTGGTATCAGGGGTAGTTTTTTCTAGTACTTTTCCGCTCGGGTCGGTCACTGAGAGGACGGTGACTTGATCGCGGATTTGTCCGCCAGCCGGGAAGGCTGAGAAGGCATTAACCATCTCGGTGAGCTTTACTTCACCGGCGCCCAACGCCATTGATAGCCCAAGACGACTAGCATCGGATTTTTGAATAGTAGTGATGCCCAGATCGTTGGCGGTCTGAATTGTTTCAGGAATTCCGGCAATATAGAGGGCCTTAACTGCTGGAATATTCAACGAGCTGGCTAGGGCAGTGCGAATACCCTGTACCCCATAGGTCCGCTTGGTGTAGTTCTGGGGCTTGTATCCGCCACCAAAGTCGGTTGTGACGTCATACATAGTGGAGCCAGCCCCCCAGTTGCCCTTGAAGAGGGTGGCGTAGACAATCGGTTTGAAGCTGGAGCCTGGCTGACGCTCTGCAGCGGCTACATTAAAGTTGCCGACAGCTTCATCGTTATAATCATAGCTTCCGACCATGGAGAGCATTTCGCCGGTCGTAACATCTTCGGAGACCAGTGCGGCATTTGACCCACCAAACTTACGGACTGAATCAATGTTGCTTTTCACGGCGTCCTCAGCGATCTTCTGCTTGCTCAGGTCGAGTGTTGTTATGACTTTGAGGCCACCTTCGTCAACTGTCTTCTCGCCGTATTTTTCTTCTAGTTGACCGCGGACGTATTGCACGAAGTGAGGAGCAGTTACGTTAGCCGAGTAGTTGCGGGTACGCATGCCGGCTACAACATCTTGCTTGACGGCGGCTTCAGCCTCGGCCTTTGTTATGTAACCCTGATCAACCATGGCGTTAAGGGCAGTCTCTTGTCGTCCGGCCAGCGCGTCGCGATGCAGATTGTAGTAGCTTGGTGCCTGTGGTAGTGATGCGAGTGCAGCGCATTCAGCAAGGTTGAGGTCTTGCACATTCTTATCAAAGTACGTACGTGCGCCAGCCTGAATACCGTAGGCGGTGGATCCATATGGGATTTCATTGAGGTAAAGCTGGAGGATATCATCCTTCTTATAGAGGAGCTCGATTTGCATTGCCAGGATGAGCTCTTTGGCCTTACGGGTCGGTGTACGCTCACCGGTGAGGAAAGCGTTCTTTACGTATTGCTGAGTAATAGTGGAGCCACCACCCCTAGATGGGTCGCGGAAGAGGATACCACTAAAGGCGCGGCCAATACCGCTAATAGAGAAAGCACCTTGGTTGTAGAAGTTCTTGTCTTCCAGGGCAATTGTAGCTTCGCGACATTGCTTTGGAATCTGGTCGAGCTGAACGACCGAGCGGTTTTTGTCACCGTAGATCTCAATGAGCACGGTCTGGCCGGTACGATCGTAGAGCTTGGTAGTCTGAGCTGAGATTTTGGAGTTGATCTTGTTTGGGCTCGGGAGATCCTTGGCTATCCAGAGGAAGAAGAGCAGTAGGATGAGGAAAAACGATGCTGCTGAGAGGCCGATTACTCGACGACCAGTCTTAGAGATGGCCCAGGCCCAGACGTTCTTTGGAGCAAGGCGCTGCCAGCCAGTGACTTTGCCGCTACGACCCGTTCGCGTTTGACTACGCGGATTGAGCTTCGCTGCCTCGGGGTGCGAAGATGGAGTCGAGTGAGTAACACGTCGAGCCTGGCGGGTAGATTTGCGTCGGGGTCGGACCATAAAAGTATGCTTATTATAGCACTTTTTGGATTGTCGCTCACTTATTGTCGTGTGTTACTGGTGGGCGATATAGCCTATCTGATACTATAAGAAGGATATGACAAAAGCTGCTCAAATTGAATCAATCCTCGATCGCGCCGTAGAGACGATCGTGGTTCGTGATGAACTTGAGAAAAAGCTCAAGGGTAATCACAAGCTTCGGGTGAAGTTTGGCATCGACCCAACAGGCGACAAGATTCACATCGGACATGCCGTGGTGTACTGGAAGCTGCGCGCATTGCAGGATTTGGGTCACCAAATCATCATTCTTATAGGCGACTACACAGCCGTGATTGGGGACAACTCCGACAAGTCTGCCGAGCGTCAGCAGATTACTGTCGATGAAGTGAAGCAGAATATGCGCAGCTACCTCAAGCAGATTGGCAAGATCGTTGACCTCGAGCGGGCTGAAGTGCGTTACAACTCCGAGTGGCTCAAGAAACTTTCATTCTTGGATCTACTCGATCTGACAAGTCAATTCAAAGTCGCACAGATGTTGGAGCGCGATAACTTCCGTGATCGATTCCAGGCAGAGAAGCCGATAGGCCTGCAAGAGTTTCTCTACCCTCTCATGCAGGGGTACGACTCAGTTGCCTTGCGGGCCGACCTAGAGCTTGGTGGTAGTGAGCAGCTCTTCAATATGATGGCTGGCCGTGTTTTGCAGAAGCGCGCCGATCAAAAGCCACAGGCTGTGATGACGCTCCAGCTCCTCACCGGGACTGATGGTAAGAAGATGAGTAAGTCGATGCCAAACTGTATCTTTGTGACTGACGAGCCACTCGACATGTATGGCAAGCTTATGACGATTAATGATGAGCTGATTCCGCACTACTACCGCCTGGCTACGGACGTACCTGAGGAGCAGATCAAAGCTGTTGAAGCAGATATGGCTGCGGGTAGTAACCCACGTGATACCAAGGCCAGCTTGGCGCGCACGATTATTGCTCGCTACCATGGCGAGAAAGTCGCTTTAGCTGCAGAAGAATCATGGAACAAGCAGTTCCGGGACAACGAAGCACCGGAAGATATCGAGATCTACCTAGCCGTCGACAAGGAGCTAGCCGATCCGGTTGGCCTTCTTGCAAATGCTTTTGGGGTGACCAAGTCAGAGATTCGCAGGTTGATCGATCAAGGGGGCATGAAGCTAGACGGTTCGGTTATTAGTTCGCTTGACGAGTTGATCGTACGACCTGGAGTCATTGCTCAGTTGGGCAAGCGTCGCTTCAAGCAAATCAGGGTCTGATGCCCCGACTTGAGACGAGACTATCGATTCTGAATGGAGTCGGACCCGTCACGGAAACGGCGCTGCTGGCATTGGGTCTCAATAACGTCAAAGACCTCCTCCTGTATTACCCGCGCCGCTACGATGACTTTACTCAACTGCGACCTATTGCTGAATTGCGCCCAGGGCTGGTAAGCGTACGAGCCCGACTCGACCAAGTGACAAGTCGCCGTAGCTTCAAGCGCAAAGGCATGTCGCTGACTGAGGCGATTATTTCCGATGATACAGGTTCGCTCAAGCTGACCTGGTTTAATAATAAATGGGTGACGCAGCAGCTTACGGAGGGCAAGGAGTACTTCTGGCTGGGAGAGCTAAAGTTTGCAGGTAATACCTTTGGCATTACGCAGCCGACTTTTGAGTCGGTGGAGGGCAGTCAGCTCGCTGGCAAGATTCTGCCGGTCTATCCAGAATCGGCCGCGATCGATTCCAAGCTCTTGCGCAAGCTTATTGCTCACTGCGCTTCGGCCATCGATGAATTGCCTGATTACCTCCCGGAGAAGCTCCGCGAGCAGCACGGACTCATGTCTCAAGCAGAAGCTTGCCGTGAGCTTCATTTTCCGACGTCAGCTAAGGAGCTGGAACGGGCGCGTCAGTCACAAGCTTTTACCGAGCTGTTCCTCCTTTTCGCGGCAGGCCTCGTCATCCGTAGTGAACTCGCGACTGAGCCGGGGATACCGATTCCGTTTGATGAGAAGCTAGCCAAAGAATTTGCCGAGAAGCTGCCTTATACTCTGACTGACGGACAACGCGCTTCAGCCTGGCAGATTGTCGGGGATCTGCAGAAGGACAAGCCGATGAATCGACTTCTAGAGGGCGACGTCGGGTCGGGCAAGACAGTCGTGGCGGCCTTTGCTGCCCTGCAAGCTATTCGCGCAGGTCACCAAGTTGCCCTCATGGTTCCGACCGACATTTTAGCAAGACAGCACTATGATTCCCTGACAATGTTACTTGCGCCGTGGGATGTGAGGGTAACGGTTCTCACTAGCAGACTGCCAGCTGCCGAGAAGAAGCAGGCCCGTGAAGCCGTTGAATCAGGCGAGTCTGAACTTATCATCGGTACGCAGGCACTATTGGCTCAGGGGACGCAGTTTACGTCACTTGGGCTCATTATTGTGGACGAACAGCATCGCTTTGGCGTGCGTCAGCGGATTGCCCTCAAAGACAAGGCTGGGCGCCTGCCTCACGTTCTGACGATGACTGCCACGCCGATCCCGCGTACGCTTGCCCTCGTGCTCTATGGAGATTTGGAACTATCGATTATCAAGGAGCTTCCGCCTGGTCGCCAGCCGACGCGTACGCAAGTGGCTTTTGAAGCTGACCGTGTACATATCTACAATCAGATGAGCCTCTTGTTCGATCAGGGACAGCAAGCCTATATTGTCTGTCCGGCGATTGATGAGACCGACAGTGGTGGTATGAAGGCAGCTAGCGCTGAGTACAAGGCGCTTCAAAAAGGCGTCTTCAAACACCGACGCATTGGCCTGGTGCACGGCAAGCTCAAGACCGATGAGAAGAATGCTGTCATGGCAGACTTTGTGGCTGGTAAGCTCGATATATTGGTTGCGACCACGGTAATTGAAGTCGGCATCCATGTACCCAATGCCACGATGATGATCGTGGAGCAAGCCGAGAGATTTGGGCTAGCCACCCTGCACCAACTACGTGGGCGAGTCGGCCGCGGCGATACCGCGTCGGTGTGCTTCCTCTTTACTGATAGTACCAAGCCTCTCTCGGTGAACCGCCTCAGGGCTCTTGAGCGTACTAGCGATGGATTCCGCTTAGCGGAGATCGATCTGGAATCGCGTGGAGCGGGTGAGCGCTTCGGCCATCGACAGTCCGGCGAAGAAGAGCTGCGCTTTGCGGCGCTGACAGATAGGGATCTTGTGGAGAGGGTGAGCCAAGCTGCACAAGCTTTCTTGAAAGAGGAAAATATTGTAGAATATCCTCAGACACTCGAACGTATTAATCGACTCAAGTCAGTTACGTCTCTCGACTAAACATCAAACTATGAATTCAGGATTTGCATCATTCGCCACTCGTGGCAAAGTATCGATCGCCGGCACCCACCAAAAGTTGGACCGCGAGGCTTTTCGTATTTTGTCGCCCATGATCACGCCAGGACACTTCCCATTGCGTCGTGAGATCCTGAAGTTTGAAGGCTATGGTGGACCCGATGGGCTCAAAGTAAAAGGGGATTACAAGACTGATCACCTCTGGGATCCGATCAACGAGATTGGCTTTTTGCCTATCTGGATCGAGTCGCATTATGCCAACCTCGTCGATGCGCTCAAGCGAGAAGATTACGTTGAGGCGAGCTTTCACGCCGGCTACATGGCCCACTATATTACTGATTCGCTCACGCCGGCTCACCACATGAGTCACAAATTGCTCGAAGAAGAGTACAACAATGTCTCAAAAGTCCGTCAGAGCTGGAAAAACTGGGGCATGAAAGGCTGGAAGAGCTCACACTTTGCTTTTGAGACTGGCATCTCGGCCGCCACAATGTTCTCGCCACTCCGAGTCAAATTTGATCTAGCTCTCACCGAAGGCATTGCAAAGGATGGCATTGCTCAGATCATCAAGGATGAGTCACTCAAGATAGCCAAGCTCAATCTCTATGAAGACTTTCTCAAGAACGGTTGGACTACCCGACTAGCCAAGTCGGTCTGTGCCACTGTCGTACCAAAGATCCCGCAGATGATCGCTGCTGCCTGGCTCGCCGCCTATCAAGAAGCCTGGTGCGAGAAGCCAGCCAAGCGTCTCGCCGCCGCTGCGCACTAGGTCAATATGACGAGCCAAGCACATACCAGTCGGGTGTCAGCCGGCGAATATCGATATAAGGTCATTCATCAGCCGAAGAGCGATGTGACGCGACCAGTGACACAGAAGTTGCGCGCCGCGATCTTTGATACGATCGGGCATGATCTGTCGGGTTTAACGGTGCTGGACCTCTATGCTGGATCAGGTGCCTTGGCGATGGAGGCACTCAGCCGTGGCGCGAGCGAGGTGACGACTGTTGAGCAAGATCGCCAGGCACAGAAGTCGATTGTTGCTAACGAGCGCGAGCTTGGTGTATCGCTCGGACTGCGCGAGCTGAGCGTCGAGGAGTTTTTGGAGAGCGATACCAAGAACTACGATATTATCTTTCTGGACCCACCTTATGCGGCATTCTCGGAT
>CALKUN010000022.1 GCA_937996675.1 uncultured Candidatus Saccharibacteria bacterium
CGACGTCAGCCGGAGGCTTTCGTCGGAGGCGGTGTGGATTACCTCACTGGTCGATGGCGTCTGCCACGGGGGTGGCATCGGCTGCGGCGCTCGCGAGAGCACCTCTGGTAGCGGCAGCCGTGTTACCGGCTGCTACTTCGGCTGGGTTGCCGCTGGAGACCACAATCATGGTCGCGTTGTCGGCACCGATCTCTCGCCAAGTGGCGAACTCACGGAGACGTACGGCATTCGGGTTGTCCCCGAGTGCTTCAGCGGCCTGAGCCAGTAGTGTGGCTCCTTCCAGTTCGCCCTGAGCGGCGATGACCTGAGCATCGGCTTCACGCCGGGTCTCGGCGACTCGGCCCATGGCACGTTGCATGCCGGCGGGGAGCGTGATGTCGAGCAGCTCGACCTTGTCGATGTCGAGGCCGAGAGCGGAGACTCGCGCCTCGAGCTCGGTCTTGATGGCGTCGATGACGGTCTGGCCGTGCTCCAGGATCTGCGAGAGATCATGAGCGCCGATCACCCGTCGCATCGTGGCTTGCGCCAGTTGGCTGGTGGTGCTCTGCACGTCCTCGACGTTGACCAGGCTCGTGGTTGCATCGATGATGCGGTAGAGCGCGGCTGCTCGGACGGTGATGGAGACGCTGTCCTTGGTGATCAATGCCTGATCTTCGAGAGTCAGGGTGGTGATCCACATGTTGACGCGTTCGACCCGATCGATGAGCGGGATCTTGGTGTTGAGCCCGGGGCCCATCTCACGGATCACCTTGCCGAACCGGTACACGACACCGCGCTCCTCCGCACTGATGATGGCGAATGCGCTGGCGATGAAGCAGATACCGCAGATGATCACGAAGAACGTGATGATCCAGAAGACGGCCGTGTCTGTGGGGGAGGTGGTCTCCGGCACTGCCGGGAACTGGTAGTACGCATCTTCGGCGGTTTGAAGGATGGATGAAAGCATTTCTGCCCGTTTCTGTTGAGGTAAAGAACTATATAACTATAGCACAAATAGTCTAAAAAGTCAATATAAATTGTGTCACAAAATAGAGTTTTGTAGGCTATTCTACAGATATTGTTACCAAAAAACCGACCTTGTTGCTATGTGTGGTTTTTAATGGCCTGCAATCTGTGTTCTAAGAGCATCTTGAGGATGGCATCGGGAAGCGGCTGTGCATCAGTGAACTGAATGGTGCCCTTCGAAATTGTAAAATCTTTGAGCTGGTCAGCCACACTCGTGATCGCTTCTGGACCGGGGAATACGCTGTAGTGATCTTTGAAAGCGGCATAGCCAATGAGATAGGCACCATCTTGCTTGAGGACTGGCATGCCGTAGCTTATGCCTTCGACTGCATTCGGGGCGATCTTGCGGATGAGCTGACGGATGCGCTCCAGCTCATCACGCTGGGCTGGCTCGAGGTCTGCGAAGTAGCTTTCGACAGTGGACATGCACTTACTGCCAGAGGGTAAAGATGATTGATCCGATAGTCATTACGACGAGGAAGTAGCTACTGTTAAGCCAGAGAAATTTCCAAGTCCTCTGTGAATAGAACGTGACGCCTACCGTTGTTGCAGTAGTGAATCCGAGCCAGAGTACGACGCCGGCAAAGAGTCCGTCTACGAGGGCAGTAACGTGTAATGAATGAAGTATAACTGCGAGCGTGAACGACTGAACCAGCGCGGATAGGGCTACGAAGCGGATGGCATCGCTCGTGTCCTTCTTCGGGAGCTTCATAATATCGATACCGGTCAGCTTGGTCCATTGCTTGGCAAAGCCAGCCGGTGAGTACCAGAACGCCCCAATTGTTACATAGACGAGCCAAACGAGTGCAACAGCCCATAGATTAACGCCTGCTAGATCTAACATCTCATCACTCCTTCGAATACTTTATTTATTGCGCTCATGATAACAAAAACTTTCTTGGGTGAGAAATTTTTTGTTATGTAGGGAGCTAGATAACGGTGACGCTATCGAGATTGGCCTTGGCGCCCCTAAGTACAGCGTAGGTGACTTTATCCATCGTAGTGCCATCGAAGATCGTGTGCTTTACGGCAGTATGGTGGAAGGATACATTGCGGAGAGTCGCATTGCGGAACGAAGTCTGTTTGAGCGAAGCGCTGCCGAAGATTACGCCCTCGAGGGTCTGGTCGTCAAACGAAATGTCACGGAGGTCAGACTGACTGAAGTCGGTGTCGACAAGGGTAGCCTTGGTGAAGGTGGAGCCTTTGAGTCCACAAGCTTTCATCTTGGTGCCGGTAAGGTTTGCGCCATCAAAACGTACATTGCGTAGGTCGGTAGTGACGAGATTTGCGTTGGTGAGATTAGCGCCAGTGAAGTTTGCGTCACGGAGTGAAGCAGACTTAAACTTTGAGTCGGTGAGATTGCTGCCAGAGAAGTCGGTAGCTTTGAGTTCGCTGGCTGTAAAATTTGCGCCCCTGATGTCCGAGTCGGTCATATCGGAATCACCGAGCATCGAGCTGCTGAAGTTGCGGGCGACTGAAGCTTGTGACTTGCTTGGCTCGGCGTGTGGGTGTTGCTCCATGATCTCGGAGATATCGCCGATTGAGTTGATCGTAGCGAGATAGGCTTCGTCTTCTGTCTTGCCGTCTGCTACGAGGTCGTCATATTTTTCAGTGAGGTTGGCGGTGAGCTCATCGATAACATCCGAGCGGGCAGGGAAGTCGCCGTAGGGTGCGAAGACGGTGTCGAGGTAAGTTTTGAGTTTCTTGTGCATAATGTTCCTTTCTTAGATCAGGTGATCGAGAATACGTTTGGCGTAGTCCCAGTTTTGTTGATTAATTTTGTACAATTCGAGCCCTGAATCGGTCAGGTGATAATACTTGCGGCGACCGCCTTGCGTCTCGTCACCCCAGTACGAAGAAATGTG
>CALKUN010000023.1 GCA_937996675.1 uncultured Candidatus Saccharibacteria bacterium
GATTGCGGTTGCGCAGTGTAGCGGCGAGCGTGCTGGTGATGCCGTCGTAGGTGCGAGTCGCTGCGCGGCTGAGAGAGAGCCCGAGAGTGTTGAGGATGCCCATGTGCTGCTTACAGATCGCTTGCCGGGCAAGGTTGCACGCTAACTGGAGGGTGCTAGACCTGATCTAGGAGGATCAAATGACGCAAAATCAAAAATTCCTGAAGTTAGGCACCGGACAGCCCACCAAGAAGGTCCGTCGTCGGATGGAAAAGCGCGGTATTGACTACCTGCGACCTTTTCGCGATCGTCACGCGATGAAAAGGTCCGCAGCGTGTACGCTCCTTCTCTGTTAGAGGAAGCGAAGAAGCACGCTGCATCTACCTGCTAAAAAGCAGCATACGCCTTCCCAGCGATAGCCGCGCTCACCCTCCGAGACTGCTCCCCCAACGGCACCCTAGCCTGCTCGCCTTCACGCTCCAACCTGAGAACGCCAGCCGGCAGCGCGTTCATGATCCGCCAGTTGAGGTACTGACTGAGCTGATCAGCGCGATCCTTGTACCGCCCGTGGGGGAAGTGCAGCAACTCCGCCCTCAAGTCGGCCCCCCAATCTGCGCCTCGTTCGTATCCCACGCCCCGCCAGCTCGGGGCCACGGCTCGACAGTCGGCGGGTAGCCCTAGGTCCCCGTCCCTGAGCGAGGGCGAGGCCGCAGCCATACGCACGGGCTTATTGCCGCAGGGCTCAACGAGGTGCACAGGCACCCTGGCCCAATCCATGTCGCGCCGTAGGTGCTGCGCCACGCTTGGTCCTGTGGACTTGGCCTCAATCAGGATGAGGTTAGGAGCCCAACGCTTGGCGAGCGCTTTCAAAACGGCCACCTGATCGGGCTGCTGCCAGGGGAAAGCGACGAGTTCTAGTAACCTAACAGGGGGGCCGTATCCTGTACCCTGGCAGGCTTCACAAGCGAGCACAGTTGAACCGGCGACGTTATGCTGTGGGCCATGTGTGTGTGAAGCTCGCTGGTTGGCCCTAGACACCGACTGCAAACCGTTCTGCATACCCGCCGACCCTAGCCCTATATTCCCCACACCAGCGCACACACTGCACTTATTCCACGCTGGTAGCATTTCCCCGTACACACCAAACGCGGTGCGTGCTGAGGTCAGGTTCTTACCGTCGCCCGTGTCGCCCGAGATGACGATGCGAGCGTACTTTCGGCGGTCGAAAGGCTCAGCCGCATACGTTCGCAGCCAGGCAGGGTCTACCATGTTGCCCGACGCTGCGACTGGTGTGCACTGGTACTGCCCCCACCATTCCTGGGGCTTGCGCTTTAACAGCCCCTCGCGCTTGCGCAGCGCCACCGCCTCGGTGTAGGGCGCTAGCACATCGCCGTCTGGTCGGTGCCAGCTCTCTCCCTGCAGAACCGTGCCGTCGAGCTCGACGCAGGGCGGCAGCCAGTGGTCAGCTATGGTGGCTTGGACCTCGACGACTGCCGGGCCGTCCCCGTCGTCGCTCGCACCCTCTGAGCCCTCAGCAGCGCCCTTCACCCTCGTGAGCCCTGACAAGGTGTGGTCCGCTATCAGCGGAGCGGCTACTACCTCCCAGGGACCCTCGCTCTGATAGTCGGCCAAAACATGGCCCACCACGTCATTCTCACGATAACGGGTGTTTACGACGATCCAGATTGAGATACCCTCGGGGTCGAGCCGGCTAGCGAGAGACTGCACCGCTGCATGCGCGTCAGCGATCATCGCCTCGGAGTCAACCTCTTTCTCCTTGAGCATGTCGTCAACGATGAGTAGGTTCGCGCCGTTGCCGGTGTAGCCGCCGCCCTTGCCGTATGAGCCGAACTCGCCAGCATCCTCAACGGTGCCATCCTCACCAATGATGGAAAGGGAGAACTCGGTCTTGCTCTTGCTCCCCGTACTGAGACGGACGCCGGGCACCCTCACCCCATCCGATCGGGTCCAGGGCTTACCGAAGCAACCAGCGAAGTCCGCCAGCTTGATATTGTTCCTCACCGACATGCCTAGCTTGGCCGCGTACCTCGTCGAGTGAGAGCAGAGCATCGTGCTCATGGTCGGGTTGCGCCCCATGAACCACGCGGGAAAAATGCGCGACACGAGCTGAGTCTTGCCGACGCGCGGTGGGACGCACACCACAAGCCG
>CALKUN010000024.1 GCA_937996675.1 uncultured Candidatus Saccharibacteria bacterium
GCTACGCCCGAGCTCGCGAGAGCCTGATCGCCTTCGCGCAGCTCATGTTCGGCAAGCGCTTCAGGGTGCGCCCCGTCGCCAGGCTACTCGCCGGCAAACTGGAGGAAGCCACGCGGACCACCGAGGCTGGTGGGCGCGCACGCAAGATCGTCAACGTCCCCCCGCAGGTCGGAAAGACACGACTCGTCAGTCGCCTGTTCGTCGCGTGGTTCATGGGGCGTAACCCGTACCTCAACGTCATCCTCGCGTGTCACAACGCTAAGCTCGCCGCGTCCATCGGCGACGACGTGCTCAGCTACATGAAGAGCTCCGACTACCGGAAGATCTTCCCCGCCGTCAGGGTCAGCGACAGCAGCAGCAGCAAGACCGAGTTCAAGCTGATCGTCACCGACGCGGACGGTGACCACGTCGGCGGAGAGTTCGGCGCCTACGGTCGCGGCGGCGGCTACACAGGGCACGGCGCGCACCTGCTCGTGCTCGACGACATCCTGAAGGAGACCGAGGCCGACAGCGCCGCAGCCCTGGAGGACGTGCAGAAGTCCATCCAGGCACTCACCAGCCGGCTCGACCCCGAGGGCGTGAGTTGCGTCATCGTCCCCAACACGCGCTACAGACAGAACGACGGCTGCGGCTTCCTGCTCGACGAGTACGCTTCCGAGGGACCGTGGGACGTCGTCGTAGCACCGCTCTACGCCGAATCCGAGCGATTCATGGCGGTCGGCAAGACGAAGGGGGAGGACGGCCAGTTCACCGACGTCATGGCGCAGGTGGCGGACCACGTCCTGCCGCCGTGCATGCTGCTCGACGGGACGGAGCTCCCGCAGGAGGTGTGGCTGCGCCCCGAGGGCGACGTGCTGGCACCCTATGGAGTCGAGCGCGCGGAGCGCCTGCGCGCCAAGCTGCTCAGGACCGCGCCAAACGAGTTCTGGGGTCAGTACCAGCAGCGGCCGGTTGCAGCGACGGGCAACATGATAGACCCGTCGTGCCTGCGTCCCTATACGGTGACGCCGCTGACACTGGACCGGCGATCGTATGCGCGCGTCGTGATCTCTGGCGACACGGGCGAGGGCAAGAACACGGTCACGGGCGCGCGCTCGGCCTTCGGCGTACACGGCGAGCCGTTCGACAGTCGCAACGCTTGCGAGGCGTGCCAGAACACGCCACAGCTCAAGGGGGGCTGCACAGCGTGCCGTGGGAGCGGTCTAGGGCCGGCCTCACGCCTGTTGGAGCTCGCCGCCTACCCGTGGCAGCAGCCAGACCAGATCAAGCTCCTGAAGGCTCTGGCGACGCGCTGGAGAGCTGACGTGATCCTGATCGAGGACAAGTCGACAGGCCCGTCCATAGCACAGGCTCTGTGGCGCGATCCGTCGTGCTGGCAGTGCGAGGGTAGGATGCCAGCGCAGAAGGGATGCGCGGCGTGCGGTGGATCGGGAACCTGGGCGCGGTGCCTGGTGCAGCTCGAACCCGTCGAGGGCGACAAGGTAGTCAGGATGAGCGCAGAGCTACCCAACCTGCGAGACGGTCAGTACGGGGTGCCGGCGGACTGTAAGGCGGTGCCGCCTACCTGGCAGGGCGTGGGATACACACCGGGCGTAAATTGGGTTCAAGAGCTGCGCGACGAGATGCTGCACTTTCCGCGTGGAAAGTATAAGGACAGGTGCGACCAGTTCAGTCAGTACGGTCGGTGGAGACGCCTGAACCCGCTGCCTCGGACTGCTGGGGTGGGACCTGTTCAGGGTGCTGTCGAGCGTCCGGCATACGGGGAGCAGTCGCGGACGGTGAGTCGAGCGGTGGAGGGGAAACCTTTTGCTGCGTTTTGATCGCCTTACACCACTCACAGTACAGCCGCAAACATTCGACAGTATTGATCACAGCAGCGCCTCGAACATTTTCCAGGTGTTATCTAGGTTTATCCAGAATTGCGCTTGCCAACTTGTGTTTAGGTCCAACCACCAGACTGGAGGGACGAACAATGCCGCCACCAGTCGACCGTACCGTTACGCATCGGGTTCTAGGCGGCTGAACCGTCCTGTCTTGCCATCGTCGCTAGCATCCGGTTTAGCGTCTACAACCAACTCTAGAGACTGAACAGCTACGTTCAGCCGTTTGCTTACATATAGCTCAATTGGCATACACTGTATCGCATCGACTATCTCTTTGACCGCTTTCTTGATCATTGACGATTAGCCGCGATTTACACTCGGGACAAAGACCTTTATCGGTCCAGTCACGACGCTCGGTTTGCTTTGCTTCTGCTGTACGCATCAGGTTCTTCCCTCCCCACTCCAAACTATGGGCCTATTCTCAGACGCCGGCAACTATATCGCGCTGCGAGCTCGTCAGGCCCTAGACCGCGTCCTGCCGCGTAGGGTCGGTCCCGCAGCATTCCCGCCTACCCAGGCGCTCCCCGCGTATGCAGGCCCAGCTGGCGAGGGCTACGGTGCGAAGGCTACCCCACAGCCGAATATCCAGGTCATCACCGACTGGGTAGTGCCCTCCACTCTCGGCTGGACGCTGGAGGCGATGCAGGCCGCAGTCCTCCAGCTGGAGAACGGGAACCTGTACTCCGCGCACAGCCTCATGCTCGCGATGACGCGCGACGCGACCGTAGGTCACGGTCTCATGCAGCGTCGGATGAGCCTGTCGGCGCTCCGCGACATGCCCTCGGCGAAGACCGCGGCCGACCCGACCGCGACGAAGCGCGATCCGCTCTGGTTCCCGGCGTCCATTCCCGAGAGCGCTCGGGCAGCGCTGCGCCGCGCCTTTCCCGAGGCGATCACTGCGCAGGACCTCGCCACAGCGCACAGCTACACGGTGATGCTCGGCCTCGCGCCTCTCACTCAATCGTGGTATGAGAAGACCGAGGAGAACGGGGAGACCTACTGGCAGTGGCGGTCGGATGTGCTGGAGACGGGTCACTGCCAGTACCGAGCCGACCAGCGCAGGTATTACTTCATCGCTCGCGACGGCTACCGCGAGCTGGTCGACGACGGGAATGCCTGGGCGTTGTTCAAGAGTCTCGGCGATCGTCGGCACCACCTCGACTGCGCAGTGCGCACTCTCGCCACGCTATGGTTCATCGTGCAGGAGGCGCTGAGGTACTGGCGATCGTACAACGCCGAGTACGGGCGTCCGATCAAGGGTCTGAAGGTCCCCGACTCGCACCGTCTGACGGAGGACGTCAGCCAGCTGGTGCAGCAGGCCAGTGGGCTCTACGGTGGGTCGGTGATCATCCTCCCCCAGTTCGGCGAGGGGCAGGGACAGGCCAACTTTGACCTGAAGCTGATCGAGGCCAAGTCGCGGGGGTTCGACACTTTTCCGGCGCTGGCTGACTCGGCGCGCAACCTGATCACGCTCTACCTCGTCGGAGTGCTGGAGACGACCGGGGGGTCTAGCGCGTCCGACGCGAAGGCGAAGACGCAGCTGCGGGTTGCGGACAGGTACACGGCCGGTGACGCTCGGGTAGAAGAGGACCCGATGAACCGGATCCTTCGTCGCTGGGCCGACTTCAACGGGTTCGACGAGGCGCCCGAGTGGCGGATCGACACGAACCCGAAGGAGGACGACGCTGTCTCGGCCGAGGTCGCCAAGAACCGGGCCGAGGCCCTCGCGAAGGTGGCCGCCGCGCTGAAGGATATGTGGGAGATGGGCGTGCGGATCAGCGAGCAGAGGATCCACGCTACCCTCGCACAGATCGGCGTGAAGTGGACCGATCGCGGCGTGGCTGAGGCGCTGTCGCCCTACCTCGTCGCCGACTCGCCGGCTGCGTCAGAGCACGCACGGGACTCGGTTCTCGTGTGCTGGCAACCGCCTGCGAAGGTAGCCAGCGCTCTCGCAGTCCCCGGAGGTGAGGCTCCCGAGGAGCTGCACCTGACGATCGCCGTGTGTCCAGGGGCGAGTCTGCCGGATGTGCTGGCGGGATTGGTCGCCGTAGTGGGAGAGA
>CALKUN010000025.1 GCA_937996675.1 uncultured Candidatus Saccharibacteria bacterium
GGGCCATGTTCTCGTAGCCCGACGGGACCATGGTGTTGGTCTTGTACTGCGGCAGTGTGCCCCACTTGGTGCGATTGCGCTGCTGCAGGTCGCTGTCCGCCTCGGGGTCCGTGCCCGAGGCTCCGTAGGCGTCGGACTGCCAGCCGGCGGTGTTCGTGACTGTGACGCCGGTGAGCCGGCCGCGGACGAAGGTGTTGATCTGACCCTCGCCGACGTTGTAACCCGCGCCGACCTCCGCCGCCTGGACGTAGACCTTGGCACTCCCGCCGAGCGGGATCGTGACGTTGTCGGGGGTGCCGACCGGCACCACGCCGTTGTACTGCCGGCCGCCCGTGCCCACGCTGAAGGCCGTGGAGAGCGGGCTGAACGTCAGCGGCCCCTGCGACCGCGCGTCGGTGAGCGTGAGGAAGCCCTGGGCCTTGACGCCGGGCAGGCGCTCGTCGGCGTAGAGCTGCTGACTCAGCTCTTCGAGCGCCGCGCCTGATGCCAGGTCGTTGTAGCCCGACTGGGTCTGAAACTGCGCGGCGACGCCCCACTGGTAGACGCTCTGGCTCTCCGTCTCGACCATCACGACGGGGAGCGACTCCGGCGCGTAAGACCGCAGCGCCGTGAAACCCGCCGCGATCATGCGGAGATACACGTCCTCCTTGACTTGGTCGTACGTCGGGGGGTTTAATAGCTGCTGAACGGAATAGACGGTGTCTGCCACGTCGGAGGATGGTCATGCCTCATATAGCGCGCGTGATAGAAGCATTGGAAGTGCCAGAACGATTTAAGCATGAGCTCAGCATAGAGCAGAGAGACGGCTCAGTGCTGGGCTTAATGCAGCGTGATGTAATCCGAAGTGCTGGCGGGGTAGTGCAGATACACCCAGCATTTGGCCATGCTTGGTATCGTCTGCTGCGCCGTGCGGTGTTTCAAGCAGAGCAGCAAGAAAAACATCTATTGCCTCAGCCTGTAGCTATTCCGGTTTATCTATGACCTCCTTCCAAGACGGCTGGCTCAGCGCTCTGGCCAAGATCGTGAGCGCCATACAAGCTCGCTCAACGGACATCGACTATCGAGCTCTGTACGGCGGCGTGGTACTCTTTCGAGATGGCGACAAGGTGACGGTGCGGCCGGACGACGAGCGCCTGGGCGCGAGCCTCGTGTGCCAGCTCCGGCGACCCGACGGCTACAGCAGCGAGCCCGCGCCTGGCACGGTCTGCTTGATCGGCTGGGACGGTTACGACCCGAGCGAGCGCTACGCGGTCATGGCGGCGACGAGCGGGCAGCCCGCGACCTCGGTGAGCATCCAGGCCGCTACCGTGAACCTGGGCGACGAGCAGGGATCGCTGCTCCTGAAGCAGCCGATGCAGACGAATTTGCAGACGTTCTTGTCTGCGCTTCAAGGTTGGGTGGACGCTGTTTCCACTGCAACAGGCGTGCCGGCTGCGACAATTGATGCTGCATTCACTGCTTATGCGACGGCAGCCTCTTCCTATATCACAACCAAAACGAAAGCGAGCTGACTATGTATCGACTGCTGGCATGCTTTGTGCTATTCGCGGCTTGCGAGGCCCCTGTCGGCCTGAGCGACCTGGGGAGATCGGAAGAGCACACGTCTGAACTCCAGTCACATCACGTTATCTCGT
>CALKUN010000026.1 GCA_937996675.1 uncultured Candidatus Saccharibacteria bacterium
GCGCCCAGCGGCGTTTACGCTCTAAAAATACCCCTCACCGTATCCCATGTACGCCCCGGGGTATTTTTAGTACTAGACCGAGCTTAAGCATCTAGATATGATGAGTCAGTACTAGGCTGAGAGTAGTCGGCTCTTTAGGCCTTACTACTGACTTGATGCTTACATATAAACAAAAACCCCCTTGCGGGGGATTTTGTTTAGTGGTCGGCTCGTGGAGGCTATTCGCCTACTGGCTTGACCTTGATCTTCTTGACCTTGTCTTCTTGGACTACCTTTGGAACGGTAACGGTAAGTACGCCGTCCTTGAGCGTGGCATTGGCCTTCTCGGCAATTGTTGACGTCGGAAGGATAATTGAGCGGCTGAAGCTGCCCCAGAAACATTCCTGGACGTAGTAGTGTTCTTTCTCGACTACGATCTCTTCCTTGCGGTCGCCACGGATCGTCATGACGTCTTCTGAGATAGCGATATCGATATCATCTGGACGTACGCCAGCAATAGGTGCCTTTACGACAACTGAATCTTTGGTCTGGTATACATCTACTGCAAGCTGTCCGCCGAGCTCCTCGTCCCCCATCCACTCATCTGAAGTGTTGGCGGCCTCGTCGAGGAACTCGTCTTGCAAAATTTCTTCTTCGGGATTATTCCGACGTGCCATTAGCAAAACTCCTTATCCTTTACTCTCGCCTGTCTTAGCCCGTATTATAACCAGGCTCTAAGGAGGAACGCAAGTTTTGTTCAAAGCCATCGCCAGATTACTCTCGCCAGATCGTTGTGTTTTGTGCAACACCGAAGGCACAGGCGTCTGCCAGGATTGTCGCGAATTTGCTCTCTCTGAGCGAACGTCTTCGTGTTATGTATGTAATGCCGTGACTCCGGAAGGTCGTATTTGTAGTCGATGTCAGTGGCGTACGCCAGTTCGTCGATGCCACGTGCTGTGGCGACTTGATACGCCCGGAGAGACACTCGTGTATGGGCTGAAGTATGACGGCCGTGAAGACATCGCTCGATCTGTTGCTCGTGTATTGCAGCAGCAGAATCTCCCCTATTTTGATCTGATTACATTTGTGCCAGACACGGCTGCCCGTCAGCGGGAGCGTGGTTTTGTGCCAGCCCAACTCATCGCCCGGGAGCTCTCTCGTGTGAGCGGTAAGCCATATATCGAGTTGCTTGATCGCATCGAGCACACTCCTCAGGTGGGCGCCGGTCGCACCCAGCGCTGGCAGCAGGTGCGCGGTAATTTCCGAGCCAAGCACACTGAGCTGGCCTACGACAAAAGAATATTGCTCATCGATGATGTTGTGACGACCGGTGCGACCATAACGGAGTGCGCCAAGACGCTCAAGTCTGCCGGCACGGGTCCGATATATGTCGCGGCTCTCGCCAAGAAATAATGTAACGAACTCCGAGGTTTGCCTTGTTGGGCCACGGCGCAGTGGTCGAACGTGCACGTACTCCTTCCTCGGGATTTCTGGGGTGTTTTTTAGTCAGGCGAGTGGGTAAATGTTGAGAGTGGGAAAACTCATAAACAAGTTTATGAGAATGCTGCAGTTACACGCTCGGAGTAAACTCCTGCGCGCGTCGCCTTTGCATGCGAACCCTGGGTTTCGAACCCCATCTATATTTGTCCGCCATAGTAAAAGGACTGGATAAAACATCCAGTCCTTTTACTATGGCGGAGAGAGTGGGATTCGAACCCACGGTACCCGTGAGGGCACAACAGTTTTCGAGACTGTCCAGTTCAACCACTCCTGCACCTCTCCGTGCTTTAGTATTCTCTCGGTTCGTTACTTGTCGGTCAAGTCGCTATATAAGGAAAACGACCAGAAGGAGAGAGAGTTGTCTCTCCTTCTGGTCGTCAGTAGGGGCAAGAACCTGCGCCCCAGACGTCTCTTCGTACCCACATCTTGGTGGTGCTAGCGATGGTTAGGAGGTCGGGACTCGAACCCGCATCTCCAGCCCTGTGTGGCTGGTGTACTGAGCGTGACTGTGCTCCACTTGTTCGCGAAGCTCCACACTCGCCCTTTGGGTGAGCTTTCTGATTGCTCTCACCCTCTGTGGCGCCATGTTGTACTACCTCCCATGAGACAGTCGTCCTTTACACCAAAGTGTGTTGGTTTCGGGGACCAACGGTTGACTGTCCTGGGGTCCCGGCCAGACTCGAACTGGCGACTTGCCGCATGGGATGCGGCTACTCTGACCAACTGAGTTACGGGACCCGGGTGATGAGTTGCCCCATCTCTCAAGAATCAACGCGTGATTTCTGGGAGATGGGGTGCTCATGTTATTAATGGTGCGCTCGGCGGGACTCGAACCTGCGACCTTCAGTACCGCAAACTGACGCTCTATCCATCTGAGCTACGAGCGCACACGATCTAATATACAGTGCATATTGTGTGCAAAAAAAAACTTGGCGGTGTGTTTTGTCACGAAGACAAAAGTAGGGTTATTCTAACCTGTTAGGCAAGAAGTGTAAAGATCATTAAATCTTACAGCTTGAGGCGCTTAAAGACTGATTCGCCGAAGTAGCCTTGTGGCTGAGTCTCTGGCAGTACGCTGGAAAGAATCTCCATGACTTCGGGCGCCACATCATTGTCCACATGGAGTGTGACGAGCGCGCCAAGCCTTTGGAGTGGGATGAGCTCAAAGACGACCTGCTCCTTTGACTCGACGACAAAGAAGGCCTTGAAGTTATCGTAGCTGTGCGGTTTATTATCGACGCGAACGCCAAAGGGCTCGAGTGAGTATGTGTGCTCACCAGGTCCCTTATTGCCATACATGGTGAGTGCGATTGGTATCAGGACTGCGAGCGGAATGATGACCCATACTTGAGTAATGATAGCCACGATTATGATAGCGGCGGCGATGAGGCCCATGATGATATACCAGGAGTGTGGGCGCGGCGGTGAAGCAGGCTCCTGAGTCTCCCACTGCAAAAGAGGTGTGTCGTCATCTTCTGCTGGGATATCAAGCTCTTCATCCGACGGTATATCGGCGTCGATATCTTCGAGCGCTTCTTCGTCGGGAAGATCGGGCTGGGTGGTTGGTGTGAGCTCAGGATTTTCCATATTGCTGGTATTATCCCCTACTCCTGCCTAAAAATCTATCTCGCTCATGATTACTCACAAACGAGATAGAGAGAAAGAAGCTAGGCTTTTTTAGCGTCTTTCTTGTCTTCCTTCTTGCGGTCGAGTCGATCAAACCCGAGGACCTTTACGGTGACATATACCACGAGAGCCACGACTACAAAGTCGATGAGAATACTTATGAAGTCGCCAACGAGAAGTCGGGCGCTTCCGACAGAGACGGTCATTTCTTTGAGTCCGGCGGCATTTCCGAGAATGACATCGATCAGTGGATTGATGATATCGGTGACGAGTGCTGCCACGACCTTTGCAACAGCCCCACCGAGGATGAATCCGATGGCGAGCCCAATAACACCTTGCTCACGGACGAACTCGAGAAAACCTTTGAGATGCTTACCCATTGTACTAATTCCTGTTTATCCTCTTACGCTACTGCGAGATAGGGAGGGAGGTCAAGAGCGGCTTGCGGATATCAAACACCCACCAGTTGGCTGAGTGTGCGAGGAGCGTGTAGTGTTCCTGGAAGTATTCTAGGTTGGCGTCACCGTTTGTAATCTCGCTGTCACTAAACACCGCATGAGTGATGCCGTATTTAGCCAGGAGCTCCGCAGCTTCGGTGGTCCCTTTGAGCATCTCTGATCTTTCTTGGTTCACGACCGGCCACTGACTGTTGTAGAGGTTGTACCACCCAGCATAGGTCATAAGGACTTTGTGTCCGGAGAGCATAGTGATGGGGTGATTATGCCGATCGCCTACAAGTACATAGGCGTCCTGTGGCAATGCTTTCTGCATAGAGGTACCAAATGCTACCTCGTCCTTGCTCAGCATCTCAAACGTGAGCTGAGGGCCTGTGAGGGCCAAAGTGTACCACCCCATGATGGTGAGGCTGAAGATAATTGGTATCAGGGCGATCCATGCCCACCAATGGCGTGACCAGACAGCCATGATGTAGCCAGTAACGAGCATCTGAAACCAGAGGGCGTACTCAAAGAACTTCATGTTGTCCCATACGCTTGGCTGAAATACATAGATGTTACAGATGAGGAATATTCCAACCCCAGCTAAATAGAAAAGCCAGAGCTCGGCTGATACCTTCATTCTTCGTAGGATGAGCCAGCCGAAGAGGATGACTAGGAGTAGTACGCCAATCTGGCCAAACCAGAATCCAAAAACGTCACCGTCGACAAGTGAAAAATCCTTCATGACCCAGCCGTGGATCCAGGACTGGAAGTGCTTGTCATAGGTTGAGCGGAACTGCCAAAGCACCTGAGGGGCAGCTAAGAGGAATCCTCCGACAAAGACTGTAAGCCACGCCTTGGGGAGCGCTTGTCGATAGATAGCCAGCCCAAGTGTAGCGAGCACAGAGAGACCAACCAGTACGAGGAAGCTATGGGCGTGCACGAGCGGCAACATCCCAATTGATACTACGAGTGGGAGGGTTGCTGAAGAGAGCCACTTGCTGCGAGCGGCGCGATTTTTGAAGAGAGACAAGAGAGTTTTTTTGCGGGTAAGGTCTTTGAGCTGGAGCCAGGCTTGCTTTGGTTTGGCTCGGTATAGCTCCAGCATGCCGGTCAAGATGACGAGCAAAAGGGCCATGCCAAACAGGTAGGAGCGTTGCGGGATGATGTGCGAGTGGATGAAGTTGAGGTAGTTGTCGTGGGTTGAGAGCGGTATGGAAACGCCGATGAATGTATTGTAGGCCTCTGTACCCTGAGTGAAGAGTATTTGTGTGAGCTGCCAGCCACCATGTACGGCTCCAGAAAAGACAATCAGGATCAGCTGCAACCAGGATGCCCTGGCAGACCCGAGCAGGCGATAGCCAAAACTGTAAATGAGATATAGCAGGGCAAGTGTTGTCAGGAGTGAGGGGGCGAAGAGGCTGAACGACCAGCTGGCCCCAAGTCTGAGAAGTATGCCTGAGTAGAAATCTCCGATAAAGGGATAGGTCAGTGGTACCTTGAGATATGAGGGCGAGACGAGATCGACTGTGTCCCCCATGGAGAATTGATTGGCGTAGCTAATGTGTAGAGGTGCATCTCCCCAGGCGTTACCGTTTGATAGCCAGTTACCATCCGGTCCTGGGAGTTGGTAGCTGAGATAAATGAGCTGGCCTACGATGAAGGCGATGACGAGTGCGCCAACCCACGCAAAAGCTCGGAAGCGAGTTGAGTAAGGCTTTCTGATGAAGCTTGTTCGAGACTGTATATAAGCCTGCGTAGTACAAATAAGTGCGGTGAGAACGAGTGCAACTGGGAGCCCTATTGGGAAGGCAAGAAGCTTGGCGCAGATAAGGATGAGCCAACTGACGAGTGGGATACCGATAGCTACGGACATCGATAATGCTTCAATTCGACGTACTGCAAAAGGGAAGAGCCGAACGAGGCTCCATCCGGCGAGTACAGAGAGGATCATACAAAGAATGGCTAGCATTTGATTATGATTCTAGCAGTTTGGGGTGACAATGTGGGAAGAAAGGGAAAACCCATTAGCCGGTTGATGGGCATACTACAGCCGTGGATTATCCCCTTCTTTCATGCTCGCCATAGTAAAAGGACCGGACAAGACGTCCGATCCTTTTACTATGGCGGAGAGAGAGGGATTCGAACCCTCGCGGGGGATTACTCCCCCCTACCGGTTTAGCAAACCAGCCCCTTCAGCCACTTGGGTACCTCTCCAGGCATGCTCTCAATACTGAGCGACCTGGGAATTATACCTTAAACGAGAGCTTTCTTCGAGAGCTTGACCCCTTCTTCTAGGAGGAGGCGACGCTTTGTCTCTATGCCACCTGCTCCGCTATAGCCGCCCAGGGATCCATCCGAAGAAATGACTCTATGACATGGGATTGAACCTGGGTACGGATAAGGGTTGGCACCACAAGCTGTGGCAACGGCTCGATAAGCCCTGGGGTTCCCTACGCGCGCGGCGAGCTCGGTATAGGTAATAGTAGTGCCTGGTGGTATCTTGGCGATTTCTTTCCAGACTGATTGCTGGAATGGTGTTCCTTCCGGTATCTCGATAGCTGTATTCGTACTCATATTCCCTCCTATTCACTCGATCTACGTTGTTGGAGGTGCGTGATTTTTTCGCGTAAGGCTTCGTTCACATCTATATCAAACTGCTTGGCCAAGAGAAGCGTAACAACCAGTACGTCAGCTAGCTCCTTTGGGATTGCGTTCTTTTCTACTTCTTTGGTCTTTCTTTGTCTCTGAAAGTCCTTCAGGACAGCTTCTGACAACTCTCCCATCTCTTCGGATAGCTTCGTAATCGCCGCATACGCTAGCATCTCGTGATTGCCGTAGAGGTCTGGGAATAGTTGAGTAAGGTGATCAAATTGCTCACCAATGAACACCTCGAGATCTGGAGTGATATACGGCTTTTGTTCGCTCATTATTCTAGATTACCAAACAACTTTTCTGTACGCAAGCATGTCTTGCTATTGATTGTCGGTATGGTGTCCGACGAATCTTCGGTCGCTATACGAAAGGGCAGTCTTGATGTTGGGCGGCAGTCCAGCGAGCCCACTATCTTGGGCAATTTGAGCTAATCCAGCATCAACTATTGCCTTGCGAGCAATGATATCCTGACTTGCCCGTTGGCTCGTAGCAATATGGCCTTGCGAAATATCTGGATAGGGACTCCCCTCCTGTTGGAGGCGAACTAATGAAGGCGGTGATTCATGTGTGCCAATTACAAATTCCAAGGCTACGTCGGGGTTTGCCTGTGCGAGACGAATGAATTCACTCGGACTCGGAATACTCATCGAGGCATCTATCTGAAGTGTCTTGCGAGCATCAGGAAGTTTCTCGCGCAGCTGCAGAAGTAATTTTTCAGCCGCTTCGATTGTTGTCTCGGTGTCGAGCTTTTGTTCGACACCGAGTGTGAGTGGTATGGATACGGCCTCTACATCCTCTGCAGTAATACCGCCGTGGATGATTGCTTCTGTATATGAGCCTGGCTGTTCGGGACGCCCGGCTCGTACAGAGATCTTGCGTGCCTCTTCCTGTAGCATGGCATCCTCCTTATTAAGTTGAACGACATTTCTGCCCTGCATCATGGTATCTCTATTCGAGAAATTGGTACGCTTAAACACATCAGTTTTTAGTGTAAGCTGACCTCCACCGTAGGAACTGGCATCATGCTGTTCTACTTGGCTATCTTCCTCGGTGCCTAGGTAGCCCGAAACAATCGGTTGCTCATCGGCAGTGCGGAGGCCAAAGTTCACTTCCTCTGCTTCCCTGCCTGGCGAGGTACCTCGCTGAGATTCGGTTGCTGAAATATACTGACCCGATTCAGCAAACTCTAATACACGAATGTCGGGCATACGCATGAGTATGCGAGCTTTATCTCGATTGAGCTCTACATGCTGCATGGCCACATCGATCTCGTCTTTGCTCTGCAGGCCAAGTTGTTGCTGGAGGGTGGCCTCGTTGTCGCGTGCTAGTGGGGTTGTGAGGTGCTCATATCTGCCTACAGGAGCCTCCGAGGGAGCCGCCTCCTGACTGTCGCGGATGGCAATGAGCTCAGCTTTGAGTTGTGCAGCTCCGTCATTTCGGCTTTTGCCTTCGGTCTCTGAATGCTCATGGTAAGTTGGTTCAGTCATGCTTCGTATTATAATCAATAATCCCACACGATACCGCCGAACGATTCGCATAGTAAAAGGACCAAGCGATGCTTGGTCCTTTTACTATGGCGGAGAGGGTGGGATTCGAACCCACGGTATCGTTTCCGACACGCTAGTTTTCAAGACTAGTACCTTCAACCACTCGGTCACCTCTCCAGGCTTGTGACTTCCCGTCTCGACTGAGACTGTGGTTCAGATGACTATTGTATAGATTTATGCACAATTAGTCACCTTAGTGCAGGCTCTCTCGGTAAGTCTAGGAGAAATCATTCTAGCATCCCCGTGTATTCGGTATCGGGGAATACTCATGCGATATGAAACTCTTACGTACGGAAACCCTACAATTAGTGAAACATAAGAGTTTCACATGCGTCTCAGCGGGGTGGCAGAAGCTCTAGGTTTGCGTCTGCGGCCTTCTGGAGGGAGGAGCAATCACTAGGGGTAACTGACTGACTGCAGAGGCTTGTGATGGCCGTGAGTACTTCCCTATCAAAGGGTGTTTGCTGGAGAGCTCGACTCAGTGATTGGATGGCTTTGTCACTCTCCCCGCCTTGCTGCTGGAGACGTGCTAGAAGCACTAAGGCTGCACTGGATGTCTGCGGTGTCCCCTGTATCTTCTCGCTCGCTATAGCTAGGAGCCCTGCTTCGGATAGTTTCCAGGGGTCATCTTGGTTGCGCTGCATGTATTCGCAGGCTGTCTGCACCTGCTTAGCCAGGGGTGCGGTCGTGCTTTTAGCCTCTGATTCGCGGGCTTTTTCACAGCCCTTCCCGGTGTCTTTCTGATTGAGGAGTGCTATCCCCTGCAGGGCTAGCGATTCGGCGGTCGGCTTTGCGTTTGTAGATGCACGGGCTACTCGTGCGACATTCGTGTAATCAAGGCCTAGGGCGTATTCACGTGCGGCCTCCAGGAGAAGGGCGCCACGGGCGTGCTCATATGTTTCAGCTGCATTTTTATGGAGGTTATGAGTCGAGTAGTATTCAGCCAAGGCCCGGGCTACGGCTTGGTCCCCTCCGGTTGCTGAGAGGAGCTCTCGGTAAGCGCGCTCTTGCTTGCCCGACTCTTGGTGAGAGATAGCTGTGATTTCACGGGCGATCGCTTCCCTATTCGTGCGGATCAGGATAGGTGTGAGCAGGGTTATGATCAGAACAAGTATGAGCGCGCTTCCTAGCCAGAGAAGTTTTCTCTTAGGACGCGAGCTTTTTGAGAGCGGTCTGGAGATCTTGAGTGGCTGCATAAGTTTCTTCTAGTCTAGCACGCTCGGCTGTCACTACTTCAGCCGGTGCATTATCCGTAAATGATGCATTAGCTAGCTTCTTCTCGATGATTTCGATACCACGCTGCTTTTCGGCAATTTCACGCTCTAGCTTTGATCGGAGGGCTGAATCAGATTCAGCTTGATTGTCTGCCAGAATAGCCAATATTTCCGTGTCAAAAAGCTTGCTTTGTTCGGCGTCAGTTCGTATAATTAAGTTCGGCCAATGTTCGGTGATGAGTTGTGAATCTGTCCAAGGTAGTTCTTGCCAGATTGCTTCCGTCACAAAGGGGGCGAATGGGTGAGCTAGTCGCAACACGACATCGAGTACATAGGCCAGTACCTTGGGGTTTAGGGTCTGCTTAGCGTACTCGAGATAGCAGTCTGCGAACTCACTCCAGAGTAGGTGATAGACGGCTTCACCTGCTTCAGAAAAGCGATATGTATCGAGATGCGCGCCCACGCTCTCGATGGCATTATTAGCTCTTGATACTATCCAATGATCAGCAGGGGAGAGGAGATCGTCCTGCTTCAGCTGATTTGGCACAAAGCCGGCCGGCAGGTCGGTGCTAAGTCGGCCATCGATGAAGCGTGACACGTTCCACAACTTGTTGCAGAAGTTTCTGTATCCCTTAATCTTTTCGAGCGATAGTTTGCCGTCATTACCAGGTGTAATTCCGATGGAAAGGGCAAGTCGCAACGCATCGGTACCGTATTCGGCGGTGATCTCCATGGGATCACTATAGTTTCCTTTGGACTTGGATAGCTTCTGTCCCTTTTCATCGGTGACCATTCCCCAGAGATATACGGATTCGAACGGGATACGTCCTGTCTTGTAGAGAGAGAACATTGTCATACGCGTCACCCACTTGTGTAGGATGTCGCGGGCGGTAGCCATGACCGTAGTAGGGTAGTGGCTCTCCCAGTCTGAACCAAGGGTAGACATCAGGGTAGCGTATGGCCACTGGCTCGATGAGAACCAGGTATCAAAGGTGTCGGTTTCGGCGCGATAATTGCCGTCGCCGTAGTATTCGCGTGCCTCGTCTTCGGTCTTGGCTACGATATAGGCCGCTTTGTCGGCGTCGTGGCTGGTCTTGTAGAACACCGGAATGCGAATGCCCCACCAGTTTTGGCGGGAGATACACCAGTCGTGTTCGTTTGTGAGCCAATCCAGAGCGATCTTCTTGAATCGCTTTGGATAAAGTTTGATTTGATCTGTCTCGAGAGCTTCGATGACGGGCTTGTTCAGCTCGGCTACGCGCATGAACCATTGCTCCATGATGAGTGGCTCTATCTGTCCACCAGATCGATCCTGGATGGCGACAGAGTGAGTATACGGCTCGGTCTTGATGATAAGGCCGGCGGCTTCGAGGTGAGCGACAACTTTGGCGCGGGCTTCGAGTACTGTTAGACCAGCATAGTCGTCGGGTACGTTGATCATCTTGCTATCAAAGTCGATGACCGTGATCTGGGGGAGTTTGTGCCGAAGGCCGATTTCGTAGTCATTTTTGTCATGCCCGGGAGTAATCTTGAGAGCGCCAGTACCAAAGTCGAGCTCAACGTGGTCATCGCCAATAATCGGGATAGGTCGATCGAGAAGGGGGATAGTGGCAGTTTGTCCGATGAGGTCTTTGAATCGCTCATCGTTCGGATTGACCGCAACGGCGACGTCGCCAAAGATCGTCTCTGGTCGAACAGTTGCGATCTGAATAGTGCCGTAGTCGAGGGTATAGAGCGTGTCTTCTTGCTCGATGTGCTTTACTTCGATATCCGCGTAGGCCGATTGCGAGATCGGATCCCAATTGATGATGCGATTACCGCGGTAGATATGTCCGTCAGCGAGGAGCTCCTGGAACGTATCGAGTACGACATCCACGACATCGTCGTCTAGGGTGTACTTGAGCTTGTCCCAATCGGCCGAGAAGCCCATGAGTTTCATTTGCTCAACTATGGTGCCCTTCTGAGATTCTACAAAGTCCCATACTTCGGAATAAAACGTTTCTTGCCCGAGATCATGGCGTGATTTACCTTCGGACGCGAGCTTCTTCTCGAAGACGAACTGCGTCTCGGTGCCAGCATGATCAGTGCCGGGCTGCCAGAGTGTAGGGCGTCCTTGCATGCGCGCGTATCGAGTCATGATGTCTTCGGTAACGTACATCAGGTGACCGGCATGAAGTGAACCGTTGGCATTTGGCGGCGGCATGATGTTGGTAAACGGAGGCTTGGTATCGTCGGGGTTATTCGAACCGAGAGCAAAACTTTTGTTGTCATCCCACAATTGGCGAATAGTGGGCTCGTATTTTGATGGGTCGTAGGCCTTTTCCATACCTTACAGAGTACTCGATATCAGGTGTAGACGCTAGTTTGGTACAATACGCTTATGCAGCACACCTCTTTACACAAGGCGCTTTTTTGGATAGGACCAATGTTATCACTCACTGCGACGGGATTGGTCACCTATATATTGTTCGCTCTCGCTTCTCTTGGGCCGCCCGGCGATTTAAGTCTCGATCCAATATTTTCATTATTCTTTATCCCATCTGCGATTGGTATCTGGGAGCAAGTCTATATCTTTCTGGCGATCTACAAGGAGCGGCCAGCTGGGAAATTCTTACTCACAGCACATGTAGTTCTATCGATTCTTGCAGGAGTAGTAGATCGGAAGAGC
>CALKUN010000027.1 GCA_937996675.1 uncultured Candidatus Saccharibacteria bacterium
TGTGATCCTCATTTATCACAATCAAACGCTGAAACCCCACAAATCGAGGATCTCGATAGGTGGCAAACGAAAACGTATGCTTAGTTTGTAGCCAATCATGATTGGCCTTACCGCGGTCATCGCTGCGTCGGGGAGTAATCATACCAACAGTATACCAACCTGCGGACTATCCTTACGATCAGAAGCTCCGTACACTGAAAGAATGAAGATCCAATACATACTCGTTCCCCTCGGTATCATTGCGGCGTTTGTATTCATCGCAGTATTCCTGATGATCCGAGCAGTCGATGGCTTCGCAATTGCCTGGAAGAGCGAGAATAATGAGCCACGTCGACCAGGCGCCTTGCTCTATGCTGCACTGGGAGACTCAGCTGCCCAGGGTCTTGGTGCAGTCACTCAGCACAACGGCTATGTCGGACTCATCCAGGCTGACATCAAGCAGAAAGGCCACGATATACAAATAATCAATCTCAGTAAGAGCGGCGCCAAGATTCAAGATGTGATTAAGGATCAGTTGCCCGAGCTAGCAACACTAAAGCCCGATTTGATTACTATCGAGATCGGTGCAAACGATATTGCGGACTACAATGCGGCTCGCTTTGAGACAGATATGGACCAGCTGATGTCGCAACTCCCCAAGTCGACACTCATCTCGGACCTGCCCTACTTTGGCGGACGCACCCAGCTCCCAGGCTTTGGCGGTGGGAAGCCAGAACAACGAGTACTCGAAGCCAACCAAATTATGCGACGGCTTGCTGCGAAGCATGGCTTCGAACTGGTTGAGCTACATGCCGAGACACAGGCCCGCAATCGTTTTATCTGGTCTTACGCCGTTGATTACTTTCACCCTAACGATCTAGGTTACCGCGCCTGGGCTGATGCCTTCATCAAGCGAATCTCTTTTTAGCGCCCATACAAAAACGCCCTGATGTGAGGGCGTTTTTGTATGAAAGTGGCACGGTTACTAGATGCCGCAGAAGATCCAGAAGCAGATAATAGTAGTAGTGCGCGGTGTAGATCCAGACGATCGATTGCCTGCTCCATCAATTGAGAATACTTGGTATGTATACCCCATTCCGGTCTGTATTCCATAGTCACCGTAGATTGTACCGTTAGATGATCCAATCTTTTGGCCGTTACGCTGCACTTCATACGATGCAACCGAACCACTGTTATCGGTGGCGACTGGCCAGCTAATATCGAGTCGGTACCGTCCACTCAGCCAATCAAAGACGAGGGCTGGCTGGGTGGTGGCTGGACCATTTGGTGCCAACGTATCGGCACTAGGTGCTGGGGTTGCAGTTGGTGTCGGTGTTGACGCAGTTGATTGGTCCACTTCGATACGATCGACCGTCACCGTTCCGCTCACAACCTTGACCGTCACTGTGTGGGTCGCTGAAGGGAGGCCTTTGAGTTCATACAGGAGTACATTGTCGGCTCGAGTGGCAGCGTAGAGGTCGATTGTAACCGCTGGTCGTGAATCGATGGCCACTTCTGCCTTACCATGATGAGGAGCCTTTGCGCCGTAGATCGCGACATCATTACCGGCGTACTTGAAGGTATAGCTAGCGCCTACGACATTCGACCAGTGGTCATCGGCTTGGTACTTATTGTACAGACCGTCATTTCCGCCAACATTCCAGACTCCGGAGTACGTGAGCTTACTGTCATTTGATGCACCCTTGGTGAGCTGCGCGCCAGTACCAGGAGTAGCGGTAGGTGCTGGGGTCGGTGCTGGCGTAGGGGTTGGAGTGACAACTGGCTTCGGTGTGGGCGTAGGAGTCAATACGACGGTGGACGGCTTTGGTGTAGCTGTAATGAGCGGGGTTGGTGTAGCCGACTGCGAGGCACAAAGGGTTGCTTCAGTATTCGGATTACAACCATCATTCAGAAGCATTCCGCCGAGCATCGAGATGCCACCCGTGTATACCTTGATCGTAAGTGTATGATTACCAGCTGCGATTGGCTGAGCAGCACCAATTGGAGACCAGAGCCAGTTGTTTGTATTCAGCCCTGATATCTGTTGGCTCAAGCAATTGTTACCATCGAGCTCGACAGAAACCACCGCCGCGTTTGACCCCTTGAGCTGTACCCACAGTCGGTAAGAGTCGACGTTGGCGGCAGGTACGTTAAAGGTAGATGTTGTAACGCTACCAACTTCACCGGTCGCACACCCTGCCGCCTGAGCCGGACGAGCCGTCACGAGTGCAGACGCCAGGAACGCTCCCCCGGTGAGGAGGGCGACCATAGCTAGGGTGAAGAGCTGGCGAGAAAGTGTCCGGACGTTCATTATTAATCGAAGTATAACGCTAAAGCTTGGAGCTGCCTAGCTCTTAAATGACTTAATAAGGTCCACATAACAAAACTTACAGATATGATACTTTTTTACTGTATTTACTGAATCGGGCGGACCAAAGAGCAGGGCACCAAAGTCAGTTAGTTCTTTTCCGCACATATCGCATCGAGGAGTAATCGCCATCTTTATTGCCCTTCCTTATTACGCTTTGGGTCATTGGGGTGATCTTCAGTATAGGCCATTTTCGTCACACTACCCTACCTTATATGCACACACATTCCTGCTATACTTATAGCCATGAGTAGTTTCAATCTGGTACGACAATTGAAGCTATGAATAGTTTGTGAGACACGAATTTATCAAGTGAGAAAAAGGGTGAGGGCTCTGCTCGTCACCCCTCAAGACGTAGATGTTTCAAAGAATCAAGAAAACCTACAAAACCATTCACCACCATATTGCTCATCGACCTCATCGCTATCTCATGGCGAGAGGTGGATGGTATTCGCGTTGGCACAGCTGGAATCGCGGCCGATTCAACCACAAACATGTTCATATTCTCTCTCTCGGACTCTGGGTAGCAGGTGGAGTATTGCTTGCCTTCCTTATCACTCGCCCTGCACTTGCGTCCGGCACATGGACACAGACCAATTGGTCGGGTGGCGCTGGGGCCAGCACATCAAATCAATACTTGGTTTCTACTGGCATTACCACGAGTGCAGGTGCTTTTGGTTTAAATCTAGATCAGCGAATGGCGAATGCCGATTTTGAATCCAATCTCAATAACTGGCGCTTTGTAGCGGGTAATGGCGGCACCTATGGGACAAAAATAGACTATAGTACAGCTGGCCAGGGTTACTACATGGCGAGTGCGGACTTCGATGGTGATGGTGATATTGATACGGTTACCTCCAACTACAGTAATGGGAATGTGTCTGTGCTCATGAACAACGGATCAGGTGCGCTGGGGACAAAAGTGGACTACGGCACCGCTACAAACCCCTTTGGTATTACCGTGGGCGACATAGATAGCGACGGTGATAATGATATTGTTGTGACTAACGCTGGTTCGGCAAGCGTATCTGTACTCAAGAACAACGGTAACGGCACGTTTGCTACCAAGGTAGATTACACTACAGCCGCCACACCGCTAGGAGTAGCACTGGCCGACATCGATGGCGATGGCGACTTAGACTTGATTGCTGCCACCCAAGGCGGCGGTGCTTCAGTCCTCAAGAACAACAGCAATGGTACATTTGCCGCTAAGAATGACTACGCCGGCGCATGCAATGTGGGTGGCGTAGCAACAGGCGATATTGATGGAGATGGCGACACAGACATCGTCTTAACAAACGGATGTGGCTCTTCAATATCGGTCCTGAAGAACTCTGGCACCGGCACATTCGCTGCAAAAGTTGACTATACGACAGTCTCTCAATCTTCCGGTATCGTTTTGACCGATTTGGATGGAGATGGTGATTTGGATGTCGCAACAGATAGCGGAAATACCGCCTTCCTCTCAATACTTCTCAACTCTGGTACGGGTACATATGGCACCAAGACCGACTACGCTGTCGCCTCCGTCAGCAATACGATTGCCGCTGCTGATCTAGATAACGATGGCGATAAGGACCTCGTCGTCCCAAATACCACCCCCGGTACTGTGTCTGTACTAAAAAATAACTCTAACGCCACATTTGCGACGAAGATTGACTATACCGCGAGTGGCGGCTCGCGCGGCGTAGCGCTGGCCGACATGAATGCCGATGGCAATATCGACATCATGTCCTACAATGCTACGGCAACGATATCCGTATTCCTCAATGCCAGCGATAAGGCTATCAAGTCTTCGACGCGCGCTTACAACAACTCCAACTCTGCACTCGCTGTGACCACAGGAACTACAGGTCAATTCCTCCAGGCAAAGAACCTTGGCGACACTAATACGTATGTACTTGAAGCCTACGTTTACACCACCGGATCAGCAGTGACAAGCGCCGATGTCGAGCTCTATGTAGGCAGCAGCGTCGTCACTACGACTTTTCAGTCGACAGGTAGCGCTGGCTGGTACCGGCTCTCGGCCAATGTGACTGGAACTGCATCAAGTCGAGATTATGGCATCCAGGTGAAGACAGCCAAAACAGCCTACATTGATCTGTTTAGACTCTACCAATACCCAACCGGCAATCTCGTTTCTAATGCGTATGATTTGACCTATGGTGGAGAATGGGGTGTTCTCACCTACACCTATTCCGGCACCGGAACGGTAGCCGTAAAGGTGCGCACCAGCAATAACGCCGATATGTCAGGAGCCACCGCTTTTGCCAGCTGTTCGGCAATCCCCTCTGGTACTGTCTTGGCAGGGCAAAGCTGTGTTACTACCAATCAACGCTACGTTCAGTATGAGGTAACATTGAGCGGCCCGACAACAACGCCGATCTTCGAAGATATCAACATAAGTTACAGCCAATACGATGCTGACCCACCGGAAACTAACGCTTCTGCCATCACCATGAAGATAAGTAACGGCGGGGCCACAGTCGCTTCAAATGCTTGGTCAAATGGACCGACACCGTACTTCTCATGGACAGCCGGAGCTGATTCGGGAACAGGCATCCAGGGGTATTGTCTCTACCTCGGCACAGATAATACCGCTGACCCGCGCACCGCAAAAGGACTCCTCGGGACAAGTCCGATCAACACCGGAGGCACTTGCCCATTTGCTGTCGGCCCTAGCCCCAATATTGATCTAGCTGGCGCGAACTATCTCGGCACTGCACTCGCTAGTTCAAATAGCCCCTATTATCTCAGCATTAAAGCCATTGATCTCACGAATAATGTCTTTGCTGGCTCGAGTGCGCAGTTCCAATTCCGTTACGACAACACCCCTCCCACCAACCCAGGATTTATTACGGCACCCTCGCAGTTCGTACAGGATAAAGCCGTCACAATGACCTGGCCGACCACGGGCGGTGACGCTGCGAGTGATGCCAACTCGGGGCTCATCGGACTCCAGTACCGTATTGGATCGGGCGGAACTTGGTACGGAGACCCGCACTCTGGCGCTCAGGATACGACTGACCTGCTCGCCAATGACGGGTCATATACCACGACCGACCCACCCGACTTTGCCAACATACATGAAGGCAATAATGTCGTATACTTCCGCAGCTGGGATGCAGCCGGGAACGTTAGTTCGGTGTACCCAACGACGGTTATCAAGCTCAACACGATATCTCCGAGTAGTCCGCAGAACCTCACGCCGTCACCATCTACTAATACAACCAATAGTTTTGCCTTCTCATGGGCCGACCCAAACACGTTCTCTGGTGCGGCCGGCAATCTCACCTACTGCTATACATTCAATACCACTCCATCAGCCATCACTTGTACGTGGACGAACCCCGGCATTAAAACATTGACTGCGGGGCCATACGCCACACAACCAGGTGCTAACACAGTCTATGTCGTCGCCAAGGACGAGGCCGGAAACGTCAACTACGCTACTGCTGCCAGCGCCGAATTCACAGCCGATACTTCAGCGCCCGGACTGCCGCTCGATGTCGAAATCGCCGATGTCTCGACCCGCATCACAAGCAACTGGAAGCTCGCTCTCTCTTGGGCACCACCTACTGACGTGGGAGCCAGCGTTGCCTCGTACCGCATCTATCGATCCACCAATGGCATCTCCTACTCCCAAGTCGCCACTACCGCCGGTACCAGCTACGTCGATGGCAATCTCTCTCAACTCACCTACTCGTACAAGATCAGCGCCTGCGACAGTGCTAACAATTGTGGTGCCACCAGCTCGGTCGTTAGCAAACTTCCAACAGGAAGATTTACGACTGCAGCCGCGCTTACGGCCAACGCCAAGGTGATCAACCTCAGTACCCGTAAGGCTACCGTCACATGGTCAACCGACCGCGATAGCGATAGTAAGGTATCGATTGGTACTCGATCTGGTGAGTATGACCCATTCCAGATTGCCAGCCCTACCCAGACCACCGACCATGAGGTAACCCTCAACAATCTCTCGCCAGGTACCACCTACTTTGCAAAGTCGAGCTGGACTGACGTGGATGGAAACATTGGCATGTCCGATGAGTTCAGCTTCAAAACGCAGCCAGCTCCAAGTACGCAGGAAGTAGCCGTCATCCGAGCTGGATTGTCGACCGCGCAGCTCAAATTTACTTCCACCGATGCCGCCAAGGTCATCATTCAGTATGGTCGATCGGATAGCTTCGGCGGCTCGAAGTCCATTTCCACCTCCCTCACCAAGTCGTCCTACGAGGCCGAGCTTGTGGGACTCGACGATGGTAGCAAATACTTCTTCCGACTCAATACCTTTGATGCTGACGGCAATGAATACCCCGGCGGAACCATCTTTACCTTTACCACACCGGCCCGGCCAGTTATCTCAAACCTTGCTTTCCAGCCGGTCGACGGAGAGCCAACCAGTACGCAGCGTGTCAGCTGGAAGACAAACGTACCAACGTCATCACTCCTCCGCTATGCAGCAACCGGTGCAGCTCAGGAAGAAATGAGCGAGTCTACTCTGGTGACTGAGCATGAGATTACAGTCAAAAACCTCAAGGACGATACCCTTTACTCACTCTCAGCCGAGTCTCGAGACGCGGGTGGCAACCTCGCAACGTCCGACATACAGACGCTTCGTACCGCACTCGATACTCGACCGCCAAAGGTCACCGATGTAAAAGTCGAGACGACCGTACGCGGCACCGGTACTGAAGCCCGTGGCCAGATTGTCGTATCCTGGAAGACCGATGAACCAGCTACTAGCCAAGTTGCATACGGACAGGGTTCGGGTCTTCGCACGTTCAACAACCGTAGCTCCGAAGATGCCACGCTCACCACCGAGCATATCGTTATCATCGCCGATCTCGCGACCTCTCGCGTCTACACAGTTCAGCCGGTCTCAAAGGATCGGTCTGGCAACGGTGTCGACGGTCCGACCCGATCAGGAATCATAGGTCGAGCCTCGGATAGTGTTATATCGATCGTACTCAACGCTCTGAGAGGAATTTTCGGATACTAGTATGAGCGGTGGAATAATTGATACTACTCAGGTCCTGCAAGTACAGAATGTCCGTATGGATTTCCCGGTCAGCAACGGCGTTGTCACGCCGATCCAACATGCCGACTTTTCCATTCAGGCCAATAGCTTCAACATCATCTATGGTGCCTCGGGGAGCGGCAAGTCTACGCTCCTCAATACGATGGCCGGCCTCCAACCACCGACCCAAGGCAAGGTCATCGTACAAGGCGCTGATCTCTATGCTATGGACAATCAAGAACTATCGCACTTTCGTGCCAATCGTGTTGGCTTCATTCACCAAACAAACGAGTGGGTGAAGAGTCTTACCGTTCTCGATAACGTCGCCATTCCGCTCTACTCGCTTGGATTCTCACGCAGCAAGGCAGCCAAGCTGGCCATGAATTCACTCGAACGCGTCCATATGCAGGAGTACGCCAAGAAGTATCCCAGCGTTCTGTCTGGCGGTGAGCAACAGCGTCTCGCCATGGCTCGTGCGCTCGTCAACGAACCTCTCTTCGTGATTGCCGATGAGCCTACCGGCAACCTCGATACCAGCAATGGCGACAAAATCATGCATCTTCTGCTCGAATGCCAGACGATCTTCCGCAGTACAATCATCCTCGTGACCCACAACATGGAATACATCTCGTTTGCTGAGCACCTGCTCAACATTCAGAACCACATGGTTGAGGATATCCAAAAAGCCGATACTGCCACTATCGCCAATAAGCTACTCTACGAAACGAAGCTACGTATCGATGCGTTGGCGCGTATGAAAGCCGAGGCAATCAATGGCAAGTAATCAGCGATATCCTTCACTGACTCGTCCGGTCATCATTCATATGGCTTGGAGTAGCTTGAGCTCTAAGCGGCTACGGTCGTTCCTCACGATCGCTGGTGTCATAATCGGTATCGGCGCGATCTATTTCCTCCTCTCGCTCGGACTCGGGCTGCAGGACCTCGTAACAAATCAAGTCATTGGTAGTGAGTCGGTCAAGACGATTGATGTCACCAGCCCAAACTCTACGATCGTTGAGCTCAACCAAGCCAACAGCGACAAGATCAAGCATCTTACTCACGTCCAAGAGCTCGGCGGCCTCTACGCAAGCTCGGGCACTATCAAGCTCAACAACAGTGACGTCGATACTCTCGCCTATGGCATTGATTCTGAGTATCAAAACATTGCTGACCTCAAGATAATCAAGGGACGGGCTTTTGACGATAATGAATCTCGCGAGCTTCTCATCAACAGAGCTTCTCTCGAGGCAAGCGGCATTGGCGATGCACAAAAAGTCATTGGTCAAAACCTTGAGCTGAGCGTAGAGATTGAAGGTGATGAAACCGCAAAGAATAAAAAACTCACTGACACCTTTGAGATCGTTGGTGTGATTGACTCAGGTACCGGAAGTGAGGTGTATTTCTCCAAGTCGTTCTTCAACGTTGCCGGAATTAACGAGTATACCCAGGTCAAGCTCGTCGTTGATGACATCGATAATATCCCTGACCTCCGCAAGCAGATTGAGAGCCTCGGGCTTGAGACCGTCGCACCAATGGATACCATCAATCAGATCAAGGATCTCTTCCGTTACGTCAATCTCATCCTGGTCGGCTTTGGGTCTATTGGTATGATCGTTGCTATCCTGGGAATGTTCAACACACTCACCATCTCGCTGCTCGAACGCACTCGCGAGATCGGACTGATGATCGCACTTGGAGTAAAAAACCGCGACATCCGTAGACTCTTCATCTACGAAAGTGTTTTACTATCCGTCATTGGATCCGTGGTCGGTATCACGCTCGCCAGCCTGGGCGGTCACCTCTTCAGCGTTATCATGAACCGTATAGCCATCAACCGTGGCGTCCACGAAGTCTTCAGCCTCGTCTCTACACCATGGTGGCTCTCTCTTGGTGCTGTGGCCTTTATGGTGCTCATAGGCCTTGGCGTCTCATATTTCCCAGCACGACGTGCTGGACGCATCAATCCTATTGAAGCACTTCACGACGAATAGTTCAGTCTTCTCGGCGCTCAACGACGACTGTACACTCGGTTAACAAAGCGGCTACTGCACCTACGGCTGCGAGAGTCGGCACAAGTACAGCTCCGACCACCCCTACTGTCAGTGGGATATCCAAGACATGCTTGCCTTCTTTGTTGCGAATGCTAATGCGACGAATGTTGCCTTCTGCAATGAGTGATTTCACCTTCTTGAGAAGGTCTTCGCCATCGACTTTGAATTCTTCTTTGGGCTTTTTCATGTCCACATCATACCAAATCAGTCCAGCTCGTCCATGTTTGTTATACTTGGGGCTAAGATACGCTTTATGAGCAAACCACTAATCAGCTACGTCCTACCGGTCTATAACGAAGACAAATGTATCGAGAGATTTTTGACGTCCCTACAAAAGACGCTTCAGCCGCTCGAGAAAAAGTATGCATTTGAGCTGATCTGCATCAATGACGGAAGCCAAGATGGCTCCCTTGAAATCCTTACTCGACTTGCCCAGAAGCACGATGAGATTGTCGTTCTTGATCTATCACGCAACTACGGACACCAAGTCGCCGTCACAGCCGGTATCGATTACTCAACGGGCCAGGCGGTGATCATAATGGATACGGATCTCCAAGATCCACCGGCTGTCAGCGTAGAGCTCATTCAGACCTGGGAGAAGGGCTTTGATGTCGTCTATGCTCAGCGAGCCAGCCGAAAAGATTCCGCCTTTAAGAAGCTCACCGCCAGCATCTACTATCGAACGCTCGATCTTCTCTCCGAGATCAAGATCCCACGTGACACTGGTGACTTCCGGCTCATGGATGCCAAGGTCGTCACCGAGCTCAGAAAGTTCCGTGAGCATAACCGCTACATTCGCGGGCTCGTTAGCTACGTTGGGTTCAAGCAAACCGCTGTTCTCTTCGAGCGAGACAAACGCTATGGAGGTACTACTGGCTATCCACTCGGCAAGATGATCCGCTTCGCTATGGACGGAGTAACTGGATTTTCAACAGTTCCACTCCAGCTCATTTCGCAGCTCGGATTCTTGGTATCTGGGATGAGCTTTCTCGGAGCGCTCTATGCGCTCATTATCAGGCTCCAGTACACTGAAGCCGCCGTGCCCGGCTGGGCATTTATCACCATTGCCATATTCTTCATTGGTGGCATCCAGATGATTACCCTAGGTGTCATTGGGAGCTACGTTGGCCGCATATACAAAGAAGTCCAAAACCGTCCGCTCTACTCTATAGCTGATACGATCAACGATAAAAAACTCTCGGACAGGTAATCTCATTCTCAGTCTGCGATAACGATCTTCTTCATCTTGAGCATAGCTCGCATTACTTTGCCGGCTTGATTATCAAAACCATAAGAAGGGCGTGATCATCGACATTACTAAAGTCCTCGTTTAGATTGTTTTCACTCTCTAGCAGAGTCCGTCAAAAAGCTATGCGAATTCTCCTACTTCTGCTTGCCTGTAGCAGGATCTGGACAAGTGATACTATCTATCTTGTACTGGCCATTCACTTTCACGACCGTTGCGAGCACCTCTGCATCACCACCCGAATAGATGTGACGAGTGAGCACTTTGGCTGTATCTCCCGTCACCGTCGCGTTCTTTGCCACTACTGTGGCGGGTGTATTCTGCGCACAGATGATTGGGTCGGCCGAATACCCACCTTTGGCGACATAGGCTTTGAGATTGGCCGTACCAAGCTCGCTTATTACAGTACCATTGCCGTTATCGCGTGCGATGTAGGCGATGAAGAAGGTTATAGCCGCCTGTTCGCCATCGGCCTCAGACACAGCCGGTACAGGAGTAGAGGTAGCTGATGAGGTAACAACTGGAGAAACAGTCGGGTTTGTTTCTGTAGTCTTTGGCTTGCCGTATAGTGCGAAGTAAGCCAGACCGGCGACAATAAGGACAAGCACTCCGATAAGTACAAACTCGATAGCCCCAAACCCCTTACGTAGCAAATCCCGATCCGACATAAACACTCCGAAGTTAATTGTTATGCTTATAGTAGATGATTGGATGTTTTTGTACCAATCAATCGCCCTTGTCGTCGGTGGCCACAGGGCGCATATTGAGTGCTACATGAGTGACACCATCACTACCTACAACAGCCTCACACTCGGCCTCAAAGACAGTGTTGGACTTTTCTTCTGGAATGGTCAGTCGCTTGACGTGCCAGGACTCACCATCAAAGGCTTGGCTTAGGCTAGCTCGATAACAGGCATTTTTAGCCGAGCGATCATAGACGAGCTCACCATTCGGTTCTAGGTCAAGCTTCACAGCCATTGCACACCAACCAACCGAGTACGGC
>CALKUN010000028.1 GCA_937996675.1 uncultured Candidatus Saccharibacteria bacterium
CAACATAAAAGCATAAGCATTTTTCAGATCAAAATAGCCGTTTTTGGGGTAAAATAGGGTATATGAGAGCCGTTTTACCCGTTTTAGCTACCCAATACAAAAAGACCAAGATAATCGCTACCTTGGGCCCTGCCAGCGAAGGCAAAATCGAAGAACTTCTATTGGCTGGCGTGAACGGTATCCGACTCAACTTCTCGCATGGTACTCATGCTTGGCATGGCGCAATGATCAAAAAAGTCCGTGCGGCAGCCCGCAAGCTTAGTCGCTCGGTGGCTATTATTCAGGATCTCCAAGGTCCTAAGATCCTGATCGCGAGCTTGCCTGAGCCAATGCAAGTCGAAAAAGGTCAGAAGCTCACTATGCAATATGGGGCCGACTACACACAGGCTGGCATTATCCCGATCCAATATGACTTTAGTCGATCTGTGGCCGTGGGGCAGCGACTCTACATCCGCGATGGGGCAGTCATCTGCGAGATCACTCGCGTTCACGGACGTAAGGTCGAGATGGTCGTTAAGCAAGGCGGCAAGTTTAGTAGTAATCACGGCATCAATCTTCCAGATACCTACATTGCCGGCTCCAAGCTAGTTGAAAAAGACATCGAAGATATTCGTTTTGGTTTAACGCAAGACATTGACTATATCGCTCAGTCATTTGTGCAGACTGCCGAAGACATCGCTCCTCTCCGTGAGATGATCAAGCGTAAGGGAAAAAATATTAAGATCATCACGAAGATTGAAACTGCCGCAGCAGCCGAACATCTTCACGAGATTATTGCGGCTAGTGATGCAGTCATGATCGCTCGTGGCGACCTCGCTGTTGAGACGAGCGCCGAAGCTGTGCCAATTATCGGGCGGCAAATTATTCAGATAGCTCGCACCATGCGGACTCCAGTCATTATGGCGACGCAGATGCTTGAGGGTATGACCTCAAGCATGTCGCCGACTCGCGCTGAGGCTAATGACGTCTCGACGGCTGTAACGCTCGGCGTAGATGCTGTCATGCTTTCGGGCGAATCGGCCATTGGTGCCTATCCGATCGAGACGGTTGCGCAGATGAAGCGCATCATCCTCATCACCGAGAAGTACATGTTTGAGAGCGGTACATTTGGAACTGTGCAAGACTTCACTGCCGGTCACAGTTCGGGCGACGCGGTGTCACGCGCGGCACAGATCTTAGCCGAAAGCGTTGGTGCGAAGCTTATTTTGGCTGAGACGGCCTCAGGTCATACTGCGCGCTCAATCGCTGCTCTTCGACCGTCAGCCGCCATTATTATGGCGAGCCCAGACCTTCAGGTCTGTAATCAATTGGCGATCGTTTGGGGGAGTAAGCCGTACAAAGTTCTCAAGGGTCGCTATGTTTCGGCCGGTATCATGCGCACGCTTCTCAAGATCGGTGCCCTCAAAAAAGGCGACTTCGTGGTCTGCATCTTTGGTACTCACGCCGGTAAGTCCGGAGCAACTGATACTGTTCGCCTCTTGGTAGCATAAGCACTTTGGAGTTATACTGAGGAAAATCATGGGAACCAAAACCTACATCATCGGCAACTGGAAGATGCATTGCTCACCAGCTGAGGCGAGTCTCCTCGTCAATCGCTTGGTCAAAGATGTGACTCGCGTTGCGAGCGATACGGTCGTCGTGTTGTGTCCGCCAGTGCTTGACCTTACCACGGTGCAGGCCGAGCTGCGTGGTCACGATCGGTTTGCGATTGGCGTGCAAAATATCTATCCGATGGACGAAGGTGCTTTTACTGGTGAAGTCAGCGCTGCAATGGTGAAGGATTTGGCCGATTATGCGATCATTGGACACTCTGAGCGCCGGCATGTATTTCACGAAAGGGATGGTCTCATTTCTCAAAAAGTGAGTGCATGCTTACGGAACGATATCAGACCGATCTTGTGCGTGGGCGAGACACAGAGCGAGCATGCCGCTGGACACACCAAGCAAGTTGTTTTCGACCAGCTCGATGCCGGC
>CALKUN010000029.1 GCA_937996675.1 uncultured Candidatus Saccharibacteria bacterium
GGATGGCCACCACATGATCCTGGGAAATCAACTTGCGCACAATCGTGGCCGGCTGCCCGGCCTGGGACTGGTCGTCTTCTGTGATCACCTCGCAGAAGAAACTCGTCTCTACGACCTTGCGCTCATCCTCGCGGTGGCTACCGACATGGCTTCCAGTGTGAAGCTGGGCGAAGGACCGAATGGCGTGGCTTCGCTGACTCAGTTCGCCGGCCCGGTTCGCATCAAGCGTCGCACCGGTGTTCCGGACACTGAGAACCAGAGCTTTGCTCTGGCAGTTGCCATGAGCCAGACAGAGAAGTATCTGAACCGCGATCAGGCAGCTCGTACATTGAGCAAGCCGGTGAGCGATCAGGACTTCGAGCAGATTTGGGACTTCTATCCCGAGTCGTTCCGTCAGGCCAGTGAGGGGCACCCCCTCGTCCAGAGTTTCACTCGAGAAGAGCTTCGCGCTCTGCTCGATGCTTCCGACTCGATTGCCGCCGTAAGTGTGGCTGACGGTCGGATCGTCTCTCTCGCGTTCCTGAGCCCGCTGCAGTCATGCCCCTGGCTGAATGTCGCGGACTACGAGAAGAACTACCCCGTCGAAACCAAGACGGGTAACGTTGTCCACATGCCGACTGTTGTCACCGACCAGGCCTACCGAGGTCAGGACATGACGACGCTCGTTTTCAGGCAACTTGTGGGTTGTGTGTCGGATTCCGGCAACGACCTCATCTTCCTCGGTGAGTGCAATGACTTCACGGTCGGAATCATCCCCGTGTTGGCTGACGCATTCTTCGCTGGCAAGGAGAGTCGCATGACTCTGGACTGGCAGCAGATTGCTGTCTACCACTACGGTGCATTTCGATGCACCGTTCCGGCTTAAGCTCTAGGGCTTAAGCTGATCCGACTGCGCCTTCGGGCGTAGTCGGTATTTCAATAACTTGTCACTCGGTTTGAGGGAATTCTTATACAAGCGCAGGCCATCGATGCCTAGATCTTGCTCAAAGTTGATGTACTTGTATCCAAATTGATAGCCGTATTGAGCCATCGTATAGAACAGGCGATTGAATATTCCCGGGTAAGTATAGTTAACCTTCATAAAATGACATGTGAGATAGTCATCTTCTGGACCAGAGGGTTCGAACATTGTGACACCTTCGATTTTACCGTCTAAGAAAAGTCCGAGAACAATTTGATTCTTGAGGTCTTTGTGGAAGTACGCGTATCTGCGTATCGCGATCTTTTCGAACTGATAGCGAGAATCAGGGATGCGATCGCTAGCCTTTTGCCAAGCTGGCCAGTGATCTAGAAAGAGCTGTCTTAACTCATTGTTGGTAAGGGGCCGCACTTCTACGTCCCTGCCTTCGAGGGCTCGCTCAAATTGCGAAAGGCGTCGCCTCTGCCAAGAGAACTGCCGACCCTCGAGAAGTGCCTGTTCAGATGTGTTGTAGATATAGTCATTTTGGTCGATATCTTCGCTGAACGTAAGCCTTGCAGGGTCGAGATATCCTATAACGCTGTCAGGCACAAAGCCAAACTCAAACTTTGCATCACTACCCTCAAGGAGTGAGAAGAGCTCGTCGATTACCTCGCTCGCATTTTCGCCGCCCAAAACTGAATAGTTTGTAATCTGCGTAATATAATCAGGCAGTTTAATAATCAGGCAGTCTTTATACAGTGCAAACTCCACCGTTTCATTTGTATCCCAACTCAAGAGACTCGTGAAATTAAAATCAGAGTAGGGTTTGAACCTTCTAGTATATGAACGTATTTTTTCTTGCTCATGAATAGATATGAGACGAAAGTTGTGATGGATATCAAAAGACATATGGATGGTTATTGAGTAAGATTGGTATAGTGAACTTTATACTGTAATGCTAAAACTACTTACATATGCCCCAACTATAGCAGTAATGCTAGTCATCTCGGTACTACTTTTTGTAAATGCCGGTAAAGATAACGCTAAGCGTAGCTTTGCGATGACTTCTATAGCGATTACATTATGGATTTCATCGCTTGGGCTGGCCGATACTACAACAAATGCAGATTCGGCACTCTACTTCGTGAGACAAGCGATTTTTATCGCAAATTTGATCCCTATATTTTTCTTGGCATTCAGTCTCTTCTTCGGTAAGGATTTCCTGACCCATAACATGATCCCCAGACTCGTCCTGATATCGGTTCTGCCAGTTACTCTTGCTTTGCTCTCGTTCTCTGATCAAATGGTAAGTGTGGTAAAAGTTGAAGAGTTTGGGGCGACAATCCAGCAATCAGGATATCTCTATTCAATACACAGTGCGACAAGCTTGTTGTTTTTCTGTGCTGCCTTCGGTGTGATGTTATACAAGCGTAAGCGTACAGACGGTGTAACACGAAATCAAATCCAATTCATTCTGGCAGGAGCAGGTACGGCGTACATCGCCAATCTTTTTTCGGGCACAATTCTCTCACAATCTAGCTCACAGGGCCCAGCAATTCTGTTTGGTACGGTCTCTATCGTTGTGTTCGCCGCCGTTGTTTCGTTTGCTATTATACGAGGCCGCTTGTTTGATGTTCGATTGGCGACCGTCCGTGTGGTGACATTCCTGTTGTCTGTGGGCTTTCTGGCTGCGCTTTACGGATTCATTGCGTTCAGCGTAGCCGAGCAATTCTTTTTCAAGACCATTTTCGTCACACAATTTTCTCAGCAGTTATTTAACACTGTACTGGCGGTTATACTAGCGTTTACTTTTCCGTGGATACGTAGATTCTTTGAGCGTGCAACCGATAGGGTATTCTATCGTGATCGATATGACCCGCAGGTAGTAATATCGGATATCGGGCGCGTTTTGGCCTCTGATATTCAATTGGAATCTCTCTCAAAGAAAGTGGTAAGAATACTTGAGGAGAAGATGAGGGTCGGCGGGACAAACATTGTGGTACTTGGTTATGAAAAAGAGCAGGGAGATGAAAAAGAAGGCTCTGGGAAGCCACAAATTTTCTTCCAAACCTATAGAGAGAAAAAACAGCATGCCTATAAGATCGAAGATATATCTACGTTGCGTTTGCCGGTGACTGTTGCTGACGAGTTAGCTGCAAGTAATGAAAGAGACATGTTAGAACGTCATAATATCCGTGTGGCACTCTCACTTCGCACAAAAGAAGAGTTTACGGGGTACCTTTTCTTGGGAGACAAGCGAAGCGGTGATATCTATAGCGACCAAGACATTCAGACCCTCCGCATTATCGCTAACGAGCTGGCAGTCGCCATTCAGAATGCTCGATCGTACCAAGAGATCCAGCTGTTTAACGAAACACTCCGCGAGAAGATCCGGCAGGCGACGAAGGACCTCACTCATGCCAATAAAGAGCTTAAGGCTCTGGATAAGGCCAAGGATGAGTTTATCTCCATGGCTTCGCATCAGCTGCGAACGCCGCTCACGGCCGTCCGTGGGTACACCTCGATGGTGATGGATGGTGACTTCGGTAAAGTGACCGGTGAACAGAAAGATACGCTCAAGCAGTCCTTTGATGCGGCTACGCGTATGACGCGTTTGGTCGATGACCTGCTCAATGTCTCGCGCATCCAGTCCGGTAAGTTCCGTCTCGAACGAGCTGAAGTTGATCTCAATAAGATTTTGCCCGAAGAGCTAGGGTTGATCGAAACAACTGCTACGGCTAAGAATGTAAAGGTGACCTACCATGCACCAAAAGACCCGGTGCCACTTTTGATGATCGACGAAGGCAAGACGCGCCAGTGCCTCATGAATCTCATGGACAATGCGATCTATTACTCATCCACCACGCCGTCAGGTGGAAAGGTTGATGTTTATCTCGAAGCCGACAAGGATAATGTGTCCTTCCGTGTGGTCGATAATGGTATCGGTGTACCAAAGGATCAGCAGGCCAAGCTCTTCAAAAAGTTCTATCGCGCGCCAAATGCTCAGAAGACTCGACCAGATGGTACGGGCCTCGGGCTCTTCCTCGTGGGTAAGGTGGTTCGTGATCAGGCAGGGAAGATTATCTTCGAGAGTACCGAGGGCAAGGGCTCGACTTTTGGCTTCTCGCTCCCTATTAAGGCGGCTGGCGAAGGTCTCAACCCCGAGAAGGACGCTGAAGCACAGGTAGCTACAAAGGCATAATGCTAACGCTCTCCAGGTAATTCCAGGTACAATATATCTATGACTCTCGCAAAAGATTCCAATGCCGATGTAATCGTTGTCGAGGATGACCCGTTCATTTCTCGCATGTATCAGGTGAAGCTCTCCAAAGCTGGCTACCATATCTTGATGGGCGCAAATGGCAAGGAGGGCGTGAAGCTAATAAACGACAATCACCCCAAGCTCGTCCTGATGGATATCAATATGCCGGAGATGTCTGGTATTGAAGCCATCCAAGAACTCAAACGCCAAGGCTATGACTTTAGTAAGACCGCAGTCGTATTCCTGACCAACTCGAATAATCCGAACGACATTGAGCAAGTTGGGGCGCTCGGTGGGGAATATATTGTGAAAGCTGACCAGACTCCGCGGGGCGTTCTAGAATTGATTCAACGTAAACTAGGGCAAGTGTCTTCGTAGTAGCCATTGTGCTTGTGCTACCGCACCAGGTAAACTAGCTATATGCAGCTCATCGATGTCGCACTCTTCTTACTGATGTTCGCAGTCTGCTACGCAGTGCTGGCGCTCTTTGTGAAGATAGTGCATCTTATCACTAAAGATCACTCGCATACCTATCGGATCGCTGTAATTGTCTTCTCCCTGCTCTTCGCGAGTATGGTGACTTACAATAATCTCGGACGTAGCGGACCGAAGAAGTATCCGAAGATCTTACAGAGTCTCTCGACGAGCTCACCATCGCCCACAGTTACACCAACGATTACACCAACACTAACACCGGAAGCAACCACCACTCCATGAAGCAACTCAAACCACTCGAAGATCTCATCGTCCGCGGCAAGCGGGTTTTTCTCCGTGTCGACTTTAACGTACCGATCGACAATGGCAAGGTGGGTGACGAGCTCCGCATTGCTGCTGCTATCCCGACGATCAATTACTTGATCCGTCAGGGCGCAATCGTCATCTTAGCGAGTCACCTCGGGCGGCCGGACGGAAAGCCGACCGAAAAATACTCACTCGAGCCGGTAGCGATCGTACTGTCGGAGCTGCTCAAGCGTGAGGTGTTCTTTATGCACGACTGCGTCGGTGAGAAGGTGAAGGCAAAAGTCATGGAGCTCAAGCCAGGCCAGGTTGCCCTCCTCGAAAACCTCCGCTTTCATGCCGAGGAAGAGGAGAATGACCAACAGTTTGCCAAGGAGCTGGCGAGTCTTGGTGAGGTCTATATCAATGATGCTTTTGCGGTGGCGCACCGGGGTCATGCCTCTGTTGTCGGTATCCCAAAGTACTTGCCGCACGCTGCAGGTAAGCTCATCCAGGGTGAAGTCGCCCGGCTCACAGGGCTCCTGACGACGCCAGCTCACCCCTTTGTCGCTATCATAGGTGGCGCCAAGATCTCCGACAAGATCGACTTTATGCACAGTCTTCTCGAGAAGGTCGACACCCTCATCATCGGTGGTGCGATGGCAAATACCTTCCTGGCTGCGCAGGGTCATGCCATGGGCAAGAGTGTGCTCGACAAGGCTGGCTTCGAGATCGCTATGGAGATTATGAAGATCGCCGAGCGCAAACACATTCACGTCGTATTGCCAGTTGACGTAGTTGTCGCAAACAAGCCGGAAGCTGGTGAAAAGTCACGCACGGTCATGGTCGGACAGCTGGACGAGAACGACATGGCACTCGATGTTGGACCGATGACAAGTACATCGATCAATGCTGCATTGCATGGCGCCAAAACGATCTTCTGGAACGGTACACTTGGATTCACGGAGGTAAAAGCCTTCTCATCCGGTAGCCTGCATCTTGCTAAGCAGATCGCGAGCATGAAAGCCCTCTCAGTAATCGGCGGCGGAGACACGGCCGGGTTTGTCGATGGCATCGGAATGCACGATGACTTTGGATTTATCTCTACTGGCGGCGGTGCTGCCCTCGAGCTCCTTGCCGGCAAAGAGCTCGCTGCCCTCAAGCCACTCTACAAATAGGTTGCATACAAAAAACCAGTCTATGAGACTGGTTTTTTGTATGCGTGATCGGGCTAGATATTAAAGGCAGGAGAGCCGGCTGATTGACTGCTGTTTGGCATGCTGTTGGCTGCCGAACTGACCGGGGCTGCCTGCTGCTGGGGAGCTACTGGCTGGATCGGAGCCACGGTAGGGCTGGGTGCTGGCGGTGCGTGCAACTCATTGGCTGACGGCGATGGGTAGAGGGTCGTGTTGTGAATAGCCTGAGCTGGTACGGGCTGTGGGATGGCCGGTGGCTGAGGCGGAGCGACTGGTGCTACCGGGGGAGCCGGGGCAATCGAGGGTTGGGGAACTGGTGCCGGAGCTGGCGATGACGCAATAGGCTGCTGAGGGAGCGGCTGTGTGGCAACTGGGGCTGGCGCCGCTACAGGCGTAGGTGTAGTTACTTGAGGAACGAGTCCTTGATCGGATTCGATCTCAATGAGTCGATTGTACTTGGCGACGCGTTCGCCGCGAGCTGGGGCGCCGAGCTTGATACCAAAGGCACCGATACCAAAGGCGAGGTCAGCCAGCATGATGTCATTCGTCTCGCCGGATCGGTGGGAGATAATGATCTTGAGCCCCAGTGATTGTGCGGCACGAATGGCCTTGAACATATCAGTCATGGTGCCAGCTTGGTTGGGCTTAATAATAACTGCACCAATGAGCTTCTGTTCGGCGAGCACTCGGATGCGCTCGGCATCGGTGGCGGTCGAGTCGTCACCGACGACAAAAAACTTCTTGCTCGGCTGACCGGCGAGATACTTGAGCCCTTCGATGTCCTGTTCGGCGAACGGATCTTCGACTGATAGGAGCGGATACTTCTGGTCCCAGGCCATGTACTGCCCACCGAGCTGCTGCATGTCGTAGGTCTGGCGAGCCAGCGTGTATGTGCCGTTGGTGAAGAAATGGTTGGCGGCGGCATCGAGAGCGATGTCGTAACTGTTGTTAAACTTCGCCTGAAGTTGCTGCATGGCTTCAAGAACCACTTCGCTTGTGGCACCGATGGGAGCCATGGCACCTTCTTCGGAGCTGAGCTGGACAGCAGGCCCGTAGAGGCTTTCAAAGATGGACTGTAGCGTCGATCGAACATCATAGACGAGGGCTGTAGCCAATGACGGGCTAGTTGTCTTTGGGACAATCATGAACTCCTGGAGATCGAGTCCTGGCGCGTGGGCTCCGCCGGCGACTAGGTTCGCATAGAGGCGAGGAAGGGCTGGCTTGGTCTTGAGAAGGTCAGCCACGACCATCCAGACAGGCTGCTTTTGCTCAGCGCAGGAGAGGAGGAAATAGGCGCCGCTCAAGGCAGTGAGAGTCTGGGTGCCGAGACGAGAACGGTCGAGTGTACCATCGAGGGCGGTGATGAGTGAGTCAAAGTCTTCCTGGTGGGAGAGTGGGTAGCCGATAAACTTCGGGCCTATGATGCTGTTGATGATATCAACGCTCTCGCTGACAGCGTGTCCTGCGTAGCTGGCACCTCCATCGAAGATAGCTTTTGCTTCGAGGCCAGATACAGACGTGCCGCTTGGCGCATCAAACTGCCGTACGAGACCGGACTCGGACGACATACGCACGCGAATTGTTGGCTCCCCCCTCGAGTCAAGCACCTGATAAGACTGGATCGAGGCAATACTCATAAGTGCTTAGAATTATAGCATAAGCATATTATTCCGCGGTCTTTTTTTGAGCCACCATTTCCCGCGCTTATAAGGTTCAAAACGCTTGGGTTTAGGCCCTCATTCAGTTACTATAAGAGGTATGAATCTAACGTCAGTAAGCAGGCGACTCAAAGAAAAAGTGAGCCGTGGAGTAAGTGTCGCGCTTCCTTTTGTCCGCCAGTCAGCCAAGTCCGCCACTCATCATGGAGCCCGAGCTGTGAAGGCCGGTACTCGTCATACGGTGGCCGCGGCAAAGCTTGCTCACCATCACGCGGTAGCCCGACCTCATGCGTACTTCTATGAGAAGTGGGCTTGGTACGCTAAGTGGCATAACTGGAAACACCACCAGGCCGCTCACTACAGTGCGCTCGGCGTATATCTCACTATCGTCGCTGTGGTGCTCTTCGCGTCTTATAAAGTCGTATTTGCAGCCGACGTGACCGATAGCTGGGACTTTACGACACCGGGTAATTACTCAATGGATAGTGGTATCGAAGTGAGTGGTACGTCAGCACGATTAAAAGCGCTGGAGTATTCGAGTGACATCAATACCATGGCTCTGTATCACCTCAACGAGTCAAGTGGGGCGAGCGTAACTGATAGCTCAACCAATAGTAATACCGGCACGGCCTCTTCAGCGCCGACATGGGGAACGGGAAATCTTGGTGGCGCAGCTACTCTTAATGGCACAACCCAGAATATCTCTGTTCCTGACTCGTCCAGCCTATCAGTGACCGGTCAGCACACGCTCGAGGGGTGGATCAAGCCTTCTGCTACGTTTAATACCAACGCCAGTCAGAACATGTCGATTCTAGACAAAGGGTCATACAAAGTCGGACTTGATCGTACGAATGGAAAACTCACTTACGAAGCTCAAAATGCGAGCGCAGGTGACGGATGGACTCGGCGACTGGGTGGAGGGTTGAATGGAAGCTGGACGTTCAATCACAACATTAATGCGACCGTCGTCAACTACGGTAATGATATCTATACAACGACTAGTGTTACAACTGGCGATGCCGAAGTGTGGAGGTGGAACGGCACAACGTGGACGATGGTCGGCGGTGATGGCATTAATAATAGTTGGCCGGATAATACATATGAAGATGTACCTACTCTGCAAGTCCTGGGCACCAGCCTCTACGCCGGACTGGGTACTGGCTCAGGAGACGGTGAAGTATGGTCATGCTCACTAGCATCAAATTGTACTTCCTGGTCTAAGGTGGGTGGAGATGGAGTAGGTCCAAGTGCTGCTATGGATGCAATTATGTCCATGACAGTCCATAATGGATCGCTCTATATTGGGACTGGTAAGGGAGCTTCGGATGCCTATGTATGGAAATATAACGGCGGCACTTCTTGGACACAAATAGGCGGATTGAGCCTCAACAGTAGCTGGGGAGCCGGATATGAGAACGTTCGTTCACTCACATCTGATGGTACAAATCTCTATGCAGGACTAGGCGACACTGCGACAGAAGCCGAAGTGTGGAGATGGAATGGCACCGCATGGTCGCAGATCGGTGGCGATGGTATAGCTAGTAGCTGGAACACCACCTACGAGACAGTCTCCTCGATGACGGCTTTCGGCGGTAATGTGTATGCAGGGCTAGGCACGAGTACTGGCGACGGTGAGGTATGGCGTTATAACGGCACAACCTGGACGCAGATAGGTGGTGACGCGATCGGTAGCAGCTGGACAGCTCAAGATGTCCGAGCACTCATTAACGACGGCACGAGCCTATACGTAGGGTTAAATCTAGGGAATACGCAGATCTGGAGATACACCGGCACAACCTGGACTAATATTGCCAGCAACGCGAATGGTCACTTCTCATCTATCGTGACAGGTCTCGCTATCGCCACGAACGGTAAAATATACGCGTCAGGCTATACCTCTGGTCAGTCTGGGCATGTGTATGAGTGGAGCGGTTCGGGTAACTGGGTACAGATAGGTGGTCACTTTATCAACGATAGTTGGGGTGGTAATCCAATTGGATCGGTTCAATCCAGTACTACCTGGAATGGAAAGCTCTACGTTGGATTGTCATCGACAACCACAACGACTGCTCTGGTGTATGAATATGATGGCACGAACGCTGTTCGAGTGGGGGGTGAAGGACTGAAGGGAAGTTGGGCAATCAACTCATATCGAGGCGTGCCATCGATGACTACATATAAAGGTGAGCTCTATGTTGGCTTGAATGGAACTAACAGTGACGGCGAAGTATGGAAATACAACGGATCGACATGGACGAAAGTCGGAGGGGACTCGGTCAACTCGAGCTGGAGTACGGCATATGATTCTATTTCAAGTATGGCCGTCATCGGCGGAGAGCTGGTCATTGGCGGAGGTACCAATGGAGTCGGTTATGGTTCGGTATGGCGCTGGAATGGGTCAACCTGGACCCTTGCAGGATCAGCTGGTGTGGGTGGTGCCTGGGCTTCAGCACGAAATATTGCTTCTATGGCAGTGTATAAGAACGAGCTCTATGTCGGCGTAGAGCTCTTAAACTCACCTGGTTTTGGCGCGGTATTCAAGTGGAACGGAGGAACGAGCTGGACTCAAGTTGGCGGAGGCGCTAACTTAAATGGGAGTTGGACAGGGAGTAACTCAGATGCAGTTCCGACACTTGCCGTGTACGACGGGGGGTTATACGCAGGAGTAGCAGAGCTAGGTACTTTGAATAGCTCTGCTTGGAAATATGATGGTACAAGCTGGACTAAGGTCGGTGGTGGCGGATTGAATGGCAGTTGGCAAGACGGTACTTACAATCGCCCGAGCTCTATGGCGATATACAACGGTGAGTTGTATATGGGCTCTGGTACGACAACCCCAGGTAACGGTGATGTGTGGCGATATAACGGTACGACATGGTCGCAAAGTGCTGGTGATGGTCTAAATTCTAGTTGGGCAGGAGGCACAGTAGAGGTTGTGAATACCCTGAGCGTGTATAAGGGCAAGCTTTATGCAGGCACAGGTAACAGCGGGAACGTTGATGCCAATGTATGGTCCCTTGGTAATAACACCTATGCAGAGTCAACTACTACAAGCTTCTCAAATAGCTGGCATCATTTCGCAGTGTCAAATAATGGTTCGACGGTCAAGGTGTTTATTGACGGCCAAGAAGAGGCATCGGTTTCTGGGTCGACTGCTCTGGACTCAGCTCGACCTTTGTTGATAGGCTCCAGTTTTGGGAGTATTCAGGCGGGTGGTAGCCAGGGTTATTTTGCGGGATCACTCGATGAGCTACGTATAAGTAATACGGCCCGTACAAGCTTTTCCACTAAACCATATGCTGATACGTATCAATTGGTCTCACTGGGTTCGGCTGCACGTACGAGTGGCATCAGAGGCTGGGAAAGTTTTGTATCCAACCAGACTTTGAATGGCGGGACCCTTAACTATCGCCTGAGCGATGATGGCGGAACGAGCTGGAAATATTGGAATGGCTCGGTTTGGTCCGTTTCCAGTGCGGTGACTGACGCTAGCTCAGGTACGGTGGTATCCTCTCATATTGCGACATTTCCGGTAACCTTCCAGGGTATTAAATGGCAAGCGGTGCTGAAGGGTGACGGTACCCAGCAGGTGACTCTCAACTCGGTGCAACTCGGTGCTAATCTTGATAGCGCGGAACCCGACACGAATGCTAGCGCAATAGTAGCTAAGAAAGCATCCGGGGGCTCGACGGTTGCGAGCAATGCTTGGACGAATGGCTCTTCGCCATACTTCTCATGGACAGCCGCTACCGACTCTGGAGCTGGTATTTATGGGTATTGTCTCTATCTCGGTTCAACTGCTAGTGCAAACCCCGCCACAACCAAAGGCCTCTTGGGCACGAGTGCAGCCAGTACTGGCACAAACTGTCCATTCGTAGTGACAGCAGCAAATCTCGATACAGCGGTATCGGGCTATATGTCGAGCCCACTGACCAGCTCATCGGCCCCATACTATCTCAATGTGAAGGCGATAGATAAAGCAGGTAATATCTTCGGTACTTCAGCACAATTCCAATTCCGCTTCGACAATACTCCACCAAGTAATCCTGGATTTATATCAGCGCCATCAAGCTTCCTAAATAGTAAGGTAGCTACTTTGACCTGGGATGCTTCCGGTGGACAGTCTGCCTCAGATGCGAACTCTGGCGTTAGTGGGCTACAATATCGCATTGGCTCCGGTGGAACCTGGTATGGTGATAGCCATAGCGGTACCGGTGATGCAAATGACTTGCTCGTGAACGATGGAAATTATACTACGGCAAATCCGCCTGACTACGACAATCTGAACGATGGAGTCAACACAGTGTACTTCCGCACTTGGGATGCAGCAGGTAATGTGTCGACAAATTTTGTGACGGCAGCACTGAAGATCAACACTACAGGTGCGCCAACCGAACCACAGAATGTGGTAGCTACCCCGACTACAAATACGACCAACTCATTCGCGTTCAACTGGGACGCGCCATCGACCTTTAATACTACGACTGGTAACACAGACAAGCTGAGCTACTGTTACACCGTGAACACTACTCCAACCGTGAACAACTGTACGTTTACGCCACAAGGTGAGACCTTTGTGACAGCCCGTCCATTCGCGACGCAGCCGGGATCAAACACCTTTTACGTGGTCGCCAAGGATGACTTTGGTGCGATCAACTATTCGAGCTACACATCAGCAACATTCACCGCCAACACTTCCGCACCTGGCATGCCAACGAATGCGGATGTCGTCGATGTATCGGTAAAGGCGACGAATAACTGGCGTCTCGCGATTACGTGGGACGAGCCCGGCCTGACTGGTGCTGGTATTGCCAACTATCGCATCATGCGATCGACTGACAATCTGAGCTTCACGCAGACAGGTGTGAGCACGAGTACATCATTTGTCGACTCGGGACTCAGCCAGCAGACCTACTTCTATAAGGTGAAGGCTTGTGATAGTGCCAACAACTGTGGCGCCGAGAGTACGACGGTATCATTGTTGCCGACCGGTAAGTTTACCTCGCCAGCCGAGCAGACGTCGGAAGTAGTGGTGAGCGATATTACAACCAAGCGAGCGCGGATCGCTTGGACGACTGACCGTGCATCAGATAGTAAGGTGCAAATCGGCACAGCCAGTGGTGAATATAGTGCTTCTGAGATAGGTAACTCCAACCAAGTCAGCAGCCATACGCTAGATCTTGATAATCTCGCTGCCGGCACGACCTATTATTTTGTTGCTAAGTGGACGGACCTCGATGGAAATACTGGTACGAGTCAGGAGTATACCTTTACTACCTCGCCGGCTCCAGTGCTCAAGGAAGTGGTCAATATCTCGACAGGCCTTGCTTCAAGCACATTACAATTTACCGTGAAGGGCGCGGCTAAGGTCGAGCTCCAGTACGGCAAGACTGATTCTTTTGGCGGTGTGAAGACGATCAATACTTCTCTAGCTGAGTCGACCTATACCACATTGCTCGATGGCCTCGAGGATGGTGCCAAGTACTTCTACCGTCTTATCATGCAAGACTCTGAAGGTGGAAAGTACGAGAGCAGTATCTTTAGCTTTACGACGCCACTGCGCCCACGCATCAGCGATGTCACTTTTGAGCCAGTAGAGGGCGAGCCGACCAGCACCCAAAAGGTCAACTGGAAGACAAACGTACCCACTACGAGCCAGATCTCATACGGCAAGACCGGTGCTGCAAAAGTGGAGATCGTAGAGTCAGCCATGGTGACCGAACATACAGTTACTATTCGTGGCCTCGCCGACAACAGCGAATACGAACTCATTGCGCTGGGTCGAGATACGTCAGGCAATGTGGCTCGGTCTGATCTGCAGACTTTCCGCACGGCTCTGGATACTCGCCCGCCGAAGATTAGTGAGCTCGTAGTGGAGAGTACAATTCGTGGTACTGGAAGTGAGGCAAAGGGACAGCTGGTCGTTTCGTGGAAGACTGACGAGCCATCAACGAGCCAAGTTGCCTTTGGTGTTGGCTCGAGCGATCAGGGAATCCAGAGCCAGACTACCGAGGATGCCGTCATGACTACTGACCATTTGGTGATCGTCTCTGACTTGTCTCCGGGCCGACCGTATGCTGTGCGGGCGTCATCAAACGACAATGCACGTAACAATGCCAAATCTGACGTGCAGACAGTTTTGATCGGCCGCGCTTCTGACTCGATCTTGTCAATCATCTTTAACGCTCTACAACAAATGTTTGGGTTTGTGAGTAAGTAATGACTACGACGAATCTCATCGAAGCCAAGGGTCTCCACAAGGAGTTTGTCTTGCCAAATGAAACGGTGGTTGCCCTCAAAGATGTAAGTTTTGTGGTGCCAAAAAACTCCTTTAATGTCATCTACGGACCATCTGGTAGCGGGAAGTCGACAATGCTAAATATACTGACTGGTTTGGAAGTTCCTACGGGAGGTACGATTACTGTCGCTGGCGTGGACCTTTACAGCCATAATGCCGATGAGCGTGCCAACTTTCGAGCTCGTACATTGGGGATGGTCTATCAGACAAACTACTGGGTGAATAGCCTTACGGTACTCGAAAATGTTTCGATGCCACTCTTCCTTGCGGGCTACACGAAGCGTAAGTCGGCCAAGTATGCAATGGAAGCATTAGAAATGGTGGGAATGGAGAAATTCCAGCACCAGCATCCGACATTACTCTCGGGTGGTCAGCAGCAACGAGTCTCGATGGCTAGGGCCTTGGTAGCCGACCCAGAACTCATAGTAGCCGACGAGCCGACCGGTAATCTTGATACAAAAAATGGTGACCTCATTATGAATCTATTATCCGACCTCAAGAATACACACGGCAAGACGATCATCCTCGTGACTCATAATCTTGAGTACCTCCCACTCAGCGATAACCGCTTACGATTAAAGGACGGGGCAGTAGATGCTTCTGTGCAAGATGCAAGTAACTTTGCTGATGTCGAGGCGCTGCGCCGTCAGTATGCATCAGCCGTAAGGTCAGATGTTGATACGGCTCGACCGACATCATCGGGCCCTCACATTGATGGAGTCAAGAAACGATGAGCGAACAAATCATACCTCGCAAGAGTCTTAGCCCGCGCACACCAAGTGGCAAAAAGTACATTCGCCCGTCAGTAATCCTGCTTATGAGCTTCAAAAATCTTTTCTTCAAAAAGCTCCGCACCTCTCTGACGATTTTGGGTGTAGTGATTGGGATAGGTGCAATCGTCTTCCTCGTTTCGCTTGGTCTCGGCCTTCAGCGCGTCGTATCGCAGCAAGTGATCGGCTCACAATCAGTCAAAGCGATCGATGTGAACTCATCCAAGCCGCGTTTAATACGTATTAATGATGAGGCTATTAGTAAGTTTCGTAAGCTAGGTCACGTCGAGAGTATCGCAAAGACTTTTTCATTCCCTGGCAAGTCTAGCTTCAAGGGCGCAACAATAGACACCGTGATATACGGATCCGACGAGGCTTACCTGGAACTGGGCTCATTTAAGGTATCGGCCGGACGTAATAAGATAGAAAATGAATCAGAGATAATCATCAACAATACGCTTCTCAGCACGCTTGGCATCAAGGATGCCGAGAAAGCCCTGAGGCAACAAATTACGGTCATCGTACCGGCAGAGAGTACGGCCGATCAAC
>CALKUN010000030.1 GCA_937996675.1 uncultured Candidatus Saccharibacteria bacterium
TCGTCAAGTTCAGGTCCTGATGTTGTCGTGAATACCTCTACATCTGTGCGTTTACCTGACAGACGTAGGTAGAACGTCACATAAGAGGCCGGACCTGTTGCGTTAGTGCTGAGTTTGCTGACAAAACCGACTTTCTTGACCGCTGCTTTTAACGCTCGAAAGTACGCAATCCACTGTTCTACGTCGCGACGTTTATCGTCGGAGTTCTCAGGTGACATTCGATCCCGGCGAGGAGTCTGTATAGGCGTTGATGACTTCATACTTGACATGTGTAACAGACCATCCTAGAGTCTGCAAGTGAGAACCGTAACGGTACGCACTATTTCAAGGGAGAGTCGTATGCACACATCGTCATCTGATCATCCGCCTAGACCTAAGCGTCCCGACCACTCGTCGCTCTACTTCCTCGTCGCGGTGCTGCTGCTCGGCGCGACCTGCATCCTGTCGATCCGGTGCAGGTACGAGATGCGGATGGCCGGTGATTCTTGGGAGCGGAGGGTGGGGCGATGAATAGATGTTGGCGCGTCGGTCCTAGTCACGAATACTGTGAGCTATCGGCAGGTCACACCGAACGCGACCAACCTTGGTGCGTCGGCTCGTTCGGTCAACGCTTCGTCGGTAAAATTCCCTCCGCCACCGAGGCAGCCGAGCGGTCGCCCGAGCCTGCGCCGATCACGCCAGCAAAGGACTCAGGATGAGCCTGCAAACGTCCCAGACGCCCCTCGCAGCACTCCTCGCCCCGTACTTCTTCGCCTCGCTCGCCTACTCCGTCCTCTGCGGAACTCTCGGTCGCACCTACCACCCCCTCGCTACCTTCCAGGTCTACGCACTAGGTCTAGTCCCCTTCCTCGTCGCCTCGCTGTTAGGCGGCAGGCTGACTCGCCTCTGGAGCTGGCGCAGGGCGTGGCCCCCGACTGGTCCAGAGACGCGGGCGGCACTGTCGTCGGTCGTGATCCTAACGGCGTCGACCCTGATGTACCTGTCGGCGCAGTCCATGATCGCGATCCTGGTGGCGCAGGCCGGCTGCCTGCTGCTCGTCGCGAGGCTGTCCAGGCCCCACACGGTAGCGCTGGCCGCGCTGTCGATCGTCGCCGTCGGCCTGTCGGTGACGGGTAAACCGTGGGTAGTCGCGGCGCTCCCCCTGTGTCTGGGCGTCGCGAAGACGCTGGGCTACTGGGTGAAGATCCGATCCGTCGAGGGTGCGAAGACTGGCGAGGGTGCGACGCAGGCTAGAGGCGTCGCTGGGGGCGTCGGGGAGGCAGGCCAGGTGCTGGTGAGCCCCGACGACTTCCTCGCGGCCGAGCAGGTCCTGATCTCGCTCGTGGCGCTCGGCGTGGCAGCCCTCGCCTCTCACTCTGTGCCGCCCGCGCCCCTCGCGGACTGGCGACTGTGGGCGATCTCAGCCTCGTCGCTCGGCATGGGGCTGCTGGGTACGCGGATCATGCTGCGCAGGGAGGAGCTGGGCGTGACGTTCCCGGCCTACAGGATGGCGTCGCTCGTCGCAGCGTTCGGTGCGTCGGCGACTCGGGGAGAGCTGGCGCTTGAGTGGGCGCAGTGGCCGAGGTGGGCAGCCGCGCTCCTGGCCTGCCTCGTAGTCGTCGCAGCAGCTCTATCAGAGACGCAGCGGGATCGCCTGGCTGGGTGGGTGCGGCGGGCTTTCGCGAACTTCGGGCGAGCGCGTGCGGAGCTAGCGAGTTGACTTGACATCGGTAACAGAACCGAGTAGGCTCAGTTCAAGGAGTCATTCGATGATCAAGTTAACCTGTCTCTACAATGCAGACGGCGAAGTCGTGGGGTGGTTCAATGACTACGGCGTCGAGATGGCGGCGCGTCGGGAGTGGAATGAGCACTATCGAGCCAAACCTGGCTACGGTAGCCAGTGCGAAGCATGCCGCAGCAAAGAGGTCTCTATCGTCGCCGCTGAGCTTGAGAACGTCGAGCCGGGCGACGGGGATCGGGTGGATTATTTTCAGCACTTTGGCGACACGACAGGCGCGGAAGCCGGCTGTAAGGCTGCTATGTGGCTCCGTCGAGGCGCCGCCTCCGTCGAGATTCAGCGCTTCCTCGTCAACAAGTACCGTCGCCCAGGCAAGCCCAACCGCGACGCCGATCTCGGCGGACCCACCGACGCTGCTGGCGTGCTCTACGTCCTCAAGATCAAGGCACCCCGATGACCGACCGCACAGCATACCGCGCCGTCCTGGCCACGATCGCGCTAGAGCGCTTCGCCTGGTACCTCATGATCGGCTGCCTGGTGCTGTGGCGAGACCCGCAGGCCGTCGGGAATCTCCTGTTCGCCGGCTACCTCCTGCCGCTCCTCGGAGGCGTCGTCGGGCGCTACAGCCTCCGTGCCTCCGTCCTCACGGGCTGTCTTATCTCGCTCACCGGCTACATCGCGGCGAGTGCGAACCTGTCCGCACTAGCTCTGCCACTGCTCGCGCTAGGGTGCGGCCTGTTCAAGCCGTGTCTGTCAGCACTGCTCGGCGGCATGTTCTCGCAGGGACCAGAGCGATCTAGAGCCTTCGGGCGCTACTACGCGGCTATACAGGTCGGTAGCATGCCCAGCACCCTAGTAGGCGGCTATCTGCACTATAGGTACGGCTGGGGCGCTGCCTTCGGAGCTGCTGCGCTGGCGCTCGCTGCTGCGTCTGCTGTCGTGCTCGCGAACTGGGGGCGCCTCCAGCCCGCACGCGAGAGCCTGGCCGAGGCAGTGATCGACGGCGCGATCTCCCGGCCGCAGTGGGGCAGGCTCGCCGTCCTCATGGTCGGAGCCGTCC
>CALKUN010000031.1 GCA_937996675.1 uncultured Candidatus Saccharibacteria bacterium
TCGGCAATCTCATGAGCCGTGATAGCACCCTGCCCCTGAAAAGCAGATCGTTCTCGCCGTGAAGCATCATACCCAAGGCGAGTTTTTTGCTTCTGAGCTTTGCGCTTACCAAGTGCCGGAGACTGATGAACCGGCATAAGTACCGTTGCGAGTACTGGCAATGAACACTTTGAACAGTTCAATTGCATGAAGCAATGCTTCTCTACTCTGCCCAAGAATCGAATATCCTCATTCAAATAATCAGCGCTACACGAAGGGCAGCGATAAAACACTTGAAGATTCTTAATCAGGTCTTGTAAGGCTCGTGGATTCAACGGTACTCCCTCTTAGGCGCAATTATAGCAAATCTTACCTGGTATGGTCAATTCAAGCAGACTACTTTGAGGCGTTGTTGAGCACAGCTTTGCGACCGCGGCGCAGAGTCAATATGAATATCCCGCACACTACGAGCGCCGTAAGAACAATGAGGGCAAAGAGCTTTTGAGCCGAGCCTGCAATGGTGGCTACCAAACCAAAGGCGAGAGCGAAGCTATAAATCACCAATGCAACCTGCCTCTGAGACAGGCCGAGGTCAAGAAGAAGATGGTGAACATGCCCACGATCTGCAGTAAAAGGAGACTTGTGAGCCAAGAGACGGCGAGTAACAGCCCAAAGCGCATCAAGCACAGGCACTCCAAGCACCAGCAAGGCTGTAGCCAGCTTAGCACCCGATACAATTGAGAGCCCGCCCAGGATCATGCCGAGGAAGTAGGCACCACTATCTCCAAGGAATATCTTGGCTGGAGCAAAATTGTAGCGCAGGAACCCAAGACAAGCTCCACACAGAATGATTCCAAGTAAGGCAATACTTGGCTGATTGATGCGCGGCAAGAGCGAAACCAGGAAGAGAATAAAAGCGGCAATTGCACTCACTCCCCCAGCAAGACCATCCAGACCATCGAGAAAATTTATCGTATTCGTCATTCCAACCAACCACAGCAGTGTCAGGCAGAACGGGACGATCGCCAATGATGCACCAAAAAGCGTGAGCTGGGGTCCCACCAAACTAAAATTCTGACCGAAAGGATTTGAGATAACATCAACACTCAGCCCAAAGCCAAGGATCGCAACGGTGGCCGCAATGACCTGCACGCCCAACTTGAACCATGCTGACAATCGCCGCGCATCATCCCATAAACCCAAGAGGAAGACCAGTGTAGCCGCCAGCATAAGACCCCAGAAAGACCGAGGCACAGAAGGCAAAAAAACCAAAGAAACAATAAAAAATGAGAACCATATCACTACACCACCGGCTCGGGGTGTCACCACTTTGTGGATCTTGCGTGACGCCTCGGCAGGGTCATCGACCAAGCCAAATCGAATGGCCAGCTTAGCAATATAGGGCGTCAAGCCCAGCGATAGACCTAGGCTCAATATGAAAGCTAGGAGGAGCGTCATGACCGCTCCTCACTATCAAGCTTCACCGCCTTATCAGTAACGCGGAAGCCGAGATATTTTCCGAACATAAGGTGTGTCTGTGCATTAATGGCAGCAAGAGCACCGAAACACAGCGAGACGATTGGAGCCAACGCCCACTGTGCGACCATAAGTACATTCTTGTACCAGCCATACCGACGCGGTCGTGGCGGCAACGTAATAAGCGATAACCAGATAGTAATTGACAGCCCCAACATGGACAGCGTCATGATCTGACTGGCAATCACGGGGAGCTGATGAGCCAGAACAGTATTCTTGAAGGTCGGGTTCAGTACGAGTGGCAACCAGGCTACAAAAGTCAGGATAAGCGGTGCAGTCGCCCATGAGTAATGGCCCTCAAAGAGTCGCCAGAACTGAATCCATCGACGCCCAATCGGGATGTCTTTGTTACGCCAGCTGCGCAGTGCTACATACGGTATGTCAGACACTCCATAAGCCCAGCGCTGTAACTGCAAAAACTGACTCTTAAAGGTCGCAAAGTACTTCTCGGACAACGTGGCGTCCTGGTAGATCGGAATGAAGAGTGGCTGCACTTCATGACGTCCCTGATAACGGAAGTATGTACGCCAATATTGGTGGCCGTCTTCTACGGGTGTCGTAACCGACCAGAAGTCAGTATCGATCAAGGCCTCGAGTGGCTGGCTATGGGACGCGAAGTTGCGCAAGAACTGTGGACGCATAGAGTTGATGATCACCCAAAACGAATTACTCGTAGCAATGATCCGCATTGGTGCCGGAGCGTCCCAAATGTTATTGAAGAACATAGGAATCGGCTGGAAAGAAGTGTGCTTTGGCTCTATTGACGTGAGAAATGCATAGGTCAATGAAGCGAAATACCGTTTGTCTACACGATGATCAGCGTCCAACGTTGTAACAATTACATTATCTGTGTCCACCTTGATGCCCTCTAGCTTAGGCATGAGCTGACGTCCAGCAAAGGTGAGGTTTGCGCCCTTACCTTTTAGCTCTCCCACAATATTGTCAGGATGCTGGATAGTATAAAAGTGCTTGAATGAACCAGAGTATTCCTCAGTAAGCTTCTTAATTCGAACCTCGTCAACCTCACCACCTCGCTCCTCATAAGCGAGTACGATGATAAGCCTGTCGTGATCGTACTCGCTATCGACCAGTGCCTTGAGCGAAGGCCGCATCGTCTCAAGCGACTCATTATACGAAGCCACAATAACGACATGATAGATATCAGATGGTACTCGCTCAACACCTCGTGCTAAGAAGGCGCTCAAGTTTTGTGCCTCTTCACGCATATCATTAATATTGCGTCGGATCTTACGCCCCGACTTAGTGAGCCAGCTAAAGAGATTGGTCTTTTTGGCTTCCCCGTCAATGATAAGCTCGAGTTCTTCTTGTGCGATTTCCCCTGCACCAAGTCGTTCCAGACGGCTTGTCCAATCGATGCGCATAGCCTGACGGAAGCGCCGATAGCCACCCACTAGAGAGAATGACATTCGTGACGACTTCAGGAACCAGTAGAGGTCAAACCCAATGATGAAGTACGCAATCACGAACGGCTGATAAATCGCAAATACGACCGGCAAAATAAAGGTCGCATAGGTCAAGAAACCGGGGCCAATTTCCAGCATACGCACTACCCAATGTGGTGCTGAAACACCGGTGTCTGTGAGTGAGTTAATTCGCGCCATGAGTCACCCCTATATAGAGCAGGCTTGTTTGTAGTACCAGCAGGCTGAAGCTAAAACTTGTCACGATAAGCATGAAGCTCGTAATTCGGCTACGAAAGTAAACATTGCGAGCTAAGAAGATGTTGAGTCCTGCAAATATCCAAGCTAAGAGCGGCAAGATAAATAGGCTTTGCCAACTTCCTAGCTGATCAAAACGAGTCAGTGTCGTGTAGCGTGTTGGCACTTGTATATCTGATATATGCGGCTGTGAGAGCATGAGGCCGGTCACGACGAGGTTCAGTAAGACTATAGCCACAATAAGACTGACGAGCCAATTATTGCGCATCAATCCATTCTGACTAGCAGGTGGAGCCTCGGAACCTTGTTTCATTGGCTTCATTATACCCGACTTTCATCTGAGAATCTGTTACCGAGGCATAAGTAATATCACACTGGAGCCGATGAGCGGATTTGAACCGCTGACCTTTGCTTTACGAAAGCACTGCTCTACCAACTGAGCTACATCGGCCTATAGAGGCGCCATATCAGATCATAGTATACACAAATCAATGTATTTTGCAGTAGGGCTACCTGCTCTATCGAAAAAATGCGCTGAGAGCCACATTTCTATAAAAGTTAATCTATCCCCCATCTTTTTGATGTTTTTAACGAATAAAACCGTGTCGAGCTGACGCAACACCATTCATCATATCAAGTATCAAAGTCAGCATGCCTATCGACTACTTTATGTGTTCACACCCTCTGAGTACAAATAGTAGTCGATGGGAATTTGCAAAAATCACTATAAATAAACTTGTTCAACTTTGGGCGAGAAGTGTGCCATATTATGCGTATCTGGCCCTAAGATTGAACTCAAGGGGGTATTTCTGCTAAAATGACCTGGCTCTCAGATATAAGGGCCCGTGGTGTAGCTGGCCTAACACGCCTCCCTGTCACGGAGGAGATCGCCGGTTCGAATCCGGTCGGGCCCGCCAAAATAAAGACCTCACCTCCTGGTGGGGTCTTTATTTTGGACGAGTTTCAACTCGTGATTCGAAACCGCGGTTCGTTCATTCGAGTGTCGCGCGCAGGAGTTTACTCCGAGGACGGCGCACGAATGGCCCACATCCGGTCGGTACTTCCTTGTGTTCTCATATTTAATAGAATATAAACAGTATGTCCCCACCCGAAAGGCCCTTATGACAGAACTCAGTAGAGAGGACCAAGTGCTTCTTGAAGGAGCACTCTCGGCTCAGTCGACACTTGCTAACCAGTGGCCAGTAAGCCTAGGCTGGAAGCCAAGCTGGATAGGTACTGGCGTTGATTCAGGAAGACCAGAAAC
>CALKUN010000032.1 GCA_937996675.1 uncultured Candidatus Saccharibacteria bacterium
TCGATACGGAGTTGGGTCTTCTTGGACTCTGCGTCGCTCTTCGTCATGGCTATATTGTAGCAAATCGATGGTTACACTGGAGTCGAATAGGTCTGACAGGTACAATGGATACATGCAGACTATTGTTCTCCCAGCTTACGGTTCGAATTACTCGGAGCGTACCCTTTAATATGTGGCGCCGACGAATTGCGATCGATCTTGGTACCGCTAATATCTTGGTGTACGTGCCCAAGAAAGGCATCGTCGCCAACGAGCCGAGTGTGGTTGCTATCTCGGTGGATGACAATCGCATCGTAGCGATAGGGAACGAGGCCAAGGAAATGCTTGGACGTACGCCAGACATTATTACGGCGAGTCGACCGTTGCGTGATGGCGTGATCGCTGACTATCGCATTACCCAGGCGATGCTCAAGCACTTCATTGATAGCGTGAGTGGGAGTATTCGTCTGAGCCGTCCAGAGCTTATGATCTCGGTACCGGCCGGTGTGACATCGACTGAGCGTCGAGCTGTGATCGATGCTGCTCTAGCAGCTGGGGCGAAAAAGGCTCACATCATTCGCGAGCCTGTTGCGGCAGCAATTGGAGCGGGTATCCCGATAGCTGCTCCAGCTGGTAATCTCATCGTAGATATTGGCGGCGGTACAACTGAGGTAGCTATTCTCTCGCTGGGGGGAATTGTGGCTCAGAATAGCGTTCGCATTGGCGGCAACAAGATTGATGCGGCCATTGCTGACTATATTCGCCGTAAGTATGGTCTCATCATAGGTGATCAAACCGCTGAAGATATCAAGAAAGAGATCGGCTCAGCCCTGCCACTAGAAGTCCCATTGACGATGCAGATCCGTGGACGAGACATGATTGCTGGGCTCCCTAAGACTATTAAGCTGGATAGTGACGAAGTGACTCAGGCGATTGGTGACGAGCTCGACGGCATCATTGCAGCTGTGAAGGCCGTACTCGAGCAGACCCCGCCGGAACTTTCCTCAGATATTATTGACCGCGGTATGGTGATGACCGGTGGAGGAAGTCTCCTGCGTACTATTGATAAGCTCATGACTAAGGTAACGGGCGTGCCGGCATACGTTGCGGATGAGCCGATGCTTGCGGTGGCTCGGGGTACCGGGATTGCCTTGGAGAATCTCGACGACTATATCCGGAGCGTAATGAGCAACCGATAAGAAGGATGGTATGAAAGACTCACTCTTCAACCACCCTCGAGCTGATCAGCTCACCGGCCACCTCACGCCGTGGCTCTCAAACGGTCTGGCTTTCTTACTTGCGGCTGTGCCATTTCATGCCTTTGCAGTAACGGTGCTGGGCCATGAATTTGGTCACCAGCTTATTATTGCCAGCTGGAAAGAAGTCTTACAGTTTGGCATTATTGCCGGCGTCTTGGTGTTGGCAGTTTTCAATCACAATTGGCGCTGGCTACAGCGGGGAACAAATCGAGCCTTCCTTATAGCGATTGGCTTTGGGCTGTTGGCGAGCTGTTTGGGCCAAGGTTTTGGTGTGAGTTGGCTCGCTGGCGTGAAGACGACAGTTCTGCCGCTCGTACTCTTTATAGCAGTTCAGCCTCTAGCGGAGCACTTCACTGATCGTCGGCTGGCTCGATTGATTTTGATTCCGGCGCTGGTCGTGGCGGGCTTAGCAATACTCCAATTTTTGATCGTACCGACGGACTTCCTCACCAGTGTAGGGTACAACGGGACTACTATACTGCCGTATCAGGGCGTACATCCGGGGTTTGATGTAGCTCGAGCTTTTTCCACGCTCGGTGGTCCAAATCAACTTGGGGCTTATTTAATCCTGCCGGCCACCTGGCTGCTCTTCCGTGGTCTGTCTGAGCCGCTGCGTCAGGCTCGTATTATTTCCTCGATTGGCTTCGTGACCGTGCTGACTGGCTTGGCTCTCAGCTTCTCGCGTAGCGCCATACTCGGCCTAGTAACAGCTCTTATTATATTATTTGCGCTCTATGTGCCGGTGCGCTGGCGCTGGGCAGTCTTTGTGCTGACTGGACTAGCTGGCTGGTTGGCGTGGGTGTTTATTATGCAAATTGTCTCTTCGTCAGGAACGGCTTGGAGTAGCTTTTTTCTGCGCGGATCACTCCTCTCGACTGGTATCGTGGGGGGCGACTCTGGACATGTTCAGTCCATCTTGAACGGGGTACAGGGGATCATTGGCCATCCGCTCGGGTTGGGGCTCGGTTCGGCTGGACCGGCTAGTTTCTTTCGGCCACAGCCAAATCTGACTGAAAACTGGTGGCTCCAGATCGCTTTTGAGCTGGGCATTCCAGGTCTCTTGGCGATCCTGATTGGATGGGTGCTTATGTTCAAGCACTGGCATACACACTTGGACCAGTTGGATCGTATTCTGCTGGCTACGATGAGCGGGTTGGCAGTGAGCAGTCTCTTCTTGCACACCTTTGGTGACTCAACCTTGGCGATTATTACGCTGGCCCTTGCAGGACTCGTCTACGGACGGCATTGGTCGAGCAAGTCTACGGAGATTCAGAAATGAGTACCTCCGAACACAAAAAGATCCTTATCGTCCATGATTGGCTAAACGTCAAAGACGGAGGTGCTGAGGCTGTTCTCTATGAGTTGCTAGCAATGTTTCCGGACGCCGACTTGGCCACCCTGGTGTACGAACCATCGATCTTTGCGAGCAAGATTGGTTCACGGCACGTCCGCGCGAGCTGGCTTCAGCGCGCGCCACGTTGGCTGAAGCAACGTCCGCATCTTCTCCTGCCATTTATTCGTCGTGCCGTCCAGAGCATCTCGACTCAGGGATATGATCTGGTAATTGCTTCTTCGTCGGCATATGTAAAAAACATCCCACTGCAGAAGGACCAAGATTGTCTCATCTATTGCTATAGTCCAGGTCGAATGCTCTGGGATAGTTGGCCAGCTGCGATGAACAATCGCACAAATTCTCCTGTGGCACGATTCTTTATTACGCGCTGGGTGAGTCAGCTCCGCCTCTGGGACTACTATGAGAGTCAGTCGCCGCGTCGACATTTTGTTGCAATTAGCCAGACGATCGCTGACCGCATCACAAAGTTTTATCACCGCCGGTCACGAGTGATCTATCCGCCGGTCGATCAGCCGCCGACACCAGTCGTGGAGCGAGGCGACTATTATGTGATTGTCTCGGTTCTAGCAGAATACAAGCAGATTGATCTTGCGATCGCCGCCTGTCGAGAGTTGAAGCGTAAGCTCATTATTGTAGGGGACGGGCCAGATCGTGAACGACTCGAAGGGTTGGCAGCTGGAGATGATCGCATCGTATTCGCTGGGCGCGTGAGTGATGGCACGAAGCACAAGTTGTTGGCGGCCGCTCGCGGGTTTATTTTCTGTTCTATTGAAGACTTCGGGATCGCACCGGTAGAGGCAATGGCTTGCGGTACGCCGGTCGTGGCGCGGAGTGGCGGCGGTCTCTCGGAGACGGTTGTAGCTGACCGCACGGGTGTGTTCTTTGATGAGCCAACTGCCGAAAGCTTGGCGAAAGCCATCAAACGACTTGAGGGTAAGGCCTGGTCGGCTGCCACGATTCGTCGTCAAGCGGCACAGTTTGCACCAGAGAAGTTTCGGCAGGACTTTCGCCGAGCTGTGCGACAGGTGATGAAGTGAGCCGTTCTTCCCGAGCTCGTATAGCAGTAGATGGTATTGAGTTTGACCCCATAACTCAAGCTGAGGTTGTCGAGCGGATCGAGGCAGTCCTAGCTAAGCCGGCGCGCAAGACGAGCTATCGAGTCGTGAAGCCATATGTGGAGTTTTTCGAGGGTGCCCGCAATGACCCTGCGGTGCATGCGGCGCTGACTGAGGCTGATCTCGTGGTGGCTGATAGCGTGGCAGTACAGTGGGCAGCTTCGTGGCTGGCTGAGCCGCGACCGACTTTTTCTCGATTCGTCTGGAGCTTGGCCGTGGGCCTGCGCCGGCACAAGTGGCTGTCACGCGTCATACCAGAACGAGGTGAGGGTGCTAGTGCGACGCATCAACTCATGATCGCTAGCGTGCAACATGGCTGGCGGGTGGGTATTTTAGGTGGGCCTCATAATCCCGAAGCGACCAAGCGTAATGTTCTTGATCGATATCCACTCTTACAGCTGGAAGGAGTATGGTCAGGATATTATTCACCGGCCGAGCTTGCTCCTATCGTCCATAAGATCAAGGCGGCTCAAATCGATATACTGTATGTTGCGATGGGCTTTCCGAAACAGGAATTGTTCATGCAGGCTCATACCCGGCCAGCGCTAGCTCGAGTAATGATCGGCGAGGGTGGGACATTTGATTACGACGAGATGGGGGGTAAGCATCGGCGTGCACCGCAGTGGATGCGGCAGAGCGGGCTCGAGTGGCTGTGGCGCCTCATCCTCCAGCCGACTCGCATCTTTCGTCAGCTAGCCATCCCGCGATTTATGTGGCGAATCTTCCTACAGTCACGTCGCGCCAAAAAAGCCTGAGATTATCTAGAGAATAGGCACTTTGACACTTTACGCTTACGCTTGTAGGTGACATAATGAATGCAATAAAGAGAGGGTGGCATGCGACAGTGTCCTGACTGCGAAGAAAAAGACAGAGTCATTATTGCGGGGAAAGTTTTTTGTGCCAACTGCGGTACGCCATGGACCCCAACGAATGCCGCCGAAGTACAGCCATACATGACAAAGGTAGGGCTTGTTTCTGAACCAGCTGCCCCTACAACGCCACCTCCTGCGCCAGTTGTGCCACCGGCCATCGAGCCGGCTCCTGCCGCCCCAGCCCCAGCCCCAGTCTCAACACCTGCAGCTGTAATCACGGCAACTCCCACAGCCCCAGTAGCTCCTGCGCCGGTTGCGCCGACTCCTGCATTGCCCGCTGTTGAATCGCTTAAGGAAGAAGTTGGTTCTGAGATTCCAACGCTCGATGGTAAGAGTGAGACAGTATTTTCTGATGATGAGTTTAAGCAGCTCTCACAGTCTGGGCCGGTCCCGACGCCAGCTCCTTTGCCAGCACAACCTGCCGCACCAGTTCCTACCGTGACGCCAGCTCCAGCTCCGGCTCCAGAACCAACGCCTGCCCCAGTCCCGGTTGTGACACCGCCTGCCCCAGTCGCTCCTCCAGCACCTGAGCCGTCTCTTGCGCCAACTCCAACTCCTGCACCAGCCCCAGTCGCTCCGCCCGCCTCAACTCCCGTCGTACCTCCAGCTCCAGCGACGCCACCACCAGTACAGCGAGCAGAGCCGCTCAACCCGACCGCACCGGTTGATGGTATTGCGCGTCCAAACGTTATGACCTTCCCGGCTCAGCCAACTTCAGCTCCTGCACCGTCTGTGGCAACTGCGCCTCCGACTCCATCCATGACGACTGACGATGCGTTCAAGCTGGCCCTGTCGGCTAACGTAACGCCGTCTACCCCTGTAGCCTCGCAATCAACTGGCCCGGCGCGCCCGATTGCTCTCGTAATGAGCGTAATTGCTGCCACCTTGGTGGGTGCGTATCTCTGGCAATCAAATTATTCTTCCTTTGCCCTCAAGCTGGCTGGTGCTCGTAGCGGTATGGCTGCCACTTTGCCGAGTTATATCCCATCCGGCTGGAAGGTGGATAACACCATCAAATCATCTGAGGGCACTTTGAGCTATAAGATTGCAAGCCGCGATCACAGCCTGGATGTTACTCAGAAGAAGTCTGACTGGGACTCCCAGGCTGTACTCGAGCAGTTTGTGTTGCCGCGATCTACTGACTATCTGGCACTCCAAGCCCAGGGTCTGACGATTTATGTGTATAGTGACGGAGAAGCCGCCTGGGTAAATCACGGGACGTTCTATCATCTCGATGGCAATCATGGTTTGACTCAAGAAGAGATCATCCGTATAGCCACCAGCCTGTAGTTTTCTCCCAACTAGACTATACTTAGGGTCATAACGAGGACACGCTATGAACGATCGAATGTGGGATGAACTGCTTGATATGATCGATGTGAAGTATGGAGTTGATCAACATGCCAAGTCAGAAGAGCCTCTCGAAGATAACCCTCAATTCAAGAAGCAGATTACACGTGTCCTCTTTGAGAAAGACGGGGAGAGCCTGAAGGTCGAACGCGTGACGACTCCTGCTGTAAGTGATACAAAATCCCATTATTCACATCGTGGCGCAGCCCAGCATGTCCAGAAGATGTATGACCCGATCGAGACAGTCAATCATGTCATTTTCTACCGTAAAACTGCCGGCGCATGGCAAGAAGTCGATGCCGAAGCTTTGTTTAAAAGCTAATTGATTGACAGCTAGCCTGGTGAAAAGCATACTTACGCCAATCCCTTTTTCATAAGAGGTGGGCTGGGAGACCAGCTAGCGACGTATCCGGCGTCTTTCCCGGACGTACATTCCAAGGAGGTGAGTCTTTATGACTCACGAATTATATCGAAGTATCACTGGTGGACCATCGCTTGAGAAGCTCACGGCTTCGTTGCGCTGGTATGAGGTGTGTCACTCTGACGCTCAGGCGTTAATGCAAAGGTCACCTTTGTGCGTTTACTTCACCCTTGAAACAGGCACAGCTTTCGACTGCTTCATTGTGGGTCTGCGCTGGCTCCCGGAGCTGCACCCCAATCAAGTCTGGATTGAGGTGGCCGACAGCAAGGCACCTGACGCATTGCGGTGGTCGGGAATCTATAACTTCCGTACCCACAGGGGCCAGCTGACACTGGGATTCGAAGCGGACACACTCCTTACGAGTGTTTTTGGAGAGTCCGGCATCGTTCAAATGTATTGGCTTGAGCGGACTGAAGGGCCGATCGCTACCGTGTCAGACCTCGTCGCATGTACTGAGCTCGAAGTGTGCGAGAGCATGCGCAGCTGGCTTGATTGGGGAGCTGGAGGAAGGCCAAGACTGAATATCGAAACAGCCGTAGCTTCGTTTGGAATTCTTCGTGCTGCGCTCAAGGTGGAGGGTTTTCGATTTCTTGGGAAGCGCCATGAGCTGCCAGAGATCGAAGAGCATCTGAGCTCTCTTTACCCGGTGGACTAAGAGACATACACTGGGAGTACGCTGAATTCGTCCCGGTTGGCGGCTAGGGGGTTCAACTCCCCGACGAAAAGCTTGATTGCAGCACGATGCTGTTTTGCGGGAAACCCTTGTCGGCCATGGCAGTTGTTTTCTGCGACAGTGTCGCGCCCTTCGAGGCTAATGGCTGCACAGGCGTTGCGTACTCCACGAAGGGTGATGAGGTGTAGACAACGAGGTTGGCGTCTAGAAGCGGCGTCATATAAAGGTGGTGACACTACTCGTCGAGCTTTTGATACCCATAGCGTGGTTGGGGCGACGGGCTGAGAGATCAGTTCGTCGCCCCGTAGACTTATTACTAACGGGTTGAAAAATGTTACGGACGAGAAAGACATAGTATACTGAAGGTATGAGTAGCACACCTGTCCGCGTTCGCTTTGCCCCGTCACCGACGGGATTTTTGCATATCGGTGGTGTTCGTACTGCGCTGTACAACTACCTGCTCGCCAAGCAGACAGGTGGTACATTCATCCTTCGCCTCGAGGATACTGATCGTGAGCGCTTTGTCGTGGAGGGCGTCGAGCAGATCGTACAGGCGCTCGACTGGTTTGGTCTCAAGCCGGATGAGGGTTTTTGGGAAGGGGAAGAGACTGGGCACGTTGGGCCGTACGTTCAGTCCAAACGACTGCCTGAGTATGAAAAGTACGTCCAGCAGCTTGTTGACGCCGGTTTGGCCTATAAGAGTGTGATTGGTACGGCCGAGTATGAAGATATGCGAAAGGCTGCACAGATCGCCAAAACCGCTTTTGTGTACCGACGCAGTATGGAGTCAAAGTCGACCAATCCGGATGGTAAATTCCCGATTCGCTTAGATATCGAAGCCTGTATGAAACACCTCAAGAGCCGCTCTATCGACTGGGAGGCCCACGATGGCGTAGCACAACAAATCGATCCAGCTACGATTGAAGATTTTGTCTTGCTCAAGGCTGATGAGTTTCCGACGTATAACTTTGCTAATGTGGTCGATGATCACCTGATGGAGATCACACATATCTTGCGCGGCAATGAATTTATTAGCTCAACCCCAAAGCACGCCGTACTTTTTGACGTTCTCGGGTGGAAGCGTCCAATTTGGGTGCACCTCCCGCTCATCATCGGCAGTGATGGTGCGAAGCTCTCAAAGCGACACGGTGATACCGATGCCCTCCAATATCGAGATAAGGGATATTTGCCAGAAGCTATGATCAACTACCTGGCTATGCTTGGTTGGAATGACGGCACCGAGCAGGAGATTTTTACGGCCGATGAGCTTGTTGAGAAATTTTCTCTCGATAGAATACAAAAGAGTCCGGCCAAGTTTGATTTCGAGCGTCTCGACTGGATGAATGGTATCTACATCCGCGAGAAGCTGACCGAAGACGAATATGTCGAGCGAGCTACTGTCGAGCTCAAAGCCTCTGATGTCTTGCGGGATGACACCTCGTCTGAGCTTATCCGTAGTGCAGTACTCCTGGAGCGTGAACGCATTAAGGTCTTCTCAGAGCTGCCCGATTTTGTGAGCTTTTTCTTCAAGCGACCCAAGGTCACCAAGGATCTCCTTACTACTAAGGTGGCACCCGAGACAGTGAAGACTATGCTCGAGCAATCCGCTGCTGCATTAGATAGCGTCGATAAGAATATCAAAGGCCATGATGCGATCGAAAAAGCTCTTCGTGATCTGGTAATCGAGCATGATTACAAATCCGGTGAAGTCTTCTCGAGTATTCGCATTGCTATTACTGGACGTACGACCGCACCGGGTCTCTTCGAAACAATCAACGTGCTCGGAGTAGAGGAGACTCGCACGCGTATTCAGGCTGCTGTCGCTCGACTCTAGATCTGTAGCCCTCTCTAAATAACACCCGGATTGTCTGGGTGTTATTTTTTTTGTAGATCCTGCTCAAGCTTACACTAAATATATTGACAATGTATCTTATTTATGATAGTGTAGCGGTTATAACTATTGACAAGTGAAACACTTATGTTAAAAAACACCATACAAGACAAGCCACGACAACTCGCCCTCATTATCCCGGGACATAACGAAGCCCTGGTGATTCAGGATACTATTCGTTCTGCTTTGGCTTCTGGCCAGAATCGCGATGACATCTTTGTTGTCGACGACAACTCTAATGACGGCACAGCCGATCTCGCTCGTGAGATTCTGTCTGTAACGAACGTACTAAGCGTGCCTCGATCTGGTAAGGCTCGCGCTATTATGCAAGCCCTCGAACACTTCAAGATTGCCGATAGCTATCAGTGGGCTCACATCGCCGATGCTGACAGTGTCTTTGGTCCAGCTTACTTTGCTGAGTTTACAAAGAACCTCAATCCAGACAAGTACGTTGCCGCAACTG
>CALKUN010000033.1 GCA_937996675.1 uncultured Candidatus Saccharibacteria bacterium
TGATAGTGAAAAGAATGGAGATGCTTTTGCCAATGATGCCTATAACTTGAGGGCTGCCAATGGTGCAGAATTCGTCATGCGAATTCTTAAACTCCAACTTCCTGAGACGGTTGAACGTGAAGTCGAAATGCAACATCGACTTGCCGAAGTGGGAATCGGTACCCCTCACTACCTAACGTTTGATAATGGCAAGCATGTCGGTGAACATAATGGCCTGGCCTTTACTTTAAGCGAACGTATTGCGGGTGAAGTCCCAAAAACCGCTTCGCTCGATCTTATTCATAGCTTCGGATCAACGTTAGCACAGTTTCATGATGCGCTTGATGATACCGAGGTACCTCTTAGTAAAATGCAGTGGTTTCAGCCCAAGAATGTCCATGAAGATCTTGAAAAATACGATGGCGAGCTAAAGCCAGGTATCACAAGACTCATCGCAGATGGTGAGCAACTGTTCCAGACCGATCTCCCGCAAACACTCATTCACGGAGACTTGTGGCTTGGTAATGTATTTGCTGAAGGTGACGAGGTAACTGCCGTATTTGACATGGAAACTGCCGAACATAACTACCGCATCATTGACTTAGCACGCACCTACCTATCAATGCGTCTAGAAACCGATTACACCAAGGAAGAAATTATCGACATGTTATTTTCAGGATATGACGAAGTGGCACCCAAGCCACTTACTCAAGATGAAAAAGACAACTTTGGATTGGCGATTAGCTACACTGCCGGTGTTTGTGCGCTATGGCACGAACTCAATGGCACAAGGTATGCAGGTAACTACTTAGGCTTCGGGGAGGATAGATAATGACAACATTTGAGACCTGGAGAGATCCAGCAACTGGCGTTGAATTTAGTTTTAGTCATTCAGACGAGAACTTTACGACTGGCGTAATGTATCTACCGCCTCATTCTGAGTTACCAAAACATAACAGGCCAAAAGCTTTTGAAAATCTAAAGCAAATTGCTGGCAAGTGTAACATGACTATATTTGACCCTGAGGGTGATGGTTCTTTTGATAAGTTACTTTCACCTGGCGACGAGTTAAGAATGGAAAAAGGACAATTCCATATCCATGCCAATCCATTTGAAGAAAAATCATACACACTCTTTAAGGCCGAGGGTGATATTACTGAAGTCATGAGGGCACTTAGAGAAAACTTTATGAGAATTAACTAATGAATACCAAAGGCAAGGAAATTCTTGAAAAAATACGGTACGCTACCATATCTTCGGTAGACCAAAGTGGTGCGCCTTGGGCTGCCCCGGTGTGGTATGTTTTTGATAAGAACTTTGATATTTACTGGTGGTCACCACAAGGAGCACAACACTCAAAAAATATTGCTTCAAATCCCAATGTATATATAACAATTTTTGATTCAAGCGCGCCAGAAGGCGAAGGCGTAGGTCTCTATTTACGAGCGCAAGCTAATCTATTAGATGAAAAATATCTTGATGATGCAATAGAACTCTACAACACCTCCACCAAAGTATTTAAGCTTGATCAAGAGAATTGTACGGATAATGCTCCAACAAGGGTTTACAAAGCAATTACAAAAGAAGGCTGGACCAATGATGGCGAGACTAAAGATGGCTTCTACATCGATAAGAGGGTGGAATTATGACAGACGAACAGTTTATGCAAATAGCCATCGATGCTGCTAAAGAAGCTGAGTCAACCGGTGGCGCTGCCATTGGTGCCATCATGATAAAAGATGGAAAAGTGATTGCTCGAGGTCTGAGTAACCCTTGGGGCAAACGTGATCCTTCAAATCATGGTGAAATCGATTGCATCCGTAATACTGCTAAAGATAATGATCTAATGGATATGGCGGGCTGTACAATGTATGGCACACTCGAACCCTGCTCGATGTGTGTCGGTGCCGCCCTCTGGGCTGGTGTGGATCGTATAGTTTTTGGTGCGTATGCCGAAGATGTTGCTGACAATAACTACGAATATGATGACTACAGTTCCGAGCAACTTGCAAAGACGTCTCGAAGAGCAGCCGATCCTACACGGGGCAAGATTGAAATAGTTGGCGGAGTGTTACGCGAAGAATGTACGGGGCTTCTGAGGGGATATAGGGACTGGCAGAAACAATGAAGCTTTATAGATTTAGCCCAATTCAAAATCAAGACGAACTATTGGAAGCAATAAAATACATTCACTTTGCCTGTTATAAACTATGCAAACAAACCTTTGGCGAATATCTTCCAAATGCTGGGAACATGGGGGTATTCTGTCACTACGATGATGAATACCAGAAATTAGTAGCTATTAGGAACCAAATCGTAGAGCCATCAGACGATCCGAATCAGAAATATTTTGAGCTACTCGAGCCAATAGTTATTCCTGCACACAACGACATTCCAGAAACAACCTATACCCATTTATACATACGTAAACCCGACATCTATCGAGCACAAGTTGGTGATATTGATTTCTTTTTAGACCAGCAAGAGTATGACAAACTCAAACAATCCTTAATCGACGGCAAAGAGATTAAAGGTGCGAGAGTATTCCCGCGTAAGGATTTAGATATGATTGAACTTTATGATCCAGACGTAGATGCACTTGGTTATGTAAGTACCAATATTATGAGTGAAAAAGTGCGAATTAAGTTATCTGACGAGACTAATCTATGATTACAAATTTGTCAGTTCGCTGGTGGGCAAATATTGAAAGGTTTTATCATAATTTATGTCCACAAAAACGTACATATATAAACTAAGATATAAGTATCAATTTTGGTACAGAAGTTTTTTATGGTGCGCCTTACTTATACTCGCATGGCTTATTTGGGGTTTCATACTTTCATTGCCTGTAATTAATGACATCTTTCCGGGCAGTATCAAAGTATTAGATAAAGGCAACACTCTCGGTTATTTGTCTGCTGTTCTTGCAATCCAAATACCTTTGTTTATTTTGTTTTTAGAAAAGATGGCAAACTCTGGGTACATCTACAGAAAACTACTTCCTCGGGTAGTAAGCTTTCGCGAAATCATAACCTTGTTACTTGTTGGCAGTACGTTGATCTTAGTATCGCCTCGTGAGTCTTTTTTGTACTTTCCTGTTCTCCTATTGTTTTGGTTAAACATAATAGCAATATATCGCGCCCTAACAACTGTTTTTCAACCAGATCTTTTTGATACACAAATTAACGATTTTCTAAAGCAGTCCGTGAACAAATCATTTGATAAAATGCTTGAACACAGAAAGCAACACAACGAATTCTACAAACAACTCGAAGAACTAGAAACAGTAAAAAGATCATTCCTGAAAGCTCGGCCAGACGATGATTTAATTAACCTAGAAATTCGTTCAGAAAAATCAGGTTTTATAAACAATATAGATCTCGCAACTATAGTTCGTATTAGAGATAAAGAATTCAACATTATTGGTGAAACAAAGGATACTTCGCAGCAAAACAGAAAAAGTTTGGCCATAGTGGTCAATCTTAATGTGTCTCCCACAAATTCAATCAAAAGGGATCGTACGCTTATGACAATCTCTATCCCCAAAGATTACTCTAATACTGCAAAACTACGTAAACCGCTTGTTAAATGCTTCGAGATCTTACCGCAGAGCGATATTGATGTGCGCTGGCTTGAAGAATTACTGGGTGAGTTTGATCAGCAATTAAATAAAGCAATATTATCAAGTGACACGATACTCATTAATCAAACTTTCACTCAGTTACAAGTCGTATTAGATAGCGTCGATGACTTTATTAAATCCAAACAGGAAGATGATTATAAACTTGGTCAGGCTTTTGAAGAAATTAGTCGCTTTGCGGGCGATGAATTAAGCACTGGTCTAGAGAAGATGTTTGAAATTTTAAGTGATCTTACTGCAAAATCAGTAAGGTACGACCAGCCGGATATCAACAGAGAAATTATTCGATTTATATATGGCAACTCGCTAAATTGTATACATTCAAAAAATATCACTTCAATAGCTCGGTATGATAGGTTACTGATTAATGCAATCTCTTTATTTGTATATTCAAATGCCTGGAATAAAAATCTCAGTACTACACAACGCGACCTAAGAGAATCTTTGCTTAGCAGACTTAAGGAGCATACTGACATTCTTGTCTATGAACTCAAAGAGCTAAAAGAAGACATTACAAAGTCTGATGACGGTACGCTAGAGCTTTGGTTTGAAAGACGATTAAGTGATATTAGAAGTTTAACCTTAGCTTCGTTTTCTAATAAGCTTGATGTACCGTTTATGAAATTCGTAGAAATACTTGAAAGAGTCGAGCGTGATCGCCACTACGACCGGCTTGAACTCGATACCTACTCACTAATTAAATGCAATATTCTTATTATTGCCGCCTATATTCACAATAAAGGTGAACTTAATGGTGAATTCGGCAAACTAATAGTAAATATTATTAGCCGATGGTCTGAACACGAACTAACTCGAACTTTCTTAGAATGTACAGACAATGATTATGCTGATAAATGGCACGTAAACACTCGAGACCTACTTGCAGATGGTGAGATGCACTCCGTGCCAAGCTACGACCTTGTATTAAAGTCGCTCTGGGTTGAAATAATGCTCGGTAAAACTATTCATCAAAACACCGATATTTATGGAGAGGAAAAGTTATTTGAGCAAACCTTATTCTTCTCCAATGCAACTTCATCCAACGAGAACAATCCATTACTAAATATTGTTGCTGAAAAGGACCCTGAAAATACAACCAAACTAAAAGACTTAATAGAAAAGTTAATTGAAATACGCCACAACTGGGAGAATACGAAACTCATTGACGAAGATATAGATGATGAGAAGGTAGTAAAACTTCGAGAAAATGTTAATAAAGCATATATTGAAGCATCTTTGGCTGAAAAACTTTTTGGGAAAGAGCTAATTAAATCAGATGAATCAAGAAAAGAAAAAGGATTTATGCAATCAGGCATTAATCAAGTCTTCGATAAAGAAGCGTTCATTAAAGATTGGCATATAGGATACGGCAATGAATTCATGGGTGAACAGCTAGGCTCTCAAATAGCCACAAACCAGGATAGGAATATTCTGAGTAACCTTGCCAGTAAGCCGGTTACCAGAAAAGATATAGCGAAATTATTAACCAAGCTATCTCTAATGGACGGCAGAAAATGGTTAGTGGTAGCAGTAGGGATGGGCATCTGGAGTATTGAGCACAGGTATAAAAACTTCGTAACCATGGCCGATGGAGGCAATGAACTCTACTTTAAAAGCATTGATCAAATTTTGCCAGTTCAGACAATCTACATGGATGGCCTGCACGAAGGACTATATTTCATTGACGCAGGTAAAATTGGCACTTTGACTGTTAAGTCTGATAACTATGATCCACCTGTTAAGGTGGAGGTAACGGCTTACTCAAAAAGTGACTATTTAATGGATGGCCTCATAAGCACATCTCCAAAATGGCTGACTGATAAAGGGGATGAAGCAGCACAAAGAGCGTACTTAGGGACAAAGGCTCGATTATTAGTAGAAAGGGTTTTCAAACATACCGCCCCTAAGAAGACTGTGGTGTACTTCCTGAAGTCAGATGATGACATAATTTAGCGCAAATTGGCAAAAAACACATAAAGAGGCTTACGTCCTCTCGCAAGAAACACAAACCTCTTAAGGCAAGTATACATGAGGGCTTTACTTTCCGTAGGTCTCTAAGTGTACAGGCCGAGCAAAGTAGTCAAGGTAGTACAAGTCTCCACCTTGACTACTTTGCCTTGCGGCCTTGTGTTCAACCTCCGTTACAAAAAGTAAAGGAGGATAGCGTCATGCATGATGCAGCAATACAAACTTTAACCTTCAACGGTTGGTGCAACCGTGAAACGTGGGTCATGAATTTATGGCTCACCAACGATGAGTATGCATACAATGCACTGCAACATGTCTTAAAGGCATTCGAGAGTATCGGAGAGCAGGTTGAAGAACTTGAGCACTGGGTTAGGTGTGAATATGGCCTTGATGATCTTGATGCATCAGTTGTAAGTGACTTACTCGGATCGTCGTTAGGCAGAATTGATTGGTACGAGATTGTACAGAACAATCAAGATTAATTAATCGTCCTGAGCAAGACATTAAACGGCTCTATTTTTAATTTAAGGAGATTTCTATGAACACAAATGATACTGCCGTAAGAATAGCTAAACTTAACGATGAATTCAGAAGATCAATGATCGGATGTACCGTTACCTCAGGTGTAGTTGCGTTAACTCACATGATGAATGACGTTTTCGTTGCGGTCAGAGATTACAGTGACTTCAATCAAGGAAACGATCCGTATGGCGAGCATGACTTTGGTAGTTTCCAAATAGCTGGCATTAAGTTCTTCTGGAAGATAGATTACTATGATCAGGAACTTGAAGAGTGGTGTGATCCGCTAAGCAATGACTGTCGCAGGCATCTCACTGTCATGAGAGCTGAAGAGTATTAATATGTAGTCCTGAGTATGACCTCAAACTGCTCAGCTCACCAAACTTACATATTTAGTAGGATTAAACGCACTCGCCCAGCCGGGGTTTTCGCCCTCTACAAGTTGTTTAATGTCAGTTGCGATTATAGATATTTCGTTTTCCTCATAGCCAAGCTCCTCAAGTTTCTTTTGAGCTTTATATAAGAAGCCGAGTTTTGATCGACTATCCTTAAATACAAACGCCATGGTAGGGTATGCACCATTCCAGCCGTCTTCTTCACTATGTTCTAAATACTCGTCACGTCTTTTGTTAACAAAGTATGGCAGCTTGTCCGGTACGATAATGATGAAAGCCTCGTGGCCCTCTGGTGTCTTTACGTACAACTCAGGTCGTTGCTTTGGGAATATCTTGAAACGGTTAATCTCAGTCTTAGTCCGAATAACGGTATTTTCGGGGAGTTTCTTTTTTATTGATATATAGCACTCCAAGTTATTGAAGCACTCTCGAATGAATTCTTGAGTTGCTCTGTAGTCGTTATAAACGGAGTTTACTGCGCGATCATCTAGTTCTAGGATTTTCTTAACTGTCGTAACACCTGACTTGCTGAGATAGTAATATGCTGGTTTTCGATCAATTCTCCAAGACTGTTCATACACACGATCTAGTAGTTTAAGTTTATGTAGAGATTGTAGTGATTCATATGCTGTATCTTTTCTAATGTTTAGTAGTTTTGCTAGTAATGGGGCAGTTATGAATCTGAATTTATAGACAAGAGTTAAGAGGCGTTGTTGCTGTTTTGTAAGTTGCTTTTTCTCCGCCACGTTTATGTTCTCCTTTACTATACTTTAGTATAAAGAGAGATAAAGTAAATAGAGTATATTTGTATCTGTTAATTAATGACTTTTTACCCCGTATGCATATGGGGTAAATTTTACTATAGAAATATGGTAATTAGTATTGCTTTTTATTTTAATTAGTAATACTATTTATATAGAGATTGTACGTTAACAATTCGGCTAATTGAGGGTAGAATAAGGGGTAATTATGGTTGATAGAGAAGTCCTAGAAAAACAAGCATTAGAAGAAGTTTGCGCGTGTTTGTATTACGACCTAGCGGACAATATCGATATAGAATCAGACGATACATTGCTTGCAATTACAGAGCATACGATAGTATGTGATATCTGCGGAAAATAGAAAAAAGCAACACTATGCGTTAAAATAGGGCTGATGTCCAGAAAGATTGTAAACATGCAAGTTAAGGTTTCGGAAGCGGTCAAAGACCGTGCTAAAGCCGTAGCCAAGGCTAATGGCAAAACTCTGAGCGAACTTGTTCTGAAGTTACTGGCAAATGCCGGCGATAAAGAACTAAAGTCTCTAGTAGAGCAGGAATTAAAAGAACGACCAAAGCCAGGACGACCCTGGGATAAATAATCTCTAGTTAGTCGAATTGTTAACGCACTGATCTCCAGTGTGTTTTTTATGTTCGGAGGGTAATTATGGACATATTCGAAAATCAGGAGCCAGAAGAAGTAGTCTCGGATTTTTGCATTCCAAACGAGAAGAAGATTGAGCTGTTACGATCAATTCTTGAGACTGAATCAGAATCTTCTGTGACATTCAGGGACGCAGAAGAAGTTGCACGCCGACTTGTTTCGTTCTATGAGTCTCTTGCTGGAGATAGAAAAATAATTCCTGGGCTGCAAGATGAAAGCTAACGATAGTAAGGCTGTAATTCTTGCAAGAGTATCGTCAAAAGGACAGGAAGATGAAGGTTATTCACTAGACTCACAAATCAAATTACTTAAAAACTACGCTGAGAGTAAAGAACTCTGGGTAGCAGAAACATTTAAGATTACTGAAACAGCCTCCAAGTCATCACAGAGAAAAATTTTTAAGTTAGCAATGAAATATATTGCCGACCATGATATCAAGCACCTCATTATTGAGAAGGTGGATCGACATGTAAGAAATTTGCATGATGCGGTAGAAACTCACGATTGGCTTGTTGCAGACGAGCATCGCCACGTCCACTTCGTGAAAGATAGTCTAATCATGCACAAAAACTCGCGATCTCAAGAATGGCTAAACTGGGGCATACGCGTTGTAATGGCGAAGAACTATATTGATAACTTGCGCGAAGAAGCTATGAAGGGTTGGGCCGAGAAACTTGCCCAAGGATGGCTTCCAGCACCACCTCCGCCCGGATATCATACAGTCGTAAAAGATGGAAAACGAATCCATGAACCAAATCCGAAAACGTACCGAACCATGCAGAAAGCTTTTAAGCATTACCTGAGTCCGAGCGGAAGTATTGATTCAGTTGCCGAGCTAATGACTAAGTCGGGAATAGTAACACGCGGCGGACGTCCGTATGCAAAAAGCGCAGTTCATAGACAGTTAAGTAATCCATTCTATATAGGTATAAACTTTTTTGATGGCAAGAGTTACCCAGGCAAGCAAACACCACTCATTACTAAACGTATGTTTGATAAGGTTCAGGAAAAACTCCATGGCAAACGCAACCCTAAACAAAGACTACATAATCCTTTGTTTAAAAACATGATTGTTTGCGGTCACTGCAATAAGGTTGTTACTTGGCAAAAGCAGAAAGGCAAATACTACGGAGCGTGCCAGCGAGATCTACCTGAATGTAAACAAGAGAAATATTTGCGCGAGTCAGTCATACAAGAACAAGTGATAGACATGCTTGACGACCTGATAAGTCCATCTCAAATGGTAATTGCTTGGCTGACAGACCTTCTGAAGTCAGATTTTAAATTGCAGTTAAGTGACACAGAGCAAGCTAAAGCTAATATCGAACATCGCATAGCTAAGATTAAGCGCATGGATGAGATGCTTTACGACGACAAGTTGAATGGCGATATATCGACCGACCGTTATCGTGAGAAACACGAGGCGTTTATGAGTGAAATTAAAGAGCTCAGTGAGCAGAAAGGAGGCATGAGTCAAGACTACGAGGAGAGGTATATGGAAGGTATTACATTAATAGAGCTTACACAGTCAGCAAAACAGCAGTTTATTGACGATGAAGTCGAGGTCGACGAAAAACGAACTATTTTAACCGAACTTTTCGAAAAAATGGTACTTAAAGACGGATTTGTATCTGTTAAATACACTAAGCTAGCACAAGCAATAGCACGTAAAAGTGCTCAATCAAGGGAGATTTTAGCATATGGCAAATAACGTTAACCGAACCAATAAAAATACCCCAAACAACAGGGGTAAATTAACTGAAAAAGAAAAATTTTTGCTTCTTCGTTCTGTTTGGCAGGGGTGGAGGGACTCGAACCCACGGCCTTTGGTTTTGGAGACCAACGCTCTAGCCAACTGAGCTACACCCCTGTAGAACCTCATAATTATAGCAAACATTGATAAATCCGAAGAATGTAGCGAAAATTCATAGACTTTGATAGGATAAGCATAATCATTATGAACCGCCAGATATCCCAGCCAGATAGCTCTCGTCGAGGATTTACCCTCATCGAAATCGTTATTGTCCTCGCAATCGCAGCGATCATTATCGTCGTAGTATTCCTAGCTGTTACCGGCGCCCAGAAATCAAGCCGAGATAATGAACGAAAAGCCTACGCTCGGTTACTATACACGGCTGTCTATACTTTTATGGGGAATAATGGGGGAAGTACGGCGGCCCTTGATACAGCAACCTTACTAGACTACGTAGGCAGGAATAAAAAAGTGCTTGGACAATCTGTCGTCGCAGTAGACTTGGATGCACCTGATGGGGGCGGGCTACCGGATGGAGTCAGCGTAACATTTAGGAATGGGGCGCTAGATACAGATCCTGTCACCGAGAATGGTGACGCCTGCACGGTATTAGGTGCGAACTATGCTTGGTTTAACGTAGCGATTCCTCAAAACTCGAGCGCTCCAAGTGTGGGCGTCTGTCTAGAAACCTCCCAAACCTACTTTGTTACGAAGTAACGCTAATATTCTAGATATCCCTCGAACATCATCGAGTACGCAGGGTATACAATAGATACATAATAGGAGACAGCAATGACAGACCATGACAAGCAAGTCTATATTCTTGATATTGAAGAAGCTACTACGAGCAATACGAATTTTCGTACCACCCTCTGGACTGGTGAACATACACAGCTGACCGTCATGTCTGTGAAGCCCGGCGAAGAGATCGGACTCGAGGTACACCACGTTGATCAGTTTTTACGTGTCGAAGCAGGCGAAGCAACTATCTTCACAGGACCAAGCGAGGATGCTGTATCTGAGCACGGTAAAGTATCGGCTGACATGGCCATCCTCGTACCAGCCGGCACATGGCACAACTTCGTGAATAACGGCACCGAGGATCTCAAGCTCTACTCACTCTACAGTCCAGCCGAACATGATCCGGGTACCATACACGTCACGAAGGCAGAAGCCGATGCCGCCGAGGCAGAGGAACACGCCAAGCCTACTGATCAATGAGCGAGCGCTCAGGACCTGAAGGCCGCGAATCAGGTCCGAACAGCGACGATACGCCAGTCAAACTCCGAGACAGTCTTCTCGATATCCAAGCAGACACCCAGCAACGGCTGGCCGAAGAAGATGGCGCTGAAGCAACTGCAGAAGTCATTGAAGCTCCTGAAAACGACACTAATGCAGTAGAACAGCCGAAAGCGAGCACAATGGAAGTACCCTACGCAGCGCCCATGCCACCCGCTGCTGCACCACCAATCACTCTAGTTGCAGCTCCTGCCGAAGTTAAGTCTGCGGCTTTGAGTGGTGTCGGCGGCAAGGCAGGGCGAGGTGCGGTTACAGTACTAGGCGGAATCGGAATTGCAATTATGTCTATCCTTGGCCTTGCAGGGAAAATGGCTAAAGAGCTCCTCTTGCCAAGCAATAACTCACAATCCAAACGAAAGTAGTCTGACAGCGCAACCAAAAACGACTCTTGCTCGGTGGCAGAGTCGTTTTTAGTTGCGCAAGAGGGTATTAGGCCTCGGCTCGACCGAGCTTGGCTGAGATAAGCACACTACGTGTCTCGCCGTCACGATCAACAATCTTTGTCTGCTGCGTCTGGTCGTAGTAGAGGACCAAGTGCTGGCTGAGGATCTCATTGATGTCCTTCAGCTTCAGCCGATAGTCATCGAGGTCTGCAGTGAGTGACTGATAGTCCTTGTCTTCTGCGAGAAGCGTCTTCGTGACAGATCGCTTCTTTGTCAGCTCTTTGATCTGATCGCTAATCTCACGATATTCATCGTTCTGATCTAGGACATCCTTGAGCTGTTCACGAATATCGCGAGTTTTTTCGCGAGTTTCGGCCGCCTCTACTGTTAGTCTGTGAATTGTTTCGAGTGTTGAGCTCGTGTCTTTATTTGGTGTTGCTTCTGCGCTATCTGGTTGGGGTGATTGTGTTGTTTCCATATTGAAATCCAGTCTAGCACATTTTGACAAAGTGCCAATGCTAGAGCTAAACTATTTAGTAATGAGTAAGTAGGTAACATATCTAACCCAGCTGAACCCACAGGAGGTGGTGTCGCTGGCGATTTTTTTCTACTCAGCCATGTAGCCAAGGCAGCCCAAAAAAAAAGTAATTATTAGCACGATCTTTATGTTCGAAAGGAAACCAAAAATGCCCTCAGCAAGCAAGACAACACAAAAATCCTCAGCCAAGGCAGCACCGCAGACGGCTTTCCGAAAGTGGGGCAAGCTCGTAGTCATCGCTCTTGCGGTCGCAATTATTATCATCGACACGACACTCCTCAACGTCAGTCTTCGTAACATCGTCGAAGACCTAAACTCAAACTTTACCGACATTCAGTGGGTCATCACTCTGTACACACTCGTTCTCTCGGCCTTCACGATTACGGGTGGTCGTCTCGGTGACCTCTATGGTCGCAAGAAGATGTTCATGCTCGGTGCAGTCCTGTTCGCGATCGGTAGCTTCGTCGCATCCATTTCTCACAACATCGGCATGCTCCTCGTAGGGGAGTCAATCGTCGAAGGCATCGGCGCAGCTCTCATGATGCCGGCAGCTGCTTCACTCATCCTGACAAACTACGAGGGTAAGGATCGTGCTGTTGCCTTTGCAATCTTCGGTGCGATCGCCGGTGCGTCCAGTGCATTGGGGCCGATTCTCGGTGGCTGGCTCACCAGCTCATTCTCATGGCGTTGGGGCTTCCGTATCAACATCGCAGTCGTTATCGTTCTCTTGATCGGCTCTGCACTCATTAAGGAGAGTAAGGACCTCGGCGAGAAGAAAGAGCTCGACCTTGTTGGCGTCGGACTCACTTCTGTCGGTCTGCTTTCGCTAGTCTTCGGTATTATCGAAAGCTCAAGCTATGGCTGGTGGCGCGCACTCAAGCCATGGACACTCGGCAGCTTTACCTTCGACTTCTTCGGCCTCTCGATCACACCTGTAGCTATTGGACTTGGACTTCTTTTGCTCGGTATCTTCGTCTGGGATCAACTCCGTCGAGAAGCCAAGGGACACACTCCACTCGTCAGTATGCGTATGTTCAAGAACCGCCAGTTCGTCAGCGGTATGCTCGTCAACACCGCACTCTCGCTCACTATGACTGGTCTGATCTTCGTCTTCCCAATCTACTACCAGTCAGTCCACGGACTGGATGCCTTCCACACCGGCCTGTCCCTCTTCCCGTTGTCCCTCACGGTCTTCATCATCTCGCCACTATCGCTCTTCATCGCACGCAAGGCTCGCCCGAAGACAATGATCATCGCTGGGCTCGTCCTCACATCTCTCGCACTTCTCACTATGATCTTCATGCTCAAGCCTGACTCACCAGCCTCAGTGCTCCTCCCAGGTCTGGTCCTGTTCGGAGCGGGTATGGGCCTCATCTTCAGCCAAGTAAACAACCTCGCACTCTCAGCCGTCAGTGCAGACCTCGCCGGAGAAGCCAGTGGAGTAAACAACACTATGCGTCAGGTCGGAGCTAGCTTCGGAGCCGCCATCATAGGCGCTGCACTCTTCACGAGTATTGCCGGTACGATTACCGCAAATATCCAGTCAGACATACAGATCCCAGATCGCGTAAAGCCCCAGATCATCGAGCAGGCTAAGACTGCCGCACAAGATGGTGGCATGAGTAGCAACAGCGACAAGCAAGAGCTTCCTCAAGAGGTAAAGACCCTCCTTCAAAACGCCCCAGCCTCACAACGAACGATGATCATCGACACCTACCAGAGACAGCAGCAGAAGATTGGCGCCGCTGTGAAGACCGATGTGAAGAACGGCATCACCGAGTCGATCAAGAATACTCTCTGGATTGCGTTCGGCTTCAGTGTTCTGAGTATCGTAGCTGGCTTCAGCATCCCGAACATCGAGTCTATGATGAAGGATGGACCAGCCAAGGCACCGACCGTTCATTAAGAATCGTATGATTCTTCACACACTTCTCGCCTCAAACATGGTACGGTAACCATATGAGACTCGTTTTCAAACATATCAAACGCGGTGTTGTCCTACTCGTAGGCAGCACCGTTCTGATTATCGGCGCCCTGATGATCGTACTCCCAGGGCCGGGCATCCCAGTGCTCATCGTCGGCTTTGCGATACTCGCGACCGAGTTTGTGTGGGCCGAGCGAATAGTTGAGCGACTACGTAAGTACTGGGATGAGACTATCGCACGGCTGAAGAAATCATAAGTACTTCGTAATAGCGCTTTTACTTAGGTAGAATACTACGACATAAGCATTTGATCTCGTGATAGTGCTTGAGAGATACAGCGTTTCAGAATATGTAACTTCAATCTTTTAAAAAACTATTGACGAAAAGTTTTATCGACCTGTATACCTGGGCTATCACTAATTCAGGGAGGGATACATCGTGAACGGGTTGATCACATTAGATGACACAGCGCAATACGCAACTAAAGAAGTAGCCATACTCGTCGTAGCGGCTGCTTTTGTCATTTCACTAGCTGGAGTTGCTGCTGCTGCCTACATCATCTGTGGCTGGAAGGGTGCTAAAAACGTCGTAATGGATTTTGTGCACGGTAAAGCAACGTTTGTCTGCCGGTAAAGGAGTAGCAGGGTGCTCATACTCAGTAATCATGACACTATCGAGCTAGGCTACGGCTACACTATTGAATCAACGCACCTGGTTGATTCAATAGTGGCCGCACGGCATAAGCTCGATAGTCGCATCGTGAATATACTGCGGAGCCTCAAGCTGCAACCGATGGCCTACCGCGATCTTGTCGGTAAGCTTGAAGAACAAGAGATAGATAGAGCACAAGGGGAAGGCCTTATTCTTACGCTGAATTCAATAGGTGCTTTGAAGATACGGCGCAGAATAGGAGCAGTCAAAGAGCGAGCCATGCTTACTACTCGTGCCCTTCTTCTTCATCGAAAGATAACTGCGGTCCAGCAGAGAGACCGGACCAACTTTTACTCGCTCGTCCTGGCACTCAGTAGGGCGACAGGATTCCTGCTCTTGCTCTGGTGTTTTGCATGCAGTCTGGTCGTCGCAATCGGGACTATTTCAATGTCATACTTTATTGCACTCAGTGTCGGTGCTTACGTCACGCTTTTGATAAGTCTTATTTGCCACGAATACGCGCACGTGATGATATTAGGGGAAGCCAAGAAAACATCAGCCATCGTTCGTAATGGCTGGAGAATTGGCATACTTCACGAGCAGCAATCCGCTCAAAGGGAGCTATTTTCTGCAGTATTGGGACCACTGGCCGGCGCGTTAACTGCGCTCGGTCTATGCACTCTGCTGCATACCATCACTCATGAGCCCGTATGGCTGGCTATTGGTTGGGTTTTTGTTGGCTGCCACTTCCTGAGTCTCCTGCCGAGCTTCGGTGATGGCTGGACAATCGTACGAGCATTTGAGAAAGGAGCCGCACGTGATATTTGAAGTAGAGCAGCTCAAGTATCATCATTCGTCAACCTTTCAGCTTGAGGTTGAGCGAATGACAGTATCTGCAGGAGAACTCATATGTATAGTTGGCCCAAATGGAAGTGGCAAAACAACCTTCCTCAATAATCTAAGTGGCATAACGCTCCCGCAGCATGGACGCGTCAGTCTGATGGGAATTCCAATGAGCCCTAACCTAGCGCTCATCAAGCGTAATCTAGGATACATCCCTGATGATGACAACTGGTTTGTGTCCGAGCTAACGGCTCGTGAATACTTAGTACTCCTTGAAAAAGTCTACGCCAAGGCTGGATGCTACGTGAACATGCATCGACGCGCAAAACAATTAGCTCAGGCTCTAAAATTCATACTTTGGGACCAGCCACTCATGACGCTCAGTCACGGCAATAAGCGAAAGGTGCAAATCATAGCCGGGCTCATGCATCAGCCAAAAGGTATTATTATTGACGAGCTCAGAAATGGCCTTGATCCACTCGCAGTTATTGCCGCTGAACACATTATTCTTGAAGAAGTAGAACGCGGAGCGGCGGTTATTACAGCCTCCCACGATCTATGGTGGGCTGAACGATTGGCCCAAAAAATCATTCTCCTCAACGAGGGTAAGATTGCCCATGAGCTCATTCCCGACCAGCTACGCAAGAAAGGGAAGTCGGTTGAATCAATATTTATCGAGATGGTGGAGCAGACAGCATGACGTCAACTTTATTCTCGGCTGTTATCGTCCATACCTTTGGTCGAAATTCGCTACGCCCGCAGAAAACAGCCTGGCGGCGTCTACTATTTGCCATAGGGATCGCTACTGTGCTTGATGTCATCGTCACCGGTAGCCTCAGTACATTGCAATTGCCGTCGGACCTCTTTCAAAGCTGGGTAGCAATCATGCTCATTCTCACGATTCAAATTGTAGTTGGGCTTATTATGTTGATTGTCCGAGCTAGTGGCTATGGCCTACACGATGATCAGATAAATGACATACTTAGTGTGATGCCAGTGTCAGAGTTGAGCCGTTGGGTCATCGCCCTTGTGCCCGGGCTAGTGGTTGTAGGGCTGCTGTACATCGTTACGATTGGACCGCTCATTATCATAGCGAGCACTCTTCACTTGCCGTTATATCTCTGTATCTTGAGTATTATCATAGGCACACTCTCAGGCATCGGGCTGGGTACATACCAACCTCACACTTCCATAGCTCTAAACTTCTTGCTTATGGCCCTCCTCGTTGCCGCTGAGCTGCAGCTGCTTGAGCGCATCATGACAACTTACCAGATTTACCAAAACCCATTTCTTGTTGGTTTCGCAACACTCTTAGTACTCATAGTCATTCCGTTTTATTGGCTGGCTCGTAGCGTGCAGACATGGTCACACGCTCGACAGCGCAAGTCGACAGCAGTCTATTCTTTTAGTATATTCCCGATCGGTGTAAATACATGGCTGGCGCACAAGGTGACACGGCACCCCAAGATAATCCGTTCTGCGGTTGTGCTGACCGGAATCAGCAACCTGCTCACATACATGTGGCTTCAATCGAGTAATGGTGGCGATCCAGATATGTCCATAATCATTATTGGATTATCATTTATAGCTTCACTCGCTACATCGGATATTCGCGGACTCACTCGATCGGAAGCCGCACCTGAAATAATTATGGTCCGAGGTAGTCTGTTCTTTGTGATACAACAGATCTGCACAGGATTAATACTCAGCACCATTGTCACAGCACCGATCTGGCTTAGTCTGGTCATATCCCACAGCCATCATCCGACCATGCTTCTAGCAATCCTAGGTCAATTAGCGCTCGGCAGCACAACCGCACTCCTGACGAGCACACTCTTCGTACCGAGTCAGCAAGATGTTTCAGCTGAATTCTTCAGCGCCACAATTAGTGCCTGTCTTATTATTGCTTTAGAAAAAATCTCGACATCACTCAAGCTTGCCACAACACTGCAAGCTAAATCCATCATTTGGATTATTACCGCAAATATCATTGCGATATGCATCTTCAGTGTCGAGCGGCGACGTAATAACTATTATTGGAAGGGGATCAATACCTATGCATAACAATTCAACTGCGCAAAAGAGCATTGGACAATGGCTCGCTGCAGTATTTTCTGGTGGAGCCGCGTTGTTTTTCATCATATTTCTTGCACAAGCTTCGAGCCTATCGAGTACGACCGAAACAACAAAACGCATAGTCGGACTTGGGCCGCTTCATTTTCTGCAGATTACGAAAAGCATCGATGGAGCTGGGACAAGTGCAAGCTTTGAATTCTTGCCAGGAATAATCGGGTACATTATTGTCTTAGCGCTCCTCACCGGTGCTGGAGTTTGGTACAGCCTACGTCGCACCCAGACTGTTTCTGCAGAATAAATCACACAGAGCTTGATATACTAGAGGAATGAGCATTCCCGAAAAGTTCCATCGCTGGCTACGCATACCGTACACACTCCACATCGAACGTCGCGGGAAGCGGGGACCACTCGTGATTTTCCTCCACGGGCTCGCATCCCGCGGAGATATCTGGGACGAGACTGCTGCTGAGTTGATGCGCAGTTATCGCTGTGTGCAAGTCGATCTCCTCGGGCATGGAGCCAGCCCTAAGCCGACCAAGCTCCTGTATGACACGGCCGATCACGAGCGTAGCCTCGCCTGGACACTCTTCTGGCGAGGGCTGTGGGGTAAGAAGATATTTGTGACCCACTCAATGGGTGGACTCGTCGCACTCCGGTACGCGTCGCTGCATCCTAGGAGCGTCAAACGAATGGTGCTAGTCGGACTCCCAGTCTATCGTCGGGCCGAGGCAAAGGACGAAGCTCGCAAGTTTGAGGCTACGCTCGACAAGGGTTTTCTCGTGTTCTATCGAGCCATGCGCGCCTTGCCGAAGTCTGCAGCTATTCGCTCGGCAAAGGCGCTCATGCGTGCCTTGCCGCGTCTCGTCGGATCTACCTATCTGGATGAAGAGACCTGGTACCCAGCCGTATCATCACTGGCGCACACTATCGAGCTCCAGACTGCCCTGGCCGACCTCGACAAGATACCAGGTGACCTTAAGATCACACTCATTTATGGTCGCCTCGACCAGCTCGTCTTGTCTCGCAACCTCAAGCTCGTCAAAAAGAACCACCCCAGTACAAAGCTCGTACCAATCGTCACATATCACGAGATCAGTCCCAAGACTGTACGGCCTATCGTGCGAGCTGTGAAGCAACACTTCTGAATAAAAACACGGCCTAGCCAGTGACTAGACCGTGAAACGGTGGAATGGGACGAAGGTGAGTAGGGACTCGGTGAAAGATACTCTGGCTGTACTGCAGTGTCGCGTAGTAGGCCTGAGCGACAATCACGAAGTGAGCCTGTTCCTCTGTTAATGCTTGGAGCTGAGGAAAATCCTTTGCGAGGCCCGCAAAGCTCCCGCGGTACTCCTGCAGGTAGAAATCATTGTGCCGACGGATACGACGCTCCAGCTGCCAGCGCCAAATCACTAACTGCCGCGAGTGAATCATGCGTCGGGTCGAGATATCTTCCGCTAGCCGGCGTCGCAGTATGACCAGCCCGCTGGCCGGAGAGTTCAGAGCGAAGTCGATCTCGCCATAGGTGGCGTTGATGCCCAGTAAGAAGTGGGGATCCATGGTCCTCCTGGTACAAGGCAGACTTTCTGCCATAGTGAAACTACTATAGACGCTCTACGCGCACTTTCATAGCAAAATACTCCTCGAGTACATGCTAAAATAGCCGTATGCATATTCAGGGATATCGACCGACGAGCTACTCACCAATGTGGAGTCGGGCGTGAGCGTCCTGAAACCTACTACGGCTGCCAAGCAACTGCGCATCGATATACGGCGCATCATTCGACGCCATGGGCTCAGTATCGTCAACCTCGTCATCGGTACAATCATAGCTCTGCTGTTATTTTTCGGTGAAGGTCGAGACGCACTCTTCCTCTCTAGTGTCCTCACAATTAATATTTGTGTCGGCATTGCCCAAGAAGTACGCGCACGCCTGACGCTCGAGAAACTGCGCGACAAAGTCGCCGGCAAGGTACGGGTGGTGGCGCACGATACAACTATTGCTGAAGTGACACTCGACAAGGTAGAGCCAGGCATGCTGATCGAGCTACGGCGAGGCGATCTCAGTCCTGTCGATGGCGTCGTGGAACAATCCATCGGCCTTGAAGTCAGTGAAGCCTTTCTCACCGGCGAGTCTATTCCGCTAGCAAAGGCGAAACAGGCTAATATCCTAGCCGGAAGTTGGGTGACGGCTGGCCGGGGACAGATCCGCGTAGAGCAAGTGGGGGAATCTACTCGAAACGGCTCACTCATGCAGATCGCACGCAAGTACCGCGTCAAACAAACGCCGATCGAGCGGGCGATCGCCTGGATGATTAGTATCCTAACCTATACATTGCTTTTCTCAGTCATCGCGCTCTCTGCCAGCCAAGGGTGGGGAATTGGCTCCAGTCCAACCGACTCCAGCCCGGCGGCGCTTGTCGTACAGATCGCTGCGCTCACCGCCACGATCGTGCCAGAGGGTCTCGTGCTGGCCGTTACGATTCTCTTCGCCTACGGCGCTGTCCAGCTGATGAAACGTCGACTCGTCGTCCAGCGACTGTCGGCCATCGAGATGATGGCGCGCATCCAGATACTGTGCCTCGACAAGACCGGTACGCTGACCGAAGGATTTCTGTCCTTTCAGACGATCCTAGCTGCGCCTAAGCAAGATCTGAAATCCGTGAAGGGCATACTAGCTAGCTATCTCATAGCGACTGAGCCAGAGGGTGAGCTGGCTGCTGCCACACCATTTGCCACCCGTGCAGATCCAGCAGAAGTCATCAAAGCTTTTTCGAGCCACAGTGGCTACGGATCAATCCGAAGGGGCAAGGACACCTACCATATCGGTACACCAGAATCCATCATGGACAAACTATCCGACCATGATAATACCTGGCTCACGACACAGACTGACACCATGACGGCGCAGGGGGAGCGTATTCTCGCCATCGCCAGCACGTCTGGGTCAAAGCCCAAGATTCTCGGTGTGGTCAGCTATGCTCAGCCGCTCAAGAAAAATGCGCGACCAGTACTTGATTTCTTCCGGGAACGATCAGTTGATATCAAGATTTTCTCCGGTGATCACCCGAAGACTGTCCGCAGTATCGCACTTGCCCTTGATCTACCCAAAGCGAGAACCGTCATAAGCGGAGAGGACATCAAGAAGCTTCCAAAGGCAAAACTACGAGCCATCGTACACGAAAATAACTATTTTGCCCGGGTCAGTCCAGAGCAGAAGGCCGAGCTCATCAAGCTGTGTCGCGAAAAAGGCATCGTGGGGATGGTGGGAGATGGCGCAAACGACGCGCTGGCCATCAAGGCATCGGATGTCGGGCTCAGTATGTTTGCATCTGCCGAAGTCACTCGATCGTTAGCCGATATCGTCATGCTCGACAATGACTTTGACCAATTTCCACGAGCCGTAAAGCTGGCCGATGCTGCCATCACGACCATTGAGCTGATTGGCTGCCTGTTCCTTAACAAGGTCACGATCGGCCTCGTCCTCATCGTCACTTCGCTGATCGCACACCAGCCCTATCCACTCACGCCGCGCAATATTACGGTACTCAACTACTTCATCATCGGTGTACCGATCCTGCTCTGGACCTACTATCCACGACTCCGCCAGCGCAGCCCGCACGAAGCCGGCTTTCTTACGCGCATCCTGCCCTTCGTACTGGCCAGCGGTATCATAGCCAGCATCATTACCATCATTGGCTACATCCTAGCGCAACAAGGCGGACAGGACCTGCAGATGACGACCTTTGTAATCGTACTCGTACTCGGAATGGGGATGCTCATTACTGCTCCCCGAGCCATGGGTGTATCGACATCACCACACTACTTGCGTCGAGTCGCGGGTGTGGCGGTAGCCTCGGCACTCATTCTCTTCGCCCTGATGAACTGGGAGATGGGTCGAGTGTTCTTTGGGCTCGATGAGCTCCAGGCTGGCTGGCTCTTCCTGGGGGCTGGGCTGGGCTTTATCGGACTTGGGTTACAATTTCTCAGTCTGCGGCCACATTGGATCGATCGATTCCGCAGACTTATCGACCGTCACTAAGGTACAATACCAGTACTACTATGAAGTTCTTGCGATTCTTTACTCAGCTCCTCCTGGCTGCCTCACTCACTACCCTCATTGTGAGCTATTCACTCCTCCAGCTCGTCGCTACTGGCACCGGTATGAGTGATACGCTCAATAAAAGCGGGATCTACGATATGGTCGCAGCTGAAGCCCGGAAGGGACTTGGTTCGTCACCAAAAGTACCAGCTAAGTACCAGGAACTCTTCACGACCAGCCTCAACAAAGCTATTGATACCGCGCAGATCGAAGCCATGCTCAAGCCTGCTATCGTCGATATTGCGGCCTGGCTCAATCAGCCCGACGACACGCCACCGCCAGATGTCGTAATTGTGATCAAGCCTGCAAAAGATGCGCTCATCAAAGAACTCAGCGACGGGGGACTGAGTGGCTTAGAGCTCACTGCGCTGCAGATGCAACTCAGCCAGCAAGTGCCTGATCAGCTGCGTCTATCCAGCCTAGGCGACCTACTCGGTGAGTCAGACAGTGGTGATGCTTCGGGAGCGAATTCAAACACAGCCAAGCCGCAAACCACCACGAGTCAAAGCGATGCCGTAGTCGAAGGCCTCAAGAACCTGAAATCCGGCGTGTCAGCCCTCCGGCTCGCATTCATGATTAGTATCGGCGCAACCGCGTTATTCAGCCTTCTCGTTATTCTCATGAGCCGCAAGTTGGGTCGATCGGCCTTCAAGGCGGTATCGATGAGCTACCTGTCCGAAGGCGGCCTCTGGCTAGCTCTTGGACTTATTGTACCGGCTGTATTCCACCCAGCCACAGATGCTGTCACAGAGTCAACTATCGCCATGCACTTGGCTCCTGTCTTTATAGCCCGCGTACTCAGTGCCTCACTTCTCCCAGCCGGTATCATCGTACTCATTGGCGCGATTGGGCTCGCCATTACGCTCCTGCGTCGCCCGAAGACCCCCGCAGCTACAGCACCAGTCCAGCCTCTCGCTGCACCACCTCGTCGCTAGACGACGAGCTCAGTACGTGTCTGCCACCGAGGTTTGAAGAGCTCGTAATGAAGCATAGAAGCGATCAGGACACCCATAATAAATACATTCGTAAACGGTGCCAGTATCTGAGCGGGCAAGTTCTGACGCGTTTCGAGGGCTACGATCCAACGAGTAATAAGGTGAGCTACGATCACGATGACCGCGAGTAGCGCGTGAATGTTCTGGCCGCTTAAGATATCCCAGATCAAGATTAGCGACGGGAGAGTAAAAACAAACAAGCCTCCCAACGTCAGGAACCAAACAATCGGGAAGTGATAGTTCAGGGCCGGATAGTAACGCTGTATATCGTCTTCGAGGATAGCTTGGATACCCTGGTGATTTTGTGAGGTCGCAAGGTCACTGGCTCGGTAGAGTTGAGCCTTGAGCCCGAGGTTACGAGCTCGACGGAAGAGCTCCTGATCTTCCAGAGGACTGGCTCGAACCTCTGAGAAACCGCCAATCTCACGAATAGGATGCACCGCAAAGGCCGTAATGCCACCTTGAGCAGATGAGCGTTCGGGGGCATGAGCCTGCAAGTATGCAGCCGGGTAGGCCGATAGCAGGAGGTATTGATTGTGACTCAAGATCGTCTTCTGAGCCAGTGATTTGTTTTGGTCTGACGGCAGAAGCGAGAGGAAGTGGACGTGCTTTTCTTCCATGAGTGAAGCAATCTGCGCCAGGGCGTTTGGCAGCAATACAGTGTCAGCCGAGACGAGTACAGCATATTCGCCAGTGGCTTTTTTGAGGAGCTGATCGCTAGCCCAAGCATTCACACTCCAACCAGCCTCGATAGGCGCAATACTCACTCGCTTGAAGCGCTTATCAGAGTACGAGTCGGCGATACTGACAGTATTGTCGTCCGAGCCCAAGTCAGTCAGGAGAATCTCAAAGTCTGGATAGTCCTGGCCAAGCGAAGCCAAGATGGTGCTAGCGATATTGTCAGCTTGGTTGTAGCTATGGATCAAGATACTCATACGAGGCCACTCCTCGAGCCGCTTGGTGGTCGGGCGGCGAAAAGCCGTCAGATTGTATCCAATGAGTGCAAATTGCAAGATGCTAAAGCACAGGCAGAAGAGGAGGATATTGTCGATGCGGGATGGGCCGAGCTGGAGAGGGTCAAACACATACAGGAGGAGCTGGGTGAGCCAGAAACCGACGAAGCCGTTCAGCCACAGAAAGTTGGTCCAAGCCCGCCGGAACAGCTTGGACTGAGCATCGGAGGTGTACTTGAGGAAGAAGGCTGCGTTGAGCACATAGGGCAGTAAGAGAAATGCGGCCGCCAAAGACACCGGCCAGGCTATCAGTGCCGTGAGGATACAGCTCAACACATACAGCACAAATGAGAAGCGGAGCGTTTTTCGGGCACCCCACATCGTAGCAATAGATCGGATCTTACCAGCTCGGTCAGGCTTGATGTCCTGAATCGCCCCCAGCGCATGACTAGCCATGCCCCATGCGAAGAAAGCCACTGCAACCATCCAGGCGACCTCACCCTTGGGGCTCACGAGCCAGCCAAATACTGCCGGCCCAACAAAATGGCAGGCTGAATTGATCGAGTCTAGGATCGGAATCTCCTTAAAGCGCAAACCTTTAACAGAATACGACAGCGCAAGGGCGATTAATGCACCAAGGGTCCAGCGCCCCACTACTGACGTGAGCGGCCATAAGGCACCCAAGCTAATGATGAGGATGAGGATGATCGCTATCCAGAACATCCGCCGACGATCTGGAGCCACCAAGCTACCCTCGAGGCCACCCTTGCGAGGGTTTTTGATATCCGACTCATAGTCGAAAATGTCATTTACTCCATACATGAGCAGATTGTAGGGAAGAAGGAAGAATATTGTACTCAGTATAAAGAAAGCATTGATTTGGCCGCCACTCGTTAGGAAAGCAGCCATAAATGGAATGGCAGTATTCGCCCAGCTGACTGGACGACTAGCGGCGAGTATTTCGCGTACGACGTCGAGGGCGCTGTGACTTGGTGTGTCTACGTGGCGGTGGCGTTTTGGCGGGTGTGGCGATGTGTTGAGTTGATTCATAGTGTTGTAAGAATGCCGTGTATAGCCCGGGAGCAAGGAAGATTGCGACAAGCAAGTAGCCAACATCTTCGATTGGCCAGGTCAGAATCTTCGCACCTAGTATGTACGCGGAGTTATATTCTACTATAGGTAGCGATGTTAAGTACGTATTAAATATCACCATCATCAAATAGAGGATAATGAGTGAGACGACGAGTGCCGTAGGCTCGCTCTCTAGCTTGAGACGCTTGGCAGCAATCCAGGCGATAGCAACCCAAGCAAGATTCAAGATGAGATACCGAATCACTTTGAGACTCCCTTCAAGGGTACACTCGGCGCCAGCTTGTAGACAATCAGCGTCACGTAGACCAGCAAGGTCAGGAAGAGCACCTCTTCTATAGGTAGATTGGGCGTAATCAGATTCAGCCCCAGCGTGTATTGAGGATTTGTACGGAAGATACCGAGAATAATCCCACAGATATCCCACAACAAAAACAGTGTGAGCATGACGACAAGCGTTGAGATAAATGCCAGAAGCCGTGGTGATGTCTTTGCTGGGCGCTTTTTCGAATCAAATATCACCAATCCATAGCGCCAATCGGCTATACCGAGTCCAAACAAGGACACCACAAGTATAGCCAGGTACATCCAGTGCGCGTGAAATAAGAAGATAATACTCTGCATGTATTAATGATACCAGTTCAAGCCGCGACATGATTGGTCTATTGCAAATCTTCAATATCAGTGTTTTAATAATTCACACACTTTGTACCGACAGATGGAGTAGCCATGCCAACCACCAGCAAGAAGGCAGGGAAGAGCAAGCGACAAACGAAGCTTGCACCCTCGAAGCGGAGCGCCAGCAAGAGGAGGGCGAAGAAGCATTCGCACAAGAAGAAGCCGGCTCCCGCCAAGCCGATCACCATCGAGGCGATCAGGGCCTTGCGGGTGGCCTTCCCTGAGGTCATGAGCCACGCCAACGGCATCAGCCTCACCAATGCGCGGCTTGCCAAGTCCCTGAGAGCCATTTGCAGGTCAGCCCAAGACTCAGCAGAGCACGAGATCACGAAGGCCCTGACCAAGCTTGGGCGTCAGCTCAACGGATCTCAGGGAGACGGGGCCTATGAGCCGGTACTGACAACCCGGCAGATCAGCAAGATCATCAAAAAGCCCAAGAGCGTGGCAGCCATCCGCGAACGCAATCCCGGCTCGCTGGGCGACGCCGCCATCGCGGAACTCAAGACGGTGATCGATCTCGTCCTCGGTCGCACCACACAGTCCAGCTGAGGACCCTTCCGACTCAGAATTTCCGTATGGGAATTCTGAGTCAAGTCATTTTACCTATATACTAATAAGCATGAAACAAACTGCTATTGTTATCGGCGCCGGAATCGGCGGGCTCTGTACTGCCGCACGTCTCGCCCATGACGGATACAAGGTCACTATAGTCGAAAAGGAGCGTCTCGTGGGTGGGCGGGCCCATCGCCTCCAACAGGATGGTTACACATTTGACACAGGTCCGACGATCCTCATGATGACCGACGTGCTGTATGACACTTTTAGTTACTGCGGCAAGGACCTCGATGATTACATCAGTTTGCTGCAGCTGGAGCCAAACTATAAGGTCTGGTATCCGGATGGTGAAACCCTCGAAGTCAGCTCGAATTTGCCCCGCTTTGCGGCCGAGTTGGCTCGCTTTGATCCCAAGGCGCCAGAGCAGTTTTACCGTTTCTTTGCCGACGTCGCCGAGATGTATCGTATCTCTCGGCACAAGTTCATCGATAAAAACTTTGATAAGCTCACAGACTTCATCGACCTCAAGGCTGGTATCCAACTGTTGCGTCGACGCGGACTTACCAAGCTATATAGCTTTGTCTCGCGCTACTTTGATGATCCGCGTCTACGACAACTCTTCTCGTTTCAATCAATGTACCTTGGTGTCACACCCTACGAAGCACCCGCTATATATAGTGTGGTGAGCTATATGGAGACTGGTCTCGGTATCTGGTATCCCAAAGGTGGTATGCACGCCTTGCCACAAGCGCTCGCGCAACTCTGTCAGGACCTTGGCGTAGACATCCGACTCAATACGCCCGCGCAAGGGATTACCACCAAGGACAAGCGCGTCACCGGGATCGATCTCGAATCAGGCGACCATCTCAAGGCCGATATCGTGATCTCCAATGCAGATCTAACCTACACGCATCGTCAACTCATTCCGAGTAGTGGCAAGGATTACTCCGATAAGCAACTCAATAAGCTGAAGCAAGCCAGCAGCGCGCTCCTATTCTACTGGGGCGTAGACGACGATCTCGATGGAATCCTACACCACAACGTATTTTTCTCTCAAGACTTCAAGCACAACCTTGAGGAGATCTTTCATGACAAGAAACTACCCGAAGACCCGGCCTTCTATCTCTATGTACCCACCAAGACAGATCCAACCTTAGCACCAAAAGGAAAGCACGTACTCTACGTACTCGTACCAGTACCAAATCTCGAGGGCGACGTCGAATGGAGTGCGGCTACGAAGCAAATCAAGGCTAAAGTACTGGCCCGTCTCAAGACTGACCTGGGCGTCAATATTGGGAGGCACATCCAGACCGAAGCTGTCTTCACTCCAGAAGATTTTGAGACGAAGTTTAACCTCACAAATGGATCAGCTTTTGGCCTGAGCCACACATTCTTCCAATCCGGATTCTTCCGTCCGCATAATGTCAGCCGAGCCGTTAAAGGACTCTATTTTGTGGGTGCGTCTACCTATCCTGGTAGTGGTGTACCTATGGTGACCTTATCTGGTAAGCTGGTCGTAGAACGGATTCATCATGACAGACACACCACTTCCAGCTGAACTCCTTAAAACCGCCATAGGCAAGATCAAAGTCGATGTAGACCGCGAACTTGCCCTGTTTTTTGATCACAAAATCGCCGAGGCCGGTCGAGTCGACCCACAATACCGCAAGCTGATGCTCGAGACCAAGAAGCTCATACTGCGAGGCGGCAAACGTCTACGGCCATTTATGGTTTGGCTCGGCTGGCGACTAGCGGGCGGCACAAAATATGATGACTTTCTCAAACTTGCTGTAGCCTGGGAGATTTATCACAATAGCGCACTCATTCTCGACGACATCATGGACCAAGACCATACCCGGCACAACGGCCTGAATATCTATGGTGTATATGAGAAATCACTCAAGCGTAGCCACGCACCCGAGGTAGCCACAACCCACGCCCGAAATGCCGCACTGATGTCAGGCATTTCTACGCTTATGCTTGCTGTTGAGAGCCTTCGCACGATACGGCTCGAGCCCGATCATGCCAAGGCGCTCGAAAATGAGTTTCTCAAGATGCACTTTCGCTTGGTCGGAGGCCAGTTTGTCGAAGACCAAGCTGCACTCCAAAAAGTCATCAAACCAAGTCAGATTCGCAAGATCTATCTCAATAAGTCTGGCTATTTCTCAATGGTGTCGCCCCTCCAGTCCGGCGCACGCCTAGCTGGCACAAATGAGGCTATTCTCGACGTCCTCAAGCAATATGGTGAACACGCCGGCGTGGCCTACCAGATCATCGACGACGTCATTGGTACATTTGGATCGAGTCGTGAAATAGGGAAGTCCAACACGACCGACGTAGAAGAAAACAAGCACACGCTCCTTATGCATTACGGACTTGAATTTGCTGACGACGCTCAAAAAGCTATCCTCAAAAAATACCTGGGCCAGCCCAATCTCACCGGCGCAGAGCTGAAGCAGGTCCGCAAAGTCCTCACCGACAACGGCGCCAAAGCGAAAACAATGTTTGTGGCCCAGGCTGAAGCCGAAGCTGCTAAAAAAGCCTTCAAGAAGCTCGCCTTGGCTGGCGATGTCCCCATACTCTTTGACGCGCTGACCGACTATCTCGTCAAACGATCGGTCTAATATGGCTGATCTGTCGCTCCATCAAAGCTACGTCGCTTGCCGCAAGGTCACTCGACAAGCTAGCTCGACATTCTGGCTCGCTTCGCTGCTTTTTGACCTAGATACCCGCCGTAGCATTCGAGCCCTCTACGCATTTTGTCGTACGGCCGACGATATTGTTGACGCTAGTAAGCTCAATAAAAGTGAAAAGATTGCCCAAATCCGCGCCATGCGCCAAGCCCTCATCACCAAACAGCCAGCCGAGATAGCACCCGATATCTGGCTCGCCGTCTTTGACACCATGCAATCCCACAAGCTCCCGATTGTCGAGATGGAGACAGTCTTGCGAGGAGTAGCTCAGGATATTACCTTTCGCCAGCCCACGACCCTGCAGGAGCTCGACCGTTACAGCTATATGGTGGCCGGCATAGTCGGTATCCTTTCAGCTCGAGTCCTGGGCGGGTATCGCAAGGCGACACTAGAGGGCGCCAAGCAGCTCGGCATCGCCATGCAATACACCAATATTATTCGCGACGTCACAGCCGACGGTCAGCTCGGCCGGATCTATCTGCCACTATCCGTCATGCGCGCCCAAGGACTGAGTCCGAAGGACCTTGCCGAAGGCAAAAATCAGGCGGCGCTGCGGCGCACGCTGACAGCCTTGGCAAATCGAGCCGAAACGTACTACGACCATGCCGAGTCATCAATTCGCGATCTTCACCCCAGTTATCAGCTTGGCGTCAAAGTTGCACTCGAATTGTATCGATCGATTCTCGAACGAGCCAAGCAAAAGCGGTATACTGTTACCAAAGGTCGTATCCGTCTGAATCGTCGCGAAAAAATAGCGCTGGTTTGGCGGGTCTACCAGACACATCGCTCCACCAAGACTACCCATGCCAACAAAATCACACCGTAACCAACCCGTAGGACCCATCGATGGTATTCGCCGCACACAGAAGCGCACCGTACCGACTTCAGCCGTGCCCAAGCCGGCACCAGTAAAGGCAGCCATTCCAGCTCACCATGGCATCCCCGAGCGACCGCTGCCGCAGGGGCTTACAATGGGGCACGGCAAAACACTACAGCTCAAGCAGTCGCACAGCCCGATTGATACCGGCGAGCTCATCACGCACCCCAGCCTGCCTCTACCGTCAGCTTCGGCGCCAGCCCGAGGCACCAAATCTTCGATGATCCGCCAGGTCATTGGCCGATCTTTTCACGTCACCCATGACAAGCGTTCTACTCGAGCTATTCTCATCGCCACACTTATTAGTCCGACGTTCTGGCTCTTTTTGATCTCGCCCTGGGTAATCGAGGCCATCAGTACCCCGGGCAGCCCTGGATGGAATACGATTGCGAGTGGCGTCAATCGAGTCCTGAACCTATCGTTCAGCGCCCTCAGCGGACGTCTTCTCATCCTCGGGGTCGGACTCTTTCTCATCTGGGTTGGGCGTCACGCGCTACTCTTAGTCAGCCACGCCGTCCACGTACGACAGATCGACCACCGACTCTCGGACAGCCATGCCTTCTGGTGGGCCGCCATTCACAAGCTGAGCCGTAGCTTCACACTAGGCACCTTCGATCTAGCCCTCAGTGGCGCAATCGTCGGATCAATCGTTGGCACCATAATCTGGATAGGGAGCCAGAATAGCACCGCAAACCTTTTCACTCAAGGCCTCATCCTTAATGTCCTCATAGTCTTCGCAGGTCTTATATTCGTCATTCTCTCGGTACACCGCCCACTGGCGCGTGTTATGTTAGCGTCAACTGGTCTCACTGCATGGCAGCTCGTGAAGTACTCCTTTGGCATGATTATCTACAACTTTGGCCGCACGCTCGTCATGGGTGTCTGGTGGCTCATCATGGTCACCGTCACTGTGGGTCTCCTCGCTGGAATCAGCTGGGCTACTATCAGCTACGGCATCCATGCGGCAGAACACGCTCTCATCGGCAAAATCCTCCTTGGCTTGGCCTCAGCTGGGCTGATGTATGTCGTGTTGGCTGCTTTCTTACTCTGGAATCAAGGCTACTGGTCGCTGGCTTACCACTACCTTGCACACCGCACCTATCCCGCTCAAGTTTCACGATTCTTCACAACCGAACCGCATCGAGCCAGTCGCCGTAGTAGCCTCATCCGCGTAGTATTGATCACTATCGTCTTCGGAGGGGTGCTGTTTGGGGCGGTCTATGTCGTTCGCCAGCCCCTCGGCGCAGCGTGGCAGCGAGTGCAAGACAACAAGCCAGCTATCCAAGACTGGTTGAAGCAGCAATGACAGCAGCGTCAAACCTGTTGACAAGGAGTAGAAATACACATAGAATAGTGGGGAAAGCCCGTGCGGCTTTTTTAGGTTGAAAAGGAATTATCCCATGCAAGGTCTCATACGATACATCAACGGGTCCATCGAAGAACTCAAGCGAGTGGTTTGGCCTACCCGTAAAAAAGCCCTGACACTAACCGCCATCGTATTGAGCTTCACTGTCATCCTTGCCATCTACCTGACCGGACTCGACCTCATTTTCCGCACAGCGCTCGAAAAACTATTAAGCCTTTAACTCTGACAGGGACTATTTATGACTACCGAAGAACAGCCGAGCACCCCTTCCGCCAGCGCCCAATGGTATGTGATCCACACGTACTCTGGCTATGAAGATCAGGTAGCCCAAAACCTCAAGCACCGCATCGAGACTATGGGAATGACCGACCGCATCCACGAAGTGATTGTGCCAAAGGAAAATCAGATCGAGATCAAGAACGGTAAGCGCCGCGTTGTAGAGCGCAAGATCTTCCCTGGATATATCCTGGTCAACATGGATGTCACCGAAGACAGCTGGTACGTTGTCCGCAACACGCCAAACGTCACTGGTTTCGTCGGAACCGGCACCAACCCTTCACCAATGAGCCCGGAAGAAATCCGCGTCATCCAGAAGCGAATGGGCGTAGAAGAACCAAAGTTCTTGATGGACTTCAGCCTCGGCGAAGTTGTAGGTATCACCGATGGTCCATTCAAGGGATTTGATGGTCAGGTCTCAGAGATTGATGAATCAAAAGGCAAGATAAAGGTGCTCGTCTCGATGTTCGGTCGAGAAACACCAGTCGAACTCGATAGCCTTCAAGTGAAAAAAGTATAACGAAGAAAGATTAAGGAACTATTTTTATGGCAGCAGCAAAGAAAGTATCAGCCCAGCTCAAGATGGTGATTCCAGCCGGAGGCGCGAGTCCAGCTCCTCCAGTCGGATCGTCACTCGGTCAGCACGGCGTCAACATGATGGACTTCATCAACGCCTTTAACGAGCAGACCAAAGACATGCGTGGCGCACAGTGCCCAACCAAGATCACGATCTACGAAGACAAGAGCTTTACCTTTACGGTAAAAGGCACACCAGCCAAGATCCTGATCAAAGAAGCCCTCAAGCTCAAAAAAGCCAGCGGCGTACCAAACAAAGAAAAAGTCGGCACATTGACCGATGCCCAGCTCACCGAAATCGCTGAGACCAAGATGCAAGACCTCAACGCCAACGATCTCGAAGCCGCCAAGAAGATTATTGCTGGAACGGCTCGCTCAATGGGTGTAGAAGTCGCCGCAAAGTAAGTTTAGATACAGTCAAAATCATAACCCGTGGGAGGCCATAAGAAGCCGTTCGGACCACAAGGAGAACTCATCATGGCAAAAAAAATCCAAGAAGTAGAAGAGACAAAGGAAGAAGCGATTGAAGAAATCGTCGCTGAAGAAGCTGTACTTGAAGCGACTGAAGCAGTCGATGAAATCATAGCCGAAGAAAACGCTAAAGCCGAAGAGCCTAAGACTACTAAGGCAGGCAAGAAGAGCGCCAAGGCCGTCAAAGAAGCTGAAGCTGCTGAGGCTAAGGCTGAACGTAAGGCCGAACAAGCCGAAGCTGGCGAAAAGACTCCGCACATTCAGAAGCCACGCGTGAAGAAGTACTCTAAGAACATGAAGAGCATGCGTGAAGCCGTCGAGCTCGAGAAGCTCTATACGGTCACCGAAGCTGTAGCCCTCATCCAGAAGATCTCAAAGGCCAAGTTTGACCCAACCCTCGAAGTACACGTCCGACTCGGCATTGACCCACGACAGGCTGACCAGCAGCTCCGTGCTTCGACCGTACTCCCAGCCGGTTCTGGTAAGTCAGTCACTATTGCTGTTCTCACTGGCGATGCCAAGAAGGCTGCTGCTGCCAAGGAAGCTGGCGCTGCCCACACTGAAAGCGAAGTGCTGCTCGAAGCCATCGGCAAAGGTACATTCGACTTTGACGTCCTCATCGCGACTCCAGACATGATGGTCTCACTCGGTCGTCACGCCAAGAGCCTCGGACCAAAGGGACTTATGCCATCACCTAAGAGCGGAACCGTTACCGCTGACCCAGCTAATGCTGTCAGCGAGATCAAGAAAGGTCGACTCGAAGTGAAGAACGACGCTACTGGCATCATCCATGCTGCCCTCGGTAAGCTCTCATTCTCAGCCGACGATCTCGTCAGCAACGTGAAGGCTGTCCTGGCCTGTGTCCAGACCAACCGTCCAACTGGCGTCAAAGGTACATACGTGAAGAGCGTGAGCCTCTCAGCTACCATGACTCCCGGTGTCCGGATCGACCCAACGGAAGTCACCGGCAAGTAAGCCGTCTTTTAAACTGGCTAAAACACCCCTCGGATGAGGGGTGTTTTAGCTTGTGCTTTGGGGCCACCAAACACAATGCTAAGCTGGTAACAGTACCTATAGAAACAGAGGGAGGAGTTATGCCCGGTATCCCAGGCAGCAAGCCAGTCGATCCGATGGACCGGCTCGTGCCGGACATTATTCGCTTACAGGAAATCGCCACAGCGCTTCGCGCACTTGGACGCACCATCGTGCTTACGCAAGGAAGCTTTGACCTTGTGCACGTTGGCCACGCCAAATACTTGGCAGCTGCCAAGGCACGCGGCGATGTACTGCTCGTAGGTGTCGATAGTGATGCCAAAGTACGCGCCCGCAAAGGTGAAGGTCGGCCCGTAGTCCCGGAGGGTGAACGGACCGAAATGCTGTGCTTCTTTGAGTCTGTCGACTATGTCATCTTGAAGTCGGCGGAAGCGCCACGCTGGGAGATCATTCGGACGATTTGTCCTGATGTCCTCATCGCGACGTCGGAAACCTATAGCGAGTCAGATCTTGTCGAGCTAGGGGAGATCTGCGGCGAAGTCGTCGTCCTCGATCCGATGTCCGAGACGTCGACCAGCGCTAAGATCCGTAAGTCACAGATCGATATTGCGAAGCGACTCGAAACCGCGCTGGCACACAGCCTCAGCGATGCCATTCCCGAACTCGTCAGTGCGACCGTTAGGGACGTACTGGACCCCGATAAGAAAGCAGGCATGACATGACCTACTCACGGACACTCATCTGGTGCTACGTGCCGGTGATCCATGAGGGATACCTGCGTTGGTTCGCGGAACACCCCGGAGCCGATATCGCAATCGTCACACAGTCGGACATCCTGGATCAGCGCTACCTCGTCAAGGACATTCGCCGGCTTCATCCGAACAAAGCGCAAGCCATGCTGGCCCGCATCTTGAACGTACGGGTGATGACCGTGGGCAAGGACGAGATGCAGCATCTCGTTCGTGGCTACAGTAATGTGGTCATGCCGGACGAGCCGATCATGCACGAGCTGTGGTCCACTGTGATGACAGACATTCCAGCCGAGTTTCGGCCGGTGTTCCTGCGCTGGCATAGGGACAATATCCTGCTGGAATCTCAACCAGCCAGCACAGGCCCCGTTAGCGAAGCGCACGGTGCGTTTTGGGTCGAGGCACAAAGACTCGCTCGGCAAAGCCCGGATTGGTGGCGACAGATTGGTTGCTGTGTCGTTCGCGACGGAGAAATCCTGGTCGGTGGGTACAACCACCCACTCCCATCTACCGAGACGGTGCTCTTCCAGGGCGATCCTCGTGCTGTCTTCAACAAGGGCGTACACCTCGACCTGTCCAGCTTCGTCCACGGCGAAGCGAGTGTGATCAGTCAGGCGGCTCGACACGGTATCGCACTGGAGGGGACCGACATGTACGTCACCACTTTTCCATGTCCTCCTTGTGCCAAGCTGGTGGCCGAGTCTGGGATCAGCCGCCTCTTCTTTGGCTCCGGCTATTCAGTCCTAGACGGCAACGAAGTGCTGGCTGCAGCCGGTGTCGAAGTCATAGGGCTGACCATTGAATAAAATACGCCTCCTCACCCCGAAGGGTGAGGAGGCTTAGTCATTAGCGCTGTCAGCGAGGACGACTTCCGAGCTTGACTTTGATGTTTTCAAAGTCAGGGGCATCAACGTCAGGAGAGATGACGTGGCCATGCAGATGACCAATGCTCGCACCAGTCAGTGTCATTTCGCCAGCCCGCATGAACTGGGAATAGCCTGTGAGCTTGTAGGAGCGCACAATCCAGTTCACCATCTCGAAGTACTCCACCATGGCTTCGGGCGACAACGTCGCCGTCGTGACATGATGGCACGTCGGCACGATCAGACAATGCACCTTGGTGTACCTGTACGGGAAGGTGTTCGGATACACCGACCAGTGCTTGCCGGCCTTAAGCGGCGTATGCCGGAGATTTGGGAAACACATATAGCACTTATCAGCCGCCTGAAGATTCTGCATATCTTCCAGCTGCTGCGGCCCGCGAGCTGCAGAAAACTCGTACAGCCGGGAGCCAGCCGGCGCAACACGCACCCAGCGCTGAAAGTACACCATCAGCTTGGCTTCAACATCCATAACCGGGACATCTTCTCGCATCTCCCACTGCCACAATTCAGTGTCAGGGAACCTCACATCCGCAGGGAAGCTCTCGGCTGCAAACATCTCGCCGACTCGAGTAATACGCATCTCGGAAGCCATCGGAAGAGCCAGCTCATACAAGCTTGCTCCACCGATGACCCAGACCATCTCGCGTGAGTCACGAAATGGCTCAAGAAATGCTTGAGGGTCAGCAACCACCTGAACAGCTTCAGCAACCAAAGGATGTGAGGTCACCACGACGTTGTGGCGATGGGGGAGTGGCCGGCCGATCGAGTCATAAGTCCTGCGACCCATCACGACCACATGGCCCTCGGTGATCTCACGAAAGTGCCTCATGTCGGACCCAATGCGAGGCCAGGGCAACGTGCCCTCGTTACCAATTCCTCGCTGGGAGTCCATCGCAACGATGATGCCGATCATGTCGCCACCGGAATCCCAGGCATGGGTGCGTTGGGGTGATAGCCATGCAATTCGAACTGGTCGGCCCGCACCCACTTGATATCGGTCGCGTTGCCGACATACTTCATGAACGGGAGTGGTGGCGAGGATCGCTCATATGCCAGCTCGTGTGCAGCTGGCAGTTGATCCTCATAGAGATGGGCGTTGACGATGTGGTGATGAAACTCACCCGGGGCATATCCGGTCAAGTGACACAGCGCCAGCGCGATAGCCGCGTACTGCACCATGTTGGCGGGCACGCCTACGGGTACATCGCCGGATCGCTGCACCATCGTGAGATGGAGCTTGCCATCCAGAATGGTCACCTGTACGTGCCCGTGGCAGGGAGCAATGGTGGCTGTCGGCTGATGACCGTAGGCACGCGTCAGATGCCCAGCCTTCCAGTTTGTAATGACATGTGTCTTCACTTCGGGGTTGGTCTTGATCTGATCAACGAGTGCGGGCCACTGGTCGAACATCGTGCCGTCAGGGCCGGGGAAATTGGTGAAGACATCGCCGTATGAGCCGGGACCGATGTCACCAGTCTCAAGGCCGCGTTTGTGACACTTGTTCTCGGAACCCCATGGGTCCCACCAAGTGCAGCCATACGACCGCAGTTCATCGAGGGTGCGAGCACCGTTGATGAAAGCAACCAGCTCACCGATGGGTGCTTGCCAGAAATTGGCAATGCTCCGCTCGGTGATCATCGGGAATTCTGCGGCGAGGTTGTACCGCATCGTGAAGTTGAGATACGTCTGCGTCCGAGGACCCTGACGCGTTGGTGACCAGCTGCCGTGCTCAAGAATGGCACGGAGCAGCTGCTGATACTGCGACGGTTCCGTCATATCTGTATCCTGTTCTGTGAAAGATCGATAGCTCCACCCAATATCCTATCAAAACCCTCGTAGTACTCGAAGCATAAGGAGAATATTTTATTGACCAACTGCACGTAATCTGTTAAATTATCTAGGTACGAACCGAAGACAGTAGCTGACCCCCGGGTCTTAATCTGCTACCGAGGCCATAAACACTTCAATATGAATGTTTTCTCGATGTCTTTGGCTGTTCTCCTTGGAGGATAAGTACCAAAGATTTTTTATATCTAAAGAAGAAAAGGTCATTTATGGCAAAAACCCGCGAACAAAAGACCCAGGATCTACAAAAACTTGTAGACAGTCTTAACAGTTCAAAGCTTGCCGTTCTGACCGACTACCGTGGACTCGACGTCCCATCGATCAATGAACTGCGAAACACTGGTCGCGAACGAGGCATCCGCTTCGCCGTTGCGAAAAACACCCTTCTCAAGAAGGCTATCAGTGAGAGCACCAAAGAAGTCGGTGATATGTCAGTCTTCGTGGGACCTATGGCTGTTGCCTTTGGTGCAGACGAAGTCGAAGCTGCCAAGCTCGTCGTCGAATTTGCCAAGACCAATGAAGCTGTCGAAGTACTTGGAGCAATCAATGAGACCGGCGACATTCTGTCAAAAGAACAAGTCATGGCGCTCGCTGCTCTCCCAAGTCGAGATCAGCTCCTCGCCCAGGTAGTTGGCACGATTGCCGCACCAGTCACCGGATTTGTCCGCGTGATGAATGCCAATCTTTCAGGACTCGTGCAGGTACTGAACGCAGTAAGAGAAAAGCAAGAAAACGCTGCATAAGTAGCACTTAAGGAGATATATAATGGCTGAAGAAGCAAAAACCGAAGCAGCAGAAGCTGCTGTAGAAGAAGTAAAGACCGAAGTCCCAGAAAAGTTTGCAAAGATCGTTGCCGAACTCGACAAGATGAGCGTCCTCGACCTCTCAGAGTTCGTTAAGACCCTCGAAGATCACTACGGCGTATCTGCCGCAGCTCCAGTAGCTATGGCTGCTGCACCAGCTGCTGGTGGCGAAGCTGCAGCTGCCGAAGAGAAGTCTAGCTTTAACATCTACCTTGCTGCCACTGGCGACAAGAAGATCGATGTTATCAAGGCTGTCCGTGAAATCACTGGTCTTGGTTTGGCTGAATCAAAGGGTGTCGTCGATGGCGCTCCTACGATGGTCAAAGAAGATGCTACCAAGGACGAAGCTGAAGACGCTAAGGGCAAGCTCGAAGCTGCTGGCGCAACTGTCGAACTCCAGTAATCTGCTTACAGGCTCTTCATCAAAAACACCCTCATCACGAGGGTGTTTTTGTGTAAGGTCACCGTGTCGATACCTCTCGTGTTTGGCTCATATACGGCTCGCATGATATACTCCGGCTAAAGGTGTACAGCTCTGATTACCCTATAAAATACCGACAGAAAGCGAGTGCAGTGATGGTGGCGACAGAAAACAACAACGACGAACGACTAGCTGAGCTCATGGCCCAGCTCAAAGCAGCTGAGGACAATATCAAGAATCTCCATTCCCAGCTCAATACGATGGGAGTTCCACCGGAGACTGCTTCGCCGCGTCCAGCCGCACCGCAACTTGATACTGATGCGCCATCAGTCGGTAAAATCATCGAAGGCGTCTTCGATGGACAGAACATGATGGGCCCTGGCGACAAGACCTATCCCGTCCCAGCCAACTACGCCTCAAAGTCTAAACTCGTCGAAGGTGACATCCTCAAGCTCACCATCTCAGATGACGGTAGCTTCATTTATAAGCAAATCGGACCAATCGAGCGCAAGAAGCTCATCGGTAAAGTCGTTCTCCAGGACGGTACATACATGGTCGAGGCTGGCGGCAAGCTCTTCCACGTCCTCTTCGCGAGCGTCACGTACTTCAAGGCGCAACCGAACGACGAAGTGACCGTCGTCATCCCAGCTGATCGCGATGCTAGCTGGGCCGCAATCGAAGCGGTGATTGGGTAACATTTACCATGCGACTCACTTCTTAAACGCCTGACTGCGTTTACGAACTAAAAATACCCCTCACCGTACCTC
>CALKUN010000034.1 GCA_937996675.1 uncultured Candidatus Saccharibacteria bacterium
CAACAAGAAGCTATGAAGGGTAAGTTTGGGACGATGTTTGGGCTGAATCCAAATAACGACTACTCGACACCCGTCTATCGAACAAGCGACCCTGTGAATGGCGCTACAACCACCATCAAGATACAGGTATGCGGTGGGCAGCCGCAGTGCATAGCATCAAACTTGGACTCGATTGACTACAATGTTCAATATGGTCAAGGTAAGGGTTTTCTACCAGATACACCACTGCCGTGGAATCCAACCTGGCTACCGGCACTTTCAAATGATAAGGAAATAGCAATCATTGATGACCGTGACCCAAACTATCCAAAAGAGTACGGTGCGTGGGGCGTGTTCCTTGATCCTGGTGAGGCATTTGTCCAGTGCGGTCTTGATAGTTTTAGCTTCCAGCGTACGCGCTTGTGTACTTGGACTGCTGGAGTGACGAAGGAGAAGAATGGCACCATTGCAAACATGAATACCAGCACCGTTCTCAGTGGCGGGCGCGGTATGGGCATTCAAGGCACACCAATGGTAATCACCCCTGAGGAAGTTGCTCAAGGAGAGATTCGATCAGCATTATATATGGAAGCCTATAATACAATGACCGGGCCATCGTGTACGGCGGCACAAATGGCAACGAATGACTATACTAATGTTATTGGAAAGACGTGTGGGTTTGCGGTTGCTCCAGCTACACAGCATGAGTGGAAGAATGCAACTGACATCGGCCGAGCCAATGGACCCGGAGCTACGCCGAACTGCGCCGGAGCAGCAGCAGCCACCGACTATAGGACTGGGAAGACAATGGCTGAGCGAGTACGCCTGCCTCAAGAAATTCCGTCTGGTATGCGATTTGCGATTACAAATACTGATGCCGAGATAGATGCATGGCTGAATACAAAAAATTATTCCCCAGCCAAGCGGCAGACAGCGAAGATTATCGCAGTGGCATTGCGCGATTACGGTTGGTTTGTAGGAGATACGACGTGCGATAGCGCTATCCTGTCCTTTGCCGGAGTCAGAAACCCTGAGACTAAGAAAAAATGGGCTAAGCTTGGTATCGACGACGTCTCCAGCGAGTCCTTACTCGATGGACTATTCGAGCGTACTAAGATGTATGCAGTTGAGCCTTCACAGAATCAGTGTGTAGACGGTACTGCGAGCAACTTTGCTTGCGAAGCTATTACCAGTCTGTATCCGAACATTGCAAATACACAAAGCACGCCAACACCTACGGCGAAGCCAACAGTGACGACGACACCATCCCTTACTCCAACACCAACACCCAAGCCGACGGTGGCACCGACGCCCACCCCTACACCTACGCCAAAGCCGACCGTGACCCCAAAGCCTACTCCCGTGCCGAGCGTCGACAAAATTGCTCCGACCGCCCCAACAAGCATTAGGCCAAACTTGATATACGACTTTCTGAAAGGCCATTATTATGTCCTGTTGGAGTGGAATGATGCGAAGGATGATCGTGCCGGAGCACTGAAGTACTCAGTGAAACGAAATAATGTGAATGTTACCCCAGTGAGCCAAACTACAAAAGCTTTTGCGGACTACGGTATTAAGGCCGATACATTATATAACTATCAAGTAAATGCTATCGATGCGGCGGGCAATGTATCGACGAGTCCAGTTCAATCAAACTTTACTATTCGATGTTTCTGGATATTCTGCGGTATTCAATAAGCATAACCGGGTAGCCAATTCTCTCAGAATGCGGTAGTCTAAAAGTAATAATCAAACAAGGAAATCTTTCAAATGCACAGTCTTCTCGCAGCAGAATATACTACAAGTTATTCGACTAGCTCTTCAGGAGAATTGGATCCTGCCGTTACACTCTTTATATTGGCGCTGTACTTGGTAGTCTTCATCGGTGTTATCGCAGGCATGTGGAAAGTATTCACAAAAGCCGGAAAGCCAGGCTGGGCGGCTATTGTGCCTTTCTATAATACATACACGATGCTTGAGATAGCCGGACGACCAGGATGGTGGTTGCTTTTGTTCTTTGTCCCAGGCGTACAGCTCATCATAGCAATCCTTATCGGTATTGATATTGCAAAGTCGTTTGGTAAAAGTGCGGCATTTGGTGTCTTTGGCCTCGGCATTTTCTCCTTTGTGGGCTATCCGATGCTAGGTTTTGGTAAGGCTACCTACCAGGGTGCAAATCCAACCAATCTCTCTGCCACCACAGCGGCCCCTGTAGCTGCCCCTGTTGCTGCTGCACCTCCAGCACCACCAACACCTCCCACGACTCCTCCAGCAGCATAAGCATTACTATTGACACAAGCGTAATATACTGCTACAATCTGCTCACATAACCCCTTACGGCTATAAACCGCGAGGAGTTAGGAGTTAGCTAACCGACCGTGGAGGGTCGGCCGGCAGCGCACTCTGATTACATGTAATAATCAGGAGACCAAGCGTATGCCAGGTACAAAAATGGGCGGCAAGAAAGCTGCTGCGACAAACAAGAAGCGTTACGGAAAGAACTTTTACGTAACCATCGGACAAAAAGGTGGCAAACTGAGCAAGAATGGCGGATTTGCTGCCAACCCAGAACTAGCACGTATTGCTGGTCGCATCGGTGGCCTTAAGAGCCGCAAGACAAAGGTCGCTAAGACTACTGTCGAACAGACTGCAAAAGTCTAACTCTCTTAGAGACACATCTTTTAAAAACACTCTCTAGCCTCGGCTCGGAGAGTGTTTTTGTGTCGTAATTTTTTCCTGATGAAGGCGATCGAGCGCATCGGTGGTGATGCGCCAGCGGGTGCAGCAACGGAAGCAATGGTAGGTATCATCACTGGTTTGGAGCGAGAAATTCTGACAGTCAGGGCACGTAGCCCGGTCTTCGAGCCACGTACTGTATCCTGCCAAGCAATCTGAGATATAGACCTCATCAATGGACAGCTCGTGCACTTTCGCAAGCTCACGAGTGCGCTGCCAGGCACGGCATTCCATGACGACAAGCTCAAGATCGGATGAGTAGTCGAAGTGATTAAGCTCAGCGTGGGAAACCTCGTGGAGGAGGGCTATTTGGCCTTGCTCGTGATCAAGATCTGGCTCGGAATAGTAAATAATGTCATCAGCCGCATCAAACAGAAACTCATCACTCTGCACAAACTCATACTGCGGATACTGAGTTAATATCTCCATCGCGTCTCACCCCCCCCTTTTTTTTATCCTAGTGACCTTATCATACTCGAGGCTTTGGGAGCGATGCTAGACCGGCGCTATCACTGACGGCCGCGAGTACGCCAATCAGCGGGGCATGTTCGATAGCGTGAGCTGGCACGATAGGGGGAAATGGGTACAGTGGGTGCAGCTTTTGTATCTCCTTTGAGAGGGCGGGGAAGAATCGCTTGTGGTGCAGGCTGACTCCGCCTCCGAGGACGATAATTTCCGGATCAGCTGCGACGACAAGATTATGGAGCCCAACCGCTAATCGCTTGCTGATAGCCGTCCAGTGATGGGGGTTCCTGATTTTGGCAGCGATATGGCCGTACTCTTTGACGATGGCAGTGCCGCTACTGGTGGCCTGAAAGGTAGTGTAGGGCTCATCAAGGCCGAGAATCATACGCCCACCTTCTTGATTGTGCAAGCCAGGCAGTGGCCACCCATCAAGTGTGAGGGCGGTGCCTATGCCGGTCGAGACAGAGACGTAGAGGGCATAGCGGTACTTGCGCGCGCTCCCAAACTGAGCTTCGCTTATCGCAGCTGCCGTAGCATCATTCCAGAGCTCTACTGGGCATTGCCACTGTTTTTTGAGCCAAGCTACGATGGGGGCTTTGGTCCAATGTAAATTAGTGGGATGACCGATGGAGCCTCGTTTGCGATCGACTGGTCCTGGGCTAGATACTCCAATGCCGACCACGGTTGATCCTTCAAGCAGAATGTGTGCTGCTTGAAGGATATCTGGCTGGGCATCAGCAAAACTCCGGGGAGTTGGAATTGTGATAGTGTACAGCAGTTTCTCGGGAGCATGAGGGAGGGCTGTAGCGAGACGAATTTTGGTACCCCCGATATCAATACCGAGGAGAAGTGGTTGGTTCATGCGCGACCTGTTTAGCGATATACGTTCATGATACGTCCCAGGTAGCCGATCGTCAAAACGGTCAAGCTTGTCTTCTTGATTGAAGGTGATACAATCTGACCATTATAAGATAACGATAACAAGAAGGAATACCGCTGATTATGCTAAACAATCCAACAGTCCGCATCATCTTGGCTGTCGCTATCGTCGTGCTTATTGTGGCCACCACATTTGCCTACGGAAATAGTCAACGACAAGCTCAGATGAAGAAAAAAGAAGAAATGGCTCAGCAGCAGCGCGAAGCTGAGGCTAGCACATCTCCTACGCCAACTCCTACTGCTTCAGCAACTCCAACTCCTGCTGTGAGCACGAGTCCAGTGATCTCTCCGCCCACAGGCACAACACCTGACACTGGTGCCGGTGCATTGGCCTTCATTCCAGTAGTCGGAATCGGTCTTTTAACCTACTCTAATAAGCGTAGCCGATCAGCCTTGGTCGATGCCCTGCGTAAGTAGCACAAGGAATACCCCTAAAGTAAAGATCAGCCTTCGAGGCTGATCTTTACTTTGTATCTGTCGGAGGGTATAATTATCTCTAGTACGACTCTGGAGCCACACGAGTCATTTGGCAGCAGACTTTTTATCATCTCGATGAACAATGCCTGCGCTGTGTTCTTGTGTGGAGGAGGCGTCCATCTCTATTCTTGAAAGGAATATTTATTTTTATGGCGAAAGCTACAGTAGAAAAAACATTAACTATGGCTGATCTTCTTGATCAGACCGAAATCAAAGTCCTCGCCGTCGGCGATATCATCGAGGGAACTGTCTTGACGGTTGAAAAGCACGAAGTGTGGCTCGACCTCGGACCGTATGGAACTGGTATCGTGCTCGGTCGCGAGCTCGAACAAGCTGCCCGATCACTCCAGCCCGACGAGACCGTTTCGGCATCGGTACTCGACCCGGAAACTGAGGACGGCTACGTCGTTCTGAGCCTTCGTAAGGTTGCCAAGGAAAAAGGTTGGGAAGCTCTGGAGGACCGATTTAAAGCGGGTGAAGTCTTTGGTATCGTGCCATTCGACGCCAACCGCGGTGGTATGCTCGTTGAAGTCGACGGCATCCGTGGTTTCCTCCCTGTGAGCCAACTCTCAGCCGAGAACTACCCACGTGTCTCTGGTGCTGATAAGGAAGAGATCTTCCACCGCCTCAACCAGCTCGTTGGTCAGACTTTGATGGTGCGTATCTTGGACCTTGATCGTAAGCAGAACAAGCTGATCGTATCCGAAAAAGCTGCTCGTCGAGAAATGACAGAAGATAAGATCGCCACCATTGTAGCTGGTGATGAAGTCACTGGCATTGTCACTGGCATTGTCGACTTTGGTATCTTTGTGAACGTTGAGGGTGTCGAAGGGATGGTCCACATCTCCGAGATCGCTTGGGACCGTGTCGAAAACCCTGGCCAGTACGTCAAAGTTGGCGACACGATCAAGGCCAAGGTGATTGCAATCGATCAGGACAAGTTGTCCCTCTCGATCAAGCAATTGTCTGAAGACCCTTGGATTAAAGAAAGCTCACAGTTCCAGGTCGGCGATAGCACTGAAGGAACGATCAATCGCATTACACCATTTGGTGCTTTCGTTCAGGTGACACCGGTCATCGAGGCTCTCGTGCATATCTCTGAGCTCTCAGAAGAGCATGTAGCCGATCCAAATGAACTCGTGAAGGTTGGCGAAAAGAAAACCTTCCGTATCATTGCGATCGATCCAGCTCAGCACAAGCTATCACTCTCGCTCAAGCCAGCTGGCGCTGGCAAGCGACCACGCCCGAGCGCTGGGGAAGAAGCCTAGTCCATCGTATGGGGCGTCCCGCAACTGGTCACACCCCACTACGTACGTGTCGCGTATGCCGTACCCAGTCGCCAAAGCATGAGCTCGAGCGCTGGGTAGCGGTTAGCGAGACGGAGACACGTCTTGACCCTACCTATCAATTACCTGGTCGCGGGTGGTACACCTGCAAGCAGGCTGATTGCAGTCGACAGGCCATCAAGGTAATCTCAGGACAAGCCCGTGGTTTGCGGGCCCGACGTCAGAAACAAGCACAGGCAACAGCGTAACTCCACCAAAAGAGGTCATCATGGCAGAATCAACCCCCACTCCAAATCCAGCAATACTTGTACCAGCTACGGTTACAGTGGCTGATTTTGCTGCACGTTTAAAATCTACGCCTGCTCAAATCGTGGGTGCACTGATGAAGAACGGCGTGATGGCCACCATTAATGAGCAGATTGATTTTGATACAGCCAGTATCATTGCTGTCGAGCTTGGCTATGAAATCGAACTTGAACCGGTCGCAGCTGAGCTTCGACCGAGTAGTAATCAGGATGATGATGCTAATATCGAAATGGGCGATCGTCCGCCTGTTGTTGCGGTTATGGGGCATGTCGACCACGGTAAGACGAGCTTGCTTGACGCAATTCGCAATACCGAGGTAGCAGCTTCGGAATCTGGCGGTATTACGCAGCACATCGGTGCGTATCAGATTCACAAAAATGATCGCTTGGTGACATTTCTCGATACACCAGGTCATGAGGCTTTTCATGCTATTCGAGTACACGGTGTCCGTATTACTGACGTTGTGGTGATCGTCGTAGCTGCCGATGATGGCGTGAAGCCACAGACCAAAGAGGCTGTACGGCTCGCACAAGAAGCTGGAGCTGGCATCGTCGTAGCGATTAGTAAGGTCGATAAGCCAGATGCGGATGTGAATCGTGTAAAACAGCAGCTTGGCGAGATTGGGATTATTCCTGATGATTGGGGCGGTGATGTTCCAACCGTCGAGATTTCATCCAAGTCCGGCGTTGGTATCGACCAGCTGGTAGACATGGTCCTGCTCGTGAGTGATCTGGATGTGCCGCAGGCTCGTCAATCTGGTCCAGCTCGTGGCGTCATTATTGAGAGCAATATTGTGACCGGTCGTGGACCTGTTGCGACTGCTTTAGTTGAAGACGGCACGCTCTCCCAAAATCAATACATTGTAGCTGGATCGACCTATGCCAAGATAAAGTCTCTTGAAGACTACACCGGTAAGCGCATTAAGTCGGCCACACCTGGTACGCCAGTTGTTGTCTCTGGATTTAAGGACGTACCAGCTTTTGGAGACTGGTTTGAGGTGGTTGAGACCGAAAAAGCTGCTCGTGAGTGGTTGACAGCTCGTCAGCGTGATTCGAGCATCAAGAGTCTCATGCGTCCGAAGAGTGTCTCAGCAGGGGATCTTGCCCGAGCTGTAACTGACGGCCGTGTTAAGGAGGTCACCGTGCTGCTCAAGGCCGATGCGCAAGGTTCGGTTGAATCTTTGACTCAAGCCTTAGAGGGTATTGGTAATGATGAAGTCCGTGTGAAGATCGTTCAGGCTAATGTTGGTGATATTACTGAAAATGACATCAATACTGCCGCCGCTACCGGAGCACTCGTACTCGGCTTCCACGTAGGTATCGCCGGAGCAGTGACGCAGCTGGCGAAGCGTAGCAATGTAACCTACCAGATTTACAAGGTTATCTACGAGCTCCTGGATGACGTTCGAGGCTGGCTCAATACTCTGCTTGAGCCGGAAATTGTCGAGACCGAGATTGGTAAGCTCGAGCTCTTGGCTGTCTTTAAGACTACTAAGGACAAAGTGATTTGTGGTGGCAAGATGCTCAAAGGTAAAGTGGAGCCTGGCGTGACAGCCCACGTTAAGCGCGGCAAGGAAGACATCGGCGAGGCTTTGGTCGTAGAGGTCAAGAAAGGCGCTGAGACAGTAACGAGCGCTATGGAAGAAGAAGAGTGTGGACTCTTGCTTGAGCGTACGCTGGTGCCAGAGGCGGGTGATACCTTGACCTTTATCCGCCGTGAATCGGTCGCACGGTCGCTGTAAGGCAATCTCATGGCGAGCCGAAGACAAGCCCAACTTGCAGCTCAGATCCAGCGTAGTGCCGCACAGGCGCTGGCTGGTGAGGTTCTGTCGACGCTCACGACTGTGACGCGATCAACGATTAGTCCGGATGCACGCCATGCCACTGTTTTTCTGGCTGGCTGGCAAGAGCTGAAGCCCGACGAACAAGCCCGAGTGCGAGGAATTATTATTGAAGCCGTAGTTCGAGATAGTACTGCTAAATACACTCCACGTATTGAACTCGTACACGACGACGCTTTGGAACACGCCTCTCGTATTCAAAACCTTTTGCGCGATGATACGGCTGTTTGACCGATAGGGAGAGCGGGCCTATCATAAGGGTATGAAGACAGTTCTTCTCACCGAAGATAATGATTTTATTCGCAAGATGTATGTGCTCAAGCTCGGCAAGTCGAGTGATTTTGAGGTGATTGAGGCAGCCGATGGAGCGAGCGCTCTGGAAGCACTCGATAAGAAAAAACCCGATCTCATGCTCCTCGATATCATGATGCCTGAGATGAGCGGCCTTGAAGTGCTCGAACAGATGCAGAAGAAGGGCATCAAAGTGCCGGTAATTATCCTAAGTAATGTAATGAGTGCCGAGACACGCAGTCTGGCCGAAAAATATGGCGTCAAAGACTATATCATCAAGAGTGATCTGACGCCCTCACAGGTCCTGGAGAAGATACAGAAACACCTCGTCTAGGCGAGTTGAATGTGTGGCCCGTTGCGGAGGTCACCTCCGCTGACGATAGATCGGCCTGGTAGCTGGGCTTGGTCGATGCGTACGGTGCCGCGAGGCAGTTCGATACTTAATGCTTTGTCTAGATCTATTATCCGGGGTGAGTCATGCGTAGTCTCTGCATCGATGATAGTTACAGCATGAAGCTTGAGCGTAGTAGTGCTCTCCTTGAGCCGAATCGGCAGCGTAACACTCGGCCAGTCGGCATAGGCCCGAACTTTGCGGCTAAGAGAAGTAGCAGTTTCATTTGTGGGGTCGACAATACCATCGTTCTTACTGATTAGTTGGCAATATGTGGCGAGTGTTTCGTCTTGAGCATGCGGAGTAATCCCGCCGGCGACATAGGCATTGATGGTGGGAATGAGAAGCTCCAGGCTGGCCGCTACTAGATCTTGGGTGAGTTGTGCCTTGGAAATATGTTGATCTGCGGACCAACTTTTCTGTGCCAGAATAGGCCCGGTATCCATCTTTTCCTCAAGAATCATAAGTGATGTGCCTACATCTGAGTCACCAGCAAGTATTGCGGACTCGATTGGGGATGGTCCTCTGTGTCGGGGCAGAAGTGATGGATGAATATTCACAATACCGAGCGGAAAAGCGTCCAGGAGCTCGGCTGGAAGGATCTGACCATATGCAAATAGCACCCCCAAAGTAGGCTGCAGCGCTTGAACATCCGCCAGGATGTCTCGAGCTGCGTGAGGACGAAACAGGGTGAGCTCATGTTCCTGTGCAAGACGAGCGACCGGGGTGTCTTGAGAAGAGGTATGTCCATGGGCGGGTGCCGGCTTGGTGACAACGGCAGCAATCTCGAGGCTTGGTTCGGCAATAAGGGCCGACAAGATGTTGGCGCTGATTTCACTGCTACCGAAGAAAATAATACGAGCTGGTGATATCATCGGCGATCGTCGATAAATTTCTGAATGTCATCTGGTATTACATCGACTGGGTGAAGCTGGTTGTCGTCGCCCAGGAAAAGTAGATCGGCCGGATCTCGAACATAATCAAGGAAAAGTTTGCCGTGCATATGATCGATTTCGTGCTGAAAGACGCGTGCTGCAAACCCTTCGAGGGATAAGCGAATTGGCTCACCATCGATTGTTTCGGCTTTGACTTTAATTTTGTTTGATCGAGGAATGCGTGCGTAATAGCGAGGGATAGACAGACACCCTTCAACATCGGAGACTCGATGGCTGCTCTGCTGGATAATCTCGGGGTTTACGAAGGTGAGAAACTCGTCGTCCTCGGCATCTTCAAAGTTATTTCGTACAACGGTGAGTTTTTGCTTTTGGCCAACTTGGACGGCAGCCAGAGCAGCACCAAATTCGTTCTTCCGGTCCCAATCCAAAGTTGTCTCGATCATGTCCTGAGCGAGCTGACGAATCGATTCATCGATATGGCCAATGCGAACGGATTTTTCGCGCAGCACGCTGCTAGGGAGGGTGACAATTTTACGAATCATATGAGACCTATTACATCAGAGTACTTGAGCCGGGTCAAGATCAATGATCCAGTCGCTATCCAGTCGGCCGGCTAGTTCGACAAGATGTTTGCGGTGTTTTGATTTGATGATGAGCTGCATGTAGTGCCATTTGCCAGTACGGGCTAGGAGGGGTGCAGAGGGACCGAGGACTTCGTACCGCATGCCGTCGGGATCAATGGTGTGAATCTGCTGTGCGAGCTCCTCTACTTTGATCTCGGCGGCTGAGAGCGTAGTGCGGCGGACTGAGGCGCGTAGCAGCCATCGGTAGGGTGGGTAGCCAAACTGGCGTCGTTGCCAAAGCTCTGCTTCAGCAAATCCATCCCAGTCATGTCTTTGGATGTACTGAAAAAGGGGCCGATCCGGCTGATGAGTCTGAATGAGTACTTGCCCGGCTCGGGTGGCTCGTCCAGCTCTTCCGGCAGCTTGCATGATCAGGCTGACAGCTCGTTCGGCGCTCATCCAGTCACTTCCCGCGATGAGGTCATCGGTATTGAGGATACCGACGAGGCTCACTTCGGGAAAGTCGAGTCCCTTGGCGATCATCTGAGTGCCGACGAGGATATCGAGCTTGTGATGCTGCATGTTCTCAATAGTGATGGCTCCGTCAGATGGTTCAATATCGCGATCAAGCCGACCGATTCGAGCATCAGGCATGAGTTTGGACAGCTCTTCGTTGACCCGCTTACTGCCTATTCCGTGGTAGTGGAGCTCGCGCCCTGAGCAATCTGGACACTGTGTAGGCGGAAATGTGTCGGTTCCGCAGACGTGACAGCGGAGACGACCGATATCAGCGTGGAGGACGAGCGGCGTGTCGCAGTGATTGCAACGAATTGTTTCGCCGCAGTCATCGCAGCTCAGGCGTCGCGCACTACCACGTCGATTGATGAGGATAATGGCTTGAGCACCCTTCAGGATAGTATCTCGTAGGGCGTTGAGAAGTGGCTGTGAGATGATACCGTCTCGGTAGCGATGCTCGATAAAGTGTATATCTGGGAGCTCGGCCTCTCCGTAGCGTTCCCGCATATTGAGCTGCTGAATGTTGCCATTCTTGACGAGCGCCAGTGTGGTGAGTGAGGGGGTGGCTGACCCAAAAACCAGCCGCGCCTGCGTGAGACGATGGAGCTGTGCGGCGACATGGCTTGTGAGATAGCGCGGTGCTTGCTCCTGCTTATAGCTGCCGTCGTGTTCTTCATCGACGATAATCAGTCCAAGGTTTTGAAACGGTAGGAAAAGCGTCGAGCGCGGCCCTAGGTAGACGAAGGGTTTATTGGTGTGCAGGCAGGCGAGCCAAATATTTCTTCGTTGGATTGCCGTCATGCCAGAGTGCGCTACGATCAATTGGTCTCCAAAACGTTGCTTGAGTCGTTCTGCTAGGTGTCGGGTCAGAATGATCTCGGGCGCCAAAATAAGGGCAGACCGTCCGGCCTGGAGGGTTGTCTCGATGAGGGCTTCATAGACTTGAGTCTTGCCCGACCCAGTAATGCCGTGAATGAGGCTAGGCTTGTCACTCGCGAGGATAGCTTCGTAGACCTTAGTCTGCTCGTCATTCAGCTCACTGATGCGAGACGAGCTAGATGGGGCAACGGCTATCGGTGTGCGCCGCGTTCTGACAGTCAGACCGCTCGGTAGTATGGTCTGCCATACTCCGTGCTGGCTGGACTGATAATAAGGGCCGAGCCAATCGGCGAGCTGGAGAAGGTGTGTCGGCAGGGGAGTTGGGTCAAGCACGCGCTCAATGGCTTTCATCTTTGAGGGCGGTGTGGTGCTCTTGGCATTGAGCTGTCGAATAATGCCGATAGCTTGCTGTCGACCAAAAGGAATGGCGACCAGTTGGCCAACCTGAAGCGGCATGCTGTCTTCAAGTGGCGGAAGATAGTCAAACCACTTCGAGGTTCTATGTGGGTAGCTTGTACTTTCGACCAATATACACTGCCGAGTGACTGCTTTTGTAGCTGTTCGTTCCATATTCGTAGTATAACTTATTTTGGGAGTAGAGGATTGATTTTTACCAGATAAAGAGCTATGATTTTCAAGAATATGTCTCCGAAGAAATTACGTAGAAGCTTGTATGCAATTGTGGTTGTAGCCCTTGTGGCTACACTTTTCGTGCTGCCTCGAGAGGATCGTATCCTGCGAGCTCTCGGCATTAAGAATGTAGAACCTCGTGTGAAGCTAGGGCTTGACCTGGAGGGAGGCACCAGCCTTTCGTATGACGCAGATTTGAGTCAAACTCCAGCTGCTGATCGAGCGAAAGCCATGGAGGGGGTCATCAACGTTATTACCAAGCGTGTAAATCCAACTGGCACAAGTGAAGCAGTTATTCAGCAGTCGGGTGAGAGTCGTATCATTGTTGAGCTTCCTGGGGTTACCGATGCACAAGCTGCTGCAGAACAGATCGGCCGCACCGCCCAGCTGACTTTTTACTCACTCGGTAATGAAGCTACCGAACCCACGCCAACTGACTTAACTGGGAAGGACTTGGAGCAAGCGACCGCCGACATCGACCCCCAGACTGCTCAACCGGTAGTAAGCTTTACGATGAAGTCTGGCGATGCTACTAAGAAATTTGCCGACCTGACAACCATGATTAACCAATCCGGCGGGCGTCTTGTGATCGTGCTTGATAACCAAATACTCTTCAACGGCGGTGTGTCTACTCCGATTACGACTGGGACTGGGCAAATGACGGGCTTTGGAGACATTAAGACAGCCCAGCAGACTGCAGTCCTCCTCAATGCCGGCGCACTTCCTGTACCCGTGACGCTGAGTAGTCAGAAGACGATTGGCGCCACCTTGGGCGCAGAATCAATCCAGCGATCATTATTGGCTGGTGTGATCGGCATTCTTGCGGTGTTGATATATATGGTGCTGACATACCGATGGGCCGGAGTGATGGCTGGTCTCGCACTGACACTCTATGTCATCTTGAATATCGCAGTATTCAAGATTGCGAGTATTTCGCCGTGGCCGATTGTCTTGACCTTGGCTGGTATTGCGGGCTTTATTCTCTCAGTCGGTATGGCGGTTGATGCTAATATCCTCATTTTTGAACGTATGAAAGAAGAGTTGCGAGCCGGTAAGTCTGTTTCGCTCGCGCTCGAAAACGGCTTCCGTCGAGCATGGAGCTCTATCCGGGATTCGAATATATCAACATTGCTGACTTGTTTCATTTTGTATAGCTTCGGTGCACCGATCATTAAGGGCTTTGCGGTGACGCTCGCACTGGGAGTGCTCCTCTCGATGCTTACTGCTGTGACGGTTTCGCGCACACTGATGCGATTGTTTGTCTCAACCAAGTTTGGCAGCAGCCCAGGCCGTTACCGAGTGAAGATTGTACAACCAGAGAAAGGTAAGACCGTATGAATATCATTGGACGCCGCCGATTGTGGTTTGTTATCTCACTTCTCATTATTATCCCCGGTACGTACTCACTGCTGCGCTGGGGTCTAAAAGCAGGCATTGAATTTACTGGTGGACAGGTCATGGAGGTGACCACTGCAGCTAGTCAGGCCGATATACGTCGCATCTTTGAGTCTGAGAAAATGGATGATGTCACAGTCGTTTCAAGTGGCGGCAATCGCTATACCGTACGATACCGTCAGGCCGACGGCACCGATACTACTACGGTTGCTGCAACCCTGAAGACAAACCTCTCTAGTATTGGCGCAGAAACAACCAGCTTTGAGTCAATTGGACCATCGGTGAGTCGAGATATTACACGCAATGCCATTATCTCGGTAGCTCTAGCTTCCTTGGTAATTGTAGCTTTTGTTGCGTTGGCTTTCCGGAATACGCCACCACCAGTCAGTCCATTAAGTTTCGGTGTAACGGCTGTGATTGCACTTTTGCATGATAGCTTGGCCCTCGTCGGAATCTTTTCTCTCCTCGGCCACTTTGCGGGCGTTGAGGTTGACTCGCTCTTTGTGACCGCCGTGCTAACGGTGATCGGTTTCTCGGTACATGACACGATTGTTGTCTATGATCGCATTCGGGAGAACCTCAAGCGATCTACGGCCGAATTTAGTATTATCGTGAACGATAGTATTATTGA
>CALKUN010000035.1 GCA_937996675.1 uncultured Candidatus Saccharibacteria bacterium
TGACATTTGATGGGATAGGGCCGGCTTGGATACTCGCCTCTAGTGCACGACATTGAGGGCACCATGGGGCGTGGAAGAAGAGCACTTTTGTTCCGGTAGTCTTGGCAATCACTTCGGCTGAGTAGTCGATGTATTGCCCGTTTTTGATTGGGGTGGCTGTCGGCTTGGCGGCCGGCCGAGTAGTTGTGGCGGGTGCCTCGGCGGTCGGTTGAGCGGAATTTTCTTCAACAACGGGCGAGCTCGATACCTGGTCGGTATCCGCACTTGTATTCATATAGGCTGACTTTTGAGGGAGCCTCCAGGCGAGCAACAAGAGGCAAAGGAGTATAGCTACGCCAATAATTGTGAGAAGTCTTTTATTCATACGCTCATCATATCAAACAAAAAGACTCCCGAAGAAGTCAAAATAAGTATAAGCGGTATGCAGTGCCATCGTGGCCGATATAGGAACCATGACGCGAAGAATAAATGAAAGACCGCCCGGCGAGGGACGATCTCTCGTCCTCACCGAGCGGTGAAGTGCTGAACGAAGTCAGCGAGGGGTTGCGGCAGCCTCTTCGAGCCACCGTTTGTTCTCATCCAACTGCTTGGCCTCGTCGAGGGGTGTGTTCCCCAGGAGGGTGAGCCCCATTGCGGTGAGTCGCATGATGACGAGATCGAGCGACTTCTGGCCGAAGTTCGTGATCGCAAGCAGGTCGTCGGCCGTCTTCTGGAGCAGCTCGCCGAGCGTGTAGATCTGAGCCCTGAGCAGGCAGTTGCGAGCTCGCTCGAAGCTACTTGCGTTGAACTCACCATCGGCGCAGGCGAGGAGCTCACGGACGTCCAGGCTCAGATCCGCGTCGGTGATGATGAATCGCTCGCGCTCCAAGACGGGGCCTTGTGGTTCATCATGATCGATCTGACCGAGAGCCTGGACATTGCCCTCCAGGCCGAGCTCGGCGATCAGCCTCACGGCGCCTGCTCGGAACGCAGCGAATTGGGCGTCGCTGCCAAAGAGGGAGAAGTTGAATTGGACTTGATTGGGCATGACGCCTCCTGGTGCATCTGTGGGGAAGGCCACAGCCTATGTCTCGATAGAGATAAATATAATTAAAGCATAATTATGCCCTTTGGTCAATAGAATATGAAGGGCAGCCGTGGTATCTATTGGAGCTACGGTTTAGGCAATAGCTCCTACCTAGCTATGAGCGCCTTTGCCACCTCTGAAATATAGCAGCACTTCTACCTTTTATGATCTCGTCAAGATCATAAGTGGCAACTAATTGATTTAACTGACCTCGCAACATGTCCATTCTTTTTGTTGCCTCTATCTTCATCTTTTGACCCTCCTCAAAGCTTCCCAGATGCTGTCTTGCGCTCTGGGATACTATCGCACATCCCCCTTTATCCAAGATATCTTCAATGTAAATCAAGATAAGAATATAGTTATTTCGATCATAATCATCACAGTCGGCCAATTGCTTGAATAGCTCATCACCAAAATCAAGCAAGTTAAAGATATATTGGTAAAGTGGCGCGCTTGCTTGATCCATAATCTGAGTATAGCAAACAAAATCTCCTCAGAATGAGGTATGTAAGGGTGATCGGCATTGGAGTGCAATCGCGAAAACTGCTGGAACTAGATGGTGTCTAATATGATGCCGGTTCCACCCATGTGGAATTCTACGCCGTGGCATGACCGGTCATCAATCATGCATTTTATATCCCCATCATCGCGCGTAGACCCATCCGGTAGTGTGTGCCGAGTAATTAGTCCACCACCCATGTGCGCGTTAAAGAATTCAACCTTGTTACCGACTAGATCAACGGCTCGACTCATACATGGCTTGCATACGGTATTTGGATACCGCTCGTCGTAATACTCCATGTATTGTTCGCAGATTGGGCATTTCTTAGCATTGGCCATAAGCTGAGTATAGCAAAATGATCACCAGGTGAGACTAGGTAAGCATAAGGGTATGGAGGGCCAGGTGGGATTCGAACCCACGACATGCTGCTTAAGAGGCAGCCGCTCTAACCAACTGAGCTACTGGCCCACAAATCTTGGACGGTGAGCGGGATTATCATATCTGATAACAGACATTTTGACAAGATAAGTAAAGTGTTTGTCCCGGCGTTACGTCCCGGGACATGGAGCTTGCGCTCAACGTTTGTGAGTCGGCTCACGGCCAAGCTCAGCGAGGTACTCACGGTAGACACCCGGAGAGGCAGGATGCCAGCCCTCACCTTCACCAACCTCGTGCAAGATGGTGATGTGCTTCTGCATGAGCCGGATTGCAACGCAGCAGACTGCGAGGCTTATGAGGCCTCCGGCAGCTTTGCTTGCCAGCGAGAGCGCCAGGAAGAGGGTGATAGACACCGGAATGAGTCCGTATGCGGTCATCAGGCAGTACGCCACGATGCATTGCACGGGGTAGCACTTGGGTTCTGGCACTGTTGCCCACACGGTGATTTGCACCATGATATAGAGAGCCATGATCGCAAGCCAGAGCGTCACCCAGCCGTGCACCATGTGGAAGTCCAGTGGACTATGGAAGTATGCATCAAGAATCTTTTTTGCATTCATTGGTGTGTCCTTTTTTCGAGTTGAGTGGGTGGGGAGGTGGACTAGTGGTTCTTCTGGGTCGCCATGAAACGGTCAAGCCTCTCTTGGTCCGCAACCGTGGTCGGCGCGTCCTCAAGCTGACGACGGGCACAATCGGCTGAAGTGATGAGCATGAACAGGCCAGCCAGAAGTGAGATGCCTCTCATATCCGGCACTAGTGGGCTGTACCAAATCGCCACGACGAAGAGTGTGGCGAGCGCCCATGAATCTACCAGGAGTAGGTAGGCTTGCAGCTTTTCTCGCAGTAGGCCACTGAAGAGTCGATCGAAGATCGCATCAAGGGCGAAGTAGCAGGACTCAAGCGTGCAGAAGAGGATGATCCAACCCATCCGGCTGTGTGAGGTGAAGATGGTTTTGAGCGCGAAGAGCACAAAATCCAAGTAGTGCATGATGGCTTCCTTTCGGGAGATGGTGGAATTTTGAAAACCGTTTATACTAACATACTAATATGCTTATGTCAACTGTATATAGAGTAAAATGACTAGAGCTTCTTTGGCCTTGGTGCTGGAAGTGCGTCAGCAGTCGAGCGAGCAAGCTCTACCATATAGCTGCGATCGTCCCAGTCGTCTGGCGAAATGACGAAATAGTCTTTTGACCCTGGATAAGCCTGTCCGAGCTCTATGTTCTTGAGGATAGTACGAGCTGACTCAGTGATTTTGAGAAAAAGTCGATCGTCGCAGACAAAAGCTATAACCTTCTCATCGCAGTAGAGGGCATATTCCCCAAACATCTTGCGAGAGCGAATAGCGCCTGCACTTCCCATTTGTTCAGCTATATAATCAACGGTCTGTTGCTCGCTCGCCATATAGTGGACTCCTTATGAGTAATGGCATAAATGAAATGGTGCGCCCAGAGGGATTCGAACCCCCGACCTTCTGATCCGAAGTCAGACGCTCTATC
>CALKUN010000036.1 GCA_937996675.1 uncultured Candidatus Saccharibacteria bacterium
TCCTCGCTGCCGAGCTCGACATCTGCCGCAATCGAGTACCTCCGGTGTCGACGCTGACTACGACGCGAACTGATCTCTTCACGATGTCATCGACATCGACGTAATCGTAGCGGCGGAACCAACGTATGTCGATCATGGCGCCAGACTCAGCGACGGGGCGGCACATGAACTGCCCCCACCAGAGCGCGGGGTTCTGCGCCATGAGTGTCGCCTTGATCTGCTCGACGTCAGTGCGCTTGTACTCCCACAGGACATCGCCCGGCGTGCGCAGGTAGACGAGATCCTGCCGAGGTCGTCGCCTCGTCGCAGGGCGCACCACAGGCCAGCGCTCGTCCCGCTCGGCGATGGCGGGCATCGAGATAACTTCCCATTTACGATCGTTGGCGTACTTCTTCAGGATTGTGCCGACGACGTCGTCCTCGGCGTAGCGTGTGTTGATGACCACCCAGATCGCATTCGGGTGCATACGGGAGCGGAAGCGGAAAATCTGCTCAAAGAGCTTTGCGCGCTCTGTAGGTGAATATGCGTCGCCCTCGCTGATAAAGTCATCGAGTAGGAGAAGGTGGCATCTTGACCCTGTCGGACTCCCCTCGCGCCCAAAAACGCGGAATTTGCCACGGCGCTTACGCACCGACTCGCCCTCGACGACTATGTTGAACGCTTTCTTGCTGGCAGTGTCGTTGGCGACGTTAACGCCTTTGAAGACACGACGAAACTCAGACGACTCGATGATGTTTCGAACAGGACCGCCGATCTCATTCTCGGCGAAGTCTGCCGCCATACTACCTACAATGACGTCGTGTGTAGGATTACGACCCAGATACCACGCGGCGAACATACGCGACGCGAGGAGCGTCTTGCCATGACCGGGCGGGATGTTAAGGAGGACTCCCGTAGTCTCACGTCGCTCGGCACGCATGAGTGCGTCAGCGATGACCTGTACATGCCACGGGTCGTCAAACTCCGTCGACATGAACTTGCCAAACGCGACGAGGTCTTCACGTGCGTCGGTGGCGTCGTCAGCGGTGATGGCCTCCTCATCTAACTCGACTTGAATTGCTGCGTAGTTTTCCACTGCGTCGGCAACGTTCGCACCTATCTTGTGCCGCCGCTTAAAGTCTGCCGTCGCCCCCGACTCCCTCACCGTTACGGCGGCGACGTAGTGCTGCGTCCGCTCCTTCAGCGCCTTAACGTCGTCTCTGTCGAGCTCAGGCGCCGCCAGGACGAGCTGTGTAAGACGTATGATCTCCATCGACGCCCACAAAGGCACGGCGAGATCGTCCTCTTCTGGATACGACGCAGCATAGCCCACCACCGCCGCCACACCGTCACGCTGCTCTCGCGCCCTCAAGAGAAGCTCTACGTCCCGTGCCACTGCGCGGCAGCGCCCGAAGGCCGCTATGAGGCCCTGGAGGGCCTTGTGCTTGAGCGGTGCCGAGCTGGCCAGCTCCATCGTCGCCATGTTGACGCGGTTCAACCACCCGACGACGGCGTCGACGCCCTGCGCGATGGGCGGCGATGGGAGATTTAGGGTTGCAGATGGTGCTGGCGACGTGCTGTGTGTGGTGCTGACTGCGATGTTGCGGCGTCGCCGAGGCATCGCTTGGATCTTAGAGGGCATACATGAAGGTGCCGCATGGAGTGCTTGACATCGTCCTCGCGATCTGGCAGAGTGGGCTGACTTGGAGGTGTTGATGTCTAAGCATTGTAAGACATGTACTTGTGCCGGTTCTCGGAAATTAGATGGTCGACCGACTCCGATGGAAGATCGTCTAGGACGCAAGTGGTTTGATCACCCAAGTAACTGCGGTTGTACCTCATGCAGTAGAACATGTCCGACATGTCAAGGATCGGGAGAAGATAAAGACAAACCAAGAATTTCCGATGGTGGCCATGGCTTTTATCCTGATTGCAGTACCTGCCGAGGTACAGGAAGAGTTTCTAAGTGACTACTGCACGCGCTGCGCTCAAGCACTCCACCTACATGACGATGGCGACGACGTTGTCGAGGCTGTCAACCTGTCGCCGACTCCCGGTCGGCGCCGTGCTGCTGCGCCGAGACGGCAGCGTCGCAGGCGTCGGCTACAACGGTGCCCTGCCGGGGCAGCCTCACTGCGACGAAGCGACGTGTAACTCGTCGTCGCGGTGCTTTCGGACGCGCCACGCTGAGCGCTCGGCGCTGGACTACAGTATGGGCGACGTTGCCGTCGCGTATGTAACGCACGAGCCCTGCCTACGCTGCACTCAGGACCTCATCGCACGTGGCTGCCGCGAGGTGTACTACTGCGAGAGCTACGTCATCGCGGACGTCGCCGAGGCCGCCGCCCGAGCGTGGCACGTCTACAGCAACGGCGTGGCGTGGCGGCAGATGGGCGAAATCGACGACAAGGGCACGCTTGGCGATATCACCGACGAGTTCATCGGCGTCGGCGACGGCGCCATCGGGGCACCGCTGTCTATTGTACGCTTCAGCATCGACGACAAGCCTATGGTCTTACAGACGCCTTATGGCGACATCGTCGTCGAGGTGCGACGTTGGGCCGGTGCTCAGAAGCAGTCTAGTGACATCGCTGTGTGGGATATGAACGCAGCCTGTTTGGGCTTTAGTCGCACCTATCTACCCGCGTCGATCGGCATCGCGCTCCTTCGCACAGCATCAAAGGACAAGCACTAAACATGCGTTATCTAGTTGGAATTTCAGGCTTTAAGCGCAGTGGCAAGAACACCTTCGCCGACGTTCTGCGCAACGTCGCCCACGAGCGCGGCCTCGCCTTCGTCGCCGTCGCCTTCGCGGACCCGCTGCGTCGAGCAGCTGCTGCCGCCTACGGCGTCGACGTATCGAACTTCACCGACGACACCAAGAAGGACACCGTCTGCGAAGCGTGGGGCATCACGTACAGGCAGATGCTGATCAACCTCGGTGAGGCGATGCGGTCTGTTGACGCGGACCACTGGGTGAAGACGCTGCGGCAACAGGTTCTGCAAGACAGGCTACTCGTCAGCGCACCAACTGATACCGGACCCACCGACGCATGGTGTCGCCTTGATCGCCTGTCACAGTACACGCTCAACGGCAAACCTCTCAGGCTGCTCATCGCCGTCACCGACGTGCGTCGCGTCAACGAAGCCGCCGCCGTCCACGACCTCGGCGGCGTCAACGTGCTGGTGCGACGTCCTGGCGTCGTCTGGGATGGCCACGTCAACGAGGAGCTGATGCACTGGGCGGGGCAGCAACGTGTGTTCAGCTTTCATGGCTGCGTCTACAAGAACGGACAGCTCTGCTACAACGAAGCTACGACGCTGACACTAGGACACAATGAAGCGGCTAGTTATCAGCAGACGTTTCCCGCGACGAGGCCGTCTGTTGCAGGTCGCGCTGTATTCGATCACCAACTCGACAACGACGCCGCCAGCGTCGAGGCGACGATGACGTCGATGCGACGACATGCTGAGGTCGTCGTCGAGATGGCGACGCGGCAGCAGAGCAGGAGCAGCTAGATCATGGAAATCGCACGCCTTCGCGAGCTCTGGCAACAAGAGCACACCAAGGGAACCCTGACACAAGGTCGTGGCTACGTCCTCGACTCTCCTGTTCTGAAGACAGCCCAAGGCACGCGGTATCTGCGTCGTGCTGGTGTCGCCCTCGTCGCACAGACGCAGTCGCACATCGGCGAGGTCGCAGACTTCCTCGACGGCATGGGCTTCGGCGACGAGACCGGCTACAGCGACTACCTCGATGACAACCGCACCGTCCTACTCACAGATGGCGTCGCCGTTGCGAAGTTTGCGGGGCAGCTCTGCTATCTCAGCCTTGGGCAGGCCCGCACTCGCAACGTCGACGCGGCCAAGTACATCAGGCACGTCATCGAGTCGGGGCACGGCAGCGTGCTTGAGCATGTCAACTACTCGCTGCTGATCTATGGCATCAGCCGCGCCTGCACACATGAGCTCGTCCGCCACCGTCATATTTCGCCCTCGCAGGTATCGCAGCGCTATGTGGCCGGGCGGCATCTGCGCTTTGTTGAGACGTCCGAATCGGCGGGAAATCTCGATTTGCATACAGCGTTTGAGTCGTGGATCGATCTTTGTGAACGTCAATATGAACTGCGCGAGCAGCTGATACTTCGTAATCACAAAATCGACATGAAGATAGCGTCGACCGACGAGCGCAAGGCCGTGCGGCAAGAGGCTCGCAGATGCTTGCCAAACGAAGCTGAGGCCCCGATCGTGCTCACTGGCAACGTCAGGGCTTGGCGCGGCCTCATCGACCAACGTAGCACGCCCTATGCAGACGTCGAGATCGCGCGGTTGGCGTGGCGTATCTATGTCCTGCTCGCCAACCTGGAGCCGCTCTTTTGGCTCGACTACGAAGAGAAGCAGCGTCCTGACGGCATCGCCTACGTCGAGACGAAGTGGAAGAAGGTGTAACACTAAATGACTAAGATCATTACGCTCTACGGCGGACCTTCTACGGGCAAGTCAACGACCGCAGCAGCAATCTTCGCCGAGCTCAAGCAGCGTCAGGTCAGTACGGAGTTAGTTCGCGAGTACACCAAGAAGTGGGCCTGGCAGGGCCGCAAGATCAGCGGTTATGACGAGTTCCTATTTGTTGGTAAGCAAATTCACGAAGAGTCAACACTCTTCAACAGAGTGGACTACATAGTTACAGATAAACCTCTAGCGATGGACATATACTACAGTCAGCGCTACGCAAGCCCGACCATCGCCGCTGGCATCCGCGCCGCCGTGACGAGCTTCTACGCTGCCGCCGCCGAGGACGGCCACCAGCACCTACACGTCTTCCTGACGAGGTCGAAAGCCTACGACCCGCGAGGCCGCTACGAAGACGAGGCCACGGCGCGGCAGATGGATGGCGAGATCCGAGACATGCTCATCGAGCTTGGCTATGCCTACACCGTCATGCCGACGACGCCCGAAGCCGTCCGCGAATACTGCGACGCGCTAATTCATACAGCTAGTATGCCCAGCACCTCGACGTCGAGCATCTGACGAAGCCGCCCTAGCGCCGCTGCTAGGAGCGCCCGCAAGGCGACGACGCTGTCGGGCAGCTGTACAGCCGCAGCCTCAGCGTCTACTGCTACACCGAAGCTGTCGCCCACGACGCGACGATGTGACGGCGGCAACTTCGCGAGAGCCTCGACGAGGCCACCCTCTCGCTGCTTCCACATGGCGTCGTCGGCGGCTTCGCCCTGGATTTCCGTCAGCCTGTCGGTGACGACCTGCGTAGCGGCGTCCTCGCCGGGCTCTAGCTTGTCGCGGTGCGTCTCCGGCGCCGTTGCGTCGTAGTGCTCGTGGCCGAGGTGGAGGTGTCTGTAGGTTTTGACCTTGTCGAGGCTAACGCCTAATCCCACAGCGACCTCCTCGTCGGTGAGGTACTCGGGCGCCGCGTCGATGGCGGCGGCCATGACGTCGACGCGAGCTCGCATCTCCGTCGCCACCTTCTTAGCCGCCGACGGGATCCGCACGAGAGACTCGTCCTCTAGGAGCTTGCCGACCTCGCAGCGGACCCACCACCGAGCGTAGCTCAAGAAAGACGTCACCGTGCCGTTGTCGATCAGCCGCTGATCGAACTTGTCGAGCGACCGGACCATACCGATACGTACCGCCTGGGCGACGTCCTCGTCCGGTACGTGTCTTGCTGACACCTTCCGCACTTGGGCCTCGACGAACTTCTCGTGTGTGGCGAGGTAGACGGCAGCAGCTCGCGGGTAAGGTCCGCACTCAAGCTGCTTGCGTTGCTCCGATGTCATCTTATCGCGGTCGACGGGCTTACCGCGGATGCGCAGCACGGCGAGGAGCTCCTGCGTCCTAACACGAGCTGCCTCGATCGCCTTCTTCGACGTCGCCGGCCTGGCGACGCGGCGACGCTGCTGCTTGGGTGCCGCTGTAGTTACTTTGGGTTTGCGCTTGACTGTCTTTGCGCGCGTGCTAGTCTTCGTCTTGTTCACGTTGGTTGCCACCTGTTCTGGTCACGGCTACGCCGATGTAGTCTCGACGTGGTAGTGGTGGCGACGACGTGACATGAGAGTATTTGAGTGGTCGGATGTATGCAAGCGAATTCGATTTATCTTGACGGCGTAAGGGCGTCGTGGTAGGGTCGTGGCGGTGGCTATGTGGATGGCTTTATAAGCTGAGGAGCTATGCAGATGCGATATGACAACTGGGACGACTTCATGGCAGCGCAGCGACGGTCGGGGTTGCTTGGGAAAATTTCAGAGTTTGTGACTGCGGAGCGGTCTAGATCGCTTGGACAGGACTCGACGCAGACGCAGGGACCTGCGATCTACCCGCCTTCGGGCGACGTCATGCGCTTCACGACGACTCCACTTCGCGACGTCAAGGTCGTGATCTTAGGGCAGGATCCGTACCACGGGCCCGGACAGGCTCACGGACTGGCATTCTCGGTGCCTGATGGCGTGACGCCGCCACCGTCGCTGAAGAATATCTTTCGAGAACTTGACAGTGATTGGTATGAGCAACTTCGGCAAGCAGTGCTGCGAGCGTGCGATCACGTCAACCGAAACGGCGACTATATATGCTCAGACGGTGTAAGCGACTTGCCTGCTGCGCCTACCAGCGGCGACCTCACACCATGGACGCGACAGGGCGTCCTCTTGCTCAACACGGCGCTTACTGTGCGACAAGCCGATCCTGGCAGTCACCTCGACATCTGGCAGCCGTTTACCGACGAGGTCGTGCGTGCTGTCGTTGCCTCGGCGGACGTGGCGCCGCACTTCATCCTCTGGGGCAAACCTGCGCTCAAGACGTTTCAGCGCAGCCTCGACGTAATCGCAGATCCACGAAGTCGCTCAGTCGTCGAGATTGCGCCGGGCATCTTCGCAGTTACTCCGAAATCCTCGTCGCGACGTATCACCTTTACGGCTTCTCCGCACCCGTCGCCACTGAGTGCCGATCGTGGCTTCTTCGGGTCTCGACCTTTCTCTAAGGCCAACGAAGCGCTTCGTCTTCAACGTGGCGACGATTCTGGGTGTTTACCCTCTGTCGACTGGAGACTGCCATGACCGGCGACGAGCTGACGACGCTGCTACTTCGTCACGGCGTCGAGGTCATAGGCGTCGACCATCACAGCAATTGGGGAAATCCAAGACCTTCCCAATACATAGTCCATTGCCGCGACATCGCTGCCGCGGCGCTGTCGTCTGACATGGTGCCCAGTAACGTCGAGCTGATTCTGCATGGTGAGGTGCTCGACCGAGGTGAGGTGCTCGACCGAGGCTACCTCGGCAGCAGTATGTTGTCAGTTCGCGACGAGACTAGACATATGGTGGGCCGCGGCAACTTCATCCTGACATCGTCGCCACCGACGACGCAGCAGCTACACGGCGACATGCTGGCGGTGAGTCGTGTTCGCACACCGAGAAGCCAGCGACCATCAACACCCGTGCCACCACCGCGTCCAGCAGCTTGGCCTGGTGCTACTGTCCCTATCAGGACAACACCACGCAGCCTTGGATCACAGCGAGGTGTGCAGTATCACTTCTGGTTCTCGAATGGCTACGGCGCCAGCGTCGTTACGGACTGGTCAAACGGCGGCTGGGAGATGCGAGTGCTGCAAGGCCGTAGCCTCAATGAATGTGAGTCTGTTGAAGACGATGTCGATCGCAATCTCACTGTTGCAGTTGTTGAGGCTCAGCTTGCCAGGATCGCAACGTGGCCGCGACATCAATCTCAACAATCCCGTCGCATCAACGACGCCGAGTTGCTGACGCGGCTGCAAAGCCACCTGGAAGCCTCGCCACGACGTTTTCACTGGTTCACCGATGCCGAGCTCAGGACGCTTGGAAAGTCCGCCTGTACGCCGCCCTGGCAGCGCCTGGAGTGTGTCGTGCTGGACGGCGTCTCTGCGGCTGCTGTGGCACAGCTGCTGCCTTCCAACGTCTTCTTGCAGCTCGACGATACGACGACCGGGCTGTGGGGTAGTCGCGAGGACGAGGTCTTCGTGGCTATGGCAGCGCCGTGGGAGCAGTCGCAGCAAACTGTGCCCGTTCTACGACGCTGGGACGCCGCCGACCTGCGCCGCGCTATCAGCAGCGACTACGAGATCGTCGCCGTCACGCCGATGCGAGCCAACCCGCAGACGACGTCCAAAGATGGACGCTACCTCGTCGACGTGCGTCTGCTGGAGACACGAGGCTACTATTGCTCAACGACCATACTACCGCGAGGCGTCTGCGTGCGCTACGATGCAGCAGATGGTGGTACGACGCACACTGTCCACGGTGAGAACGACAGCCTCGTCGCCGACCTCGACGATTGGACGCCGACACAGATCAACGAAGCAGAGTTACGCGCGCTTGTACTAGGCTTACCCAATGTTTTAGGCATCTCAGGACATATTGAGAGAGGCTCACGACAGCGCGACAGGTACATAGTGCGTGTAACTCTCGTTGATAGAGATGCGCCACTCGACTCTGTCTTAGCATCCCTAATACCGGGCAATGTTCATGTCCATTGTCAGGGCCGAGGTGAAGGCGGCATGCGCGGCGTTCGGGGTACTGCCACGACTATGTATGCGCCACAGCACAGCGACCACATCGTCGGCGCCGTCGCACACACAGCGCAGCACCTACGGCGCCGCCTCGACTACGACGACCTCGTAGCGCTGCTGCGACGACATGTAAGACATGATCTGCATGTTACAGCAATCAAAGCAAATCCTACAAACGACTACTTTGACGTGGAAGCAGCATGCCCAGCAGCGTCAGGAAGTGGAAGCCTCGACGCAACTCATCTGCCACAGAATGTCACACTCGTGCTGTTTGGGCAGCGCCTCATCGGCACTTCGTCGCAGATCTTCGATCCTGGGCGTCGCGCCCTCGTCGACAAAGCGCCGCGCTACTTCGACGCCGACGGCGACACCGTCACGACGCCAGACAACGCGCCGCCGTGGCTACATCAGATGGTCGCCGAGGTCAGAGCGAAGTCGGCGTCGTGGCATCGTCATGGGGCCAGTAGTCTGAGCTTGTATATCGCGATGCCTTTTGCACACTCGCTGACGCGACAGCATATGACGCGAATTCAAAACAATTCCCGTCCTTTAAGCGTCACAATCACCTCGACTAATGCACCTGCGCCGCGAGTGCCCGTTTGCATGGTCCGCGCCATCCGAGAGCAGCGTGATCTCGCCGTCCTAACAGCCACAACCAACGAGCTCGACCTTCTCCAGGAGTGGCAGCAGATGCCTGCCAACGATTGGCGCAACGTGGTCGTCGACATCGTCGAGAACGGCTGCGCGGGCCTCGACGACGAAGCCGCAGCCGAGAGGGCGTCGATGTATCACACCCTGATGGTCGAGGCTGCACAGGCTAAGACGGAGCTCGCCGAGTATGTGCGGCAGTGGTGCGTTCAGTTTCAGACACGCTTCGCCCTCCTCGAAGTGGATGACGCCGACCACACGGCGAAGCCGCGCCAGCCCTCGGCTGTGCTTAAGCGCGGCAAGAAGCCGCTAACCATCACAACCGTGATGAAGTTTCGCGAGCTCATGGCATCGCGCATGTGCCCATCTACAGCCGAAGCCGCGAAGCAAGCTGGCATCGACGGCGAGGTCGCCGTGTACGTGCTGCAACGATGGTGTGGCGGCCTCGGCGACGAGGAAGCATTAGTGTTGCTAAATAAGGTCGCTGGACATCCGAGCCACAGCAGCGGCGAGATCTCGGCCGAGAGCATCGACACGATAGCAGCGACTGTGCTACAATGTAACTGTCCCGCGCTCGACGTCGCTGCCGCGCTGCCGCCGAGTGTCCTGGCAGTCGACGAGGCTGCGAAGAAGCAGCGCCTCGTGCTCGCCCAAGTCGCAGAGCAGCTGCGGCAGGAGAGGCAGCGCCGGGCTGCTCAAGTCGCCAGCCAGCCAGTGCAGGAGCTGTCGCGCTTCGCGCTTCTTGACGTCGACGAAGCGGCGCCAGATCCGACTACGGTGACAAACGCTTGGCATGCACAACAAGCACAGCGCAATCAGCCAGCTAAGAAGATTGTGGCCCCACCTCCGCAGGTGCCGTTCGCGCCACCGTCGCAGCAGCATATAGACGTACCGACGCCACCGCACAATGGCGTCGACTACGTGGACGCGACGATGATCTCACCTCAGCTACAGGACCTCGTCAAGGTCGCCGGCCTGGTGTCGGCAGCGGAGCAGTCGGGGCTCATGAAGCGGGTGTACGAGAACTAACGCAGGAAGGCACCTGGCTTGCGCTAGGTGCCTCGTTTGGGCAGGAATGTTGTGCGGAGGACGTCGAAGCGGCGTCGCGGCGTGACGAGCGTTCTAAGGGCTTAGGCACCGAACCAGTCTGGACGAGGTCGCCGCGTCCACGTCACGGGCTTGCCGCGCAGCACGCGCTTCTCGGCGGCGTAGTAGCGTCTGTAGGCGGCAACGGCGTCAGGACCACGGTGCTGATCGGGCATTGCTTGTGCAAAGGGTGTGATGCCTGCGCTGGGCACGTTGAGCGGTAGATGCTGCGCGGCCCAGACGACGACCTTGCGGCTGGCGTGATCTTTGTCGAAGCGGTGCAGGTACTCGTCGGCGAGGGCGAGCGCATGCTTTCGCAGCCACAGGTAGTTGTGCAGGTCGTGTCGTGCCCATACCGAGCACGGGTGGTTGTAGTGGGTGCGCTTGTACGGTGCCTCGTCGTGGCAGTTGCACAGCAGTTGGCAGGCTTCAAGCAGCATCTTGCCGACGTGCTGATCGCACAGCATCGTCGCGGCGACGGCGGGGTCGGCGTCGAGGATGAAGATGTTCATGTCTTTCACGTAGGTTCTAACAATGAAAAGCGAGATGTTTCAGGTGGTGGAAGTATGGTTTTCTTCGTAGAGACACTTCGAAGCATTTCGTGCAGGTCGCACTTACACCGAGGTCCACCTGCGTATCCATGATCCATGTCAAGCAAGGCGGAACAAACTCTCTGCAAGATTGCGATCGTCGCCTTTAACTGCTCTAATTCGTTCACGTCTACGCCTCCTCGCCGTCGCACCCAGGACACCGACCCTCTTCGTCGACGCAGTCGCGGCAGCACATTTTGCCGCAGCCGCAGCGGTACCCAGTCACAGCGACGCACGTTGCACACAGCTTCGTCGTGTCGACTTCAGCCGCGCTGACGGGTGTGGCGTCGCTGCTCTGCTCAGCCGCCGTCACCGCGACGCCGAAGATCTCAGCTCGCAGCCGCATCGGCGCCCGGACGATGCCCAGCTCGACGGCTTCCGCCTGTAGCTCGATGGCTTCGGCGTCGGCCTCGTCAACGGCAACCGGGACGCTGTCGCCGCTCCAGGTGTAGTGCTTGACGCTACTCGGCTTCGTCGCCTTCATCGGGACGTCGCCCGCGAGGACGTCGAGGCAGTCGTCGCAGATGGCGGGGCATCCGCTGCACATAGTGTGGCAGCCGGCGATGGAGCAGGGCTGTAGCATCGTCGTGGCGGTGTCGCTGGTTTGATTTGATGCTGGCGAGATGATGGCGGCGACGTCGACGTCGTTGGTATGCAGGGTGTGCATTTGGAATCTCCTTACTGTGCGATGAGTTGATCGAAGTCGTAGAACATGCCAGCAACAGGTGCCTGCTGCTTGAGCCAGTAGAAGTATCTGCGCGTCTCAGTCAGACCGTTGTCGCGAATATCACGTGCAGTGGTCGGATCATGGTCCATGGACAGACAGGCCCGCTCCATCTTACGGATCGCCTTGAGTACCGTCTTGATCTGCTGAGCTTTCATCGTCGTTCCTCCTTACACAAGTGAGTATTATCGACAGCCCGATCGCTGTCAAGTCGCTGCACAGACTTTCTTCTAAGTCCGCGCAATCGCATCAAACAAAGTTAGCTCAGCGCTTGATCTGCGGCGTCGCCGGCCTCTTCACGGCGCCCACGTCGACGACCTTGCCGTCACGAGTACGACGTTGACATCGCGTGCAGGTTTCAATCACTCGGCCGCCGGCCTCGACTGTCTGTATGTTGCCGCCGCAAATGCACTTCTTGTCGCTCATCGCTTCACCACTTTCAGGTACCCAGCCTTCGGCACCGTGACGACGCCGCCGCGCTCTCGTATCGACGCCATGACGTCGCCGATGTCCTGAGTACCGAGTCCTCGCACGAGCCCTGCCTGCGACACCCGTATCGTCGCGCACTGCGCGAAGCGATCGCCTAGGACTTCGGCGGCAACGGCAGCGCTGATCTGGGTGTCGGTGCCCCTTATGATCTTGAGCCTGTGCTTGTCGTCGACGAGGACCTCGCCGCGATCCTCGATGCGACGCTTGAGCGCCGCCCTCGCGGTCTCGCAGGCGCGCTCGGCGACTTCGAGGTCGAGGTACGCGACAGCGATCTCGTCGTCGGTGAGTGTCGATGCGTCGTTTACTCCGTTGCCCGCGATGCGTCCGCTGAGCTCGGCGACGCGACGGATGGCGCCGCCCTGCGCCGGGCAGGCGTCGAAGGCGGAGCAGCCCGAGCACTGCGGGCCTCGGTGCAGCCTGCTTGGTGAGCTGCGGCGGACAGCGTCTTGAAATTTCATCGACCACGCTACGAGGTCGTCGTAGCTGATCTCGGCGTCGTCGATGTCGTCGAGACGTTCTGCCGTCAGCCACCACGCGAGACGGATTCGAGAGGGTCGCCACGTCGGAGACTTCAGCTGCTTGAGCCTCGTCGCCATCCAGGCGAGCGACAGCAGCTGCCCTGAGTCCTGTGGAAGCGGCAACGACCCCCGCGCCTGACCCCGGCCCGTCTTGAGGTCTGCGACTGATACGATGTCGCCGGCCAGCTGCAACATGTCGGCGGTGCCTGCGAGCCATCGCGGCCCAGGCATCGCTGGGTAGCCGCGCGCGATGTACTGCCCGACGTACATCGCTTGGACGGCGCCGGACTTCACAGCCTCTAGCGTGACGTCGTCGCAGTCTGCGGCCATGGCGACTTCGTACATGGGGTCGACGCCGCCGAACCAGTCGAGGACTTTACGAGGAAGCTGCCCTGCTTGCAGCCTGATGGCGTGCTCGTCGACGCCAGCTAGGGCGGCAGCGCCGCGATCTTCCGACACCCTTGTGAGGTGTGCAGATCCGGTGCAAGCCATGAAGCGGTCGACGCCGCTGGATGTGACGAAGGGGGCGAAGGACAAGCGCAGCCTCGTGAAGTAGAGGTTGGCGGCTTGGTGTCGTCACCGCCAGTCTGTAGGCCGTTAACCGTGTCCGCACCCGATTTAAAGCAGGTTTGGAGTCGCCTATTTGTGGAGTTTATCGACGCTCCCAAACACAAGGCTTAGGGTAAGCTAAGCCTCAGATAAGCCGAGCTTATCTGTATCGTTTACTCCGCTGGGTAAAGGTACTCCCTGATGTGGTTCGCCAGCGTCGGCGCCAGTGGCTTCGTCGTGAAGTCGGAGCACGCCGCGTCGAGCATCTTGGCGGCGTCGACGAGGATCTCGTCGTCATCGCTAGCACCCACGTCGTTAATCTGCTTGGCGATGTCGCCCTTACTGACGTCATCGCTCAAGATCGCCGCTTCAGCGGCCTCAACTGCCAGGGCGACGACTTCTTTCACCCGCTCCTCACGCTGCCATGGTGACATCTTCGTCGCAGCCGCAGTCACCGCAGCAGCACTGCCTCGACTACGCTTCGCGAGCCCCAGCGCCTCCAAGAGGACGGGGAAGCGCTTGAACGCCGTCGCAGGATCGGCGCCCTCGTTGACAGCGACAACAGCGTCAGCCACCGCCAATACGAGGCCGTCTTCGTCGGCGTCGCGCTGCTCCGAGTTGAACTCTTCCAGCTGCGCCTTCATCTGCTTTGCCTTGACGGCGAGTGCAGCACGGATAGACTGCGCCTGCTTCTTCGTCGATGGCTTCGTCGAGTAGGCGTTGTCTTTGTCTTTCTTCTTCGACTTCGATGACTTAGCGTCGTCGTTGTCGTCATCCTTGACGTCGGAGTCACCGCCAGCCACACGACTCAGCGGCTTCGACATGTCGTCGAGTGCAGACGTGTCCACTTCGACGCCAGCACGCTCTGCCGCTGCCTTCGACGCCGCGAGGGTGCCGCGAGCGTCGCGACGCGACTTGCCGCCGCCTTCCAGCCCTGTGCCCTCCAAGACCTCGGCCTTGAGCTTGCGCAGGATCGCCCGCGTCGTGGCGTTGTCGGCGATGCCGGCGTCGCTATTGATGTCGATAGCGAACAAACCCAGTAATTTGCTCCAGATAGCCTTCTGCTGATCTCGTGTCAGAAGCTGTCGCTCGCCGGCTTCGTCGAAGCCGTAGCAGATGCACTCACGACCCGTGACGCAGAGCTTCAGCGCGACCTGCCCGGCGTCGATGGCAGCGCGGATCTCGCCGAGGAGCTCGCAGTAGAACACAACGTTCCGGACGCTGTCAGGCGAGCACTTGAGCTCCTGCGCCAGCGTGTAGACTGTGTACTTGAACCGGGTGCCGCCCTTGCCGTCGTCCTCGACGGCCGACAGCAGCGCCTGGTACTGCTTGGCCTTCACAGCCAGCGGCGTGGGCACCGACGCCTCTTTGCCGCGAATGTTGTTCAGCAGCACGCTGGCGTCGTTCAAATTGACGTCCTCGCCGCGGACGTCGAGGCGCAGCGCCAACAGGATGGCGTCGCCGTCCTCATCGAACCACGGCTGCTTCATCAGGGTGTCGACGTAGCTGCGAGTGAGCCACGGAGCCAAGATCTCGCCGTCGCTGTAGGTGCCGCCGTTAGCGCGTGGCGGCAGCGTCGTGGCGTCGGCGCCGTCGACGTAGCGGGCTGCGAGCTTCTCGTCCTCGATGCCACCGTAGATGTAGAGACGCTCGCGAAGCAGCTCACCGCGAATAGCGACATCGGGCGTCTCGGACCACAGCGGCGTCACGAACTGCTGAGCGATCCAGCGCAACCGTTCGTTACCTACGCGAGCATCTAACCTGCGTTGCCGACCGTCGTCGGTGACGACGTTGAAGTAGCCGTCGTCGTCGCTGAAGTAGCTGCTAGCGTCGTCGCTAGCGTCGACCTCAGCCTTCGGCACTGACTGCACGAAGACGGCCAGAGTCTCAGACGGCACCATGGCGACGGTGCGGTAGCTGAGCTTGTTTCCCGTCTTCGTCGCCTCGCGAAGGGGCTTCGCGGTCGCCATCAGGTGCAGCAGCTGTAGCTCGTGCTTCTCGCTCCAGGCGCACTCTTGGCGGTAGTCGTTGCCGTAGGTCGAGGCGTAGCGGCTGCCAGCTGGCGTCGTGGCGTCGCCGGGGACGGTGATCTGAAGTGGTGACAACGGCGTCGACTCGACGAGGGCTGCGCGGGGGGACTTGTTCATGTGCGGTGCTCGCTTTACTGAAGTTGGTGACATCGTAGCATCGTCGTGGCAGAGATGTCAAGGCAATTTCAACGACCACGTCCAGCTGTTGTCGACATATCCGCAGCGATGCCAAGAACCCGGAAACGGTGGAAATCGTTTGTCATTATCTGGTGATATGATCACGAGACGAGTGAGCACACCAGCGTGAAATTCGGTGCAATAGCCTCGCCACTGTAGCCGATCTCCAAGCGGAAGACGTCGCCAATCCTCTAAACTCAAGTGCTGTCTTTCGCTGGCAATAGCGCCACAGCACCTACGTCACCTACCTCACCATCAAACTGTAGCCCAGCGCCCGCGAGGCGACGCCCGATCTCGGCCTGTATCTCATATTTGGCCGCGCCGACGACCTTGTCCATGTGCTCGTGCATCATCTGGACGATCCACGGCATGTGATCGCCGATGAGCTGTCGCGCTCGGCCTACGCGAGCTCTCACGGCCTCCTGCTTCGCCTTCGGCAGCTTGGCGACGATGTCGTCGAGGTCATGCTGTAGCGACGTCAGCTCGTCGAGCGCCTGCTTCGCCGCCGCCTTGGCCTCGTTGTAGTGGCGCTCAGCTTTGAGCTGCACGGGCGGTGCTTCCTTCCTCTCACCGCCGACATACTTTATCGTGCAGGGTGCGCCGTTGCCCTGGCTGAAGCTACAGATGAGCTGTGCGAACTGCTGCTCCGACATTTCGACCCCGATGTAGCTTCGCGAGTCCGACATGTGCCAGTCATTGTTGTGCGACCGTACATGCACAGCACCTGAAATCGTCAGACTGATGCGGTGCTGATGTCGTAGCGGCGACATGAAGACGCGCTCGTCGCCGCCTGAGACGTGGCTGAGTCGAATGCAGCCGTATGACGGGTGACGCTCTTCTTGATCTTCGCTTTGCTTTGACATTATCGGGCCTCTTCTTTCTCAGGTTATGTTTGTGCTTACACATTCAGACTAAGTTGTTACTTTACAGCACTTCATCCAATTTTGTCAAGCTCTTCCTCCTACTCACACCTTATGCTATGCCCCCGTCTGCCAAGCCCCCGAAGCCTTTCCGAGCCGCGTCTCTGACGAGCCGCACCAAGCGAGCGCCTTCTGTCAACGTCAAGCCGGCGAGGTCGCGGCTACAGCTTCAAGAAAGTGTCAAGGGCAAGAAGTCAAAGGCGCTGCCTGAGCAGCCGCCGACCGACAGCATCAACCAGTACAGCTACTTCGCCGGCCCCGACCCGATCACGGGGTGGTCCGTCGACCTCCTCGCCAACACCCTCGCAGAGCACCAGCGCGGCCTGTTTCAGCAGAGCGGCGTTCTCGCAGAGGACATGGCGGCGAACCCGTGGATCAGCGACTGCCTCGAAGTCCGCGGCGAGTTCATGACGACGGCGCCCTTCGTCGTGACACCATCGTCAAGAGGTGAAGGCCGCCGCTGCGCCGACTTCGTCCGTGAGGTGCTGCCCGACATCTTACCTCTGACCATACTTCGCGACCTTCACCGTCAATACATCATGATGGGGCAGAGTGTGGCAGCCATAGATTGGAAAGAATATCGTGACGGTAAAGACAGGGTATGGTTGCCCAACATCAAGCCGTGGCAGCCTCAGCTCACGTACTACCAGCAGTTCGCCGACGCCGACAGCGTCGACATGGGCTGCCTCGTCGCGACGACGCTGAATCGCGGCCTCGTCCGCGTCGACGCTGGCGAGTCGCGGTGGCTCGTCATCTCACAGTCGAGGCTGAAGCCTTGGCTTCGCGGCGCCGTCCGCACCCTCGGCGAAGCTTATCTGGGCGACAGCTACAACTTCCGCGACAACATGGCGTTTCAGGATCGCTTTGGTCGCGGCATCTACCTCCTGCGGCACCCTGTCAGCTGGAAAGACGAGGAGATCATCTTCGCGGCGCAGTCTGTACGTGCGGGCGGCGGAGGTGGTGTCCTACCTTGTCCGACAGATGCTCGCGGCAACAAGCTCGTCGACTTGGACCTCGTCCGCGCCGACGGTACGGGGTTCAAGACCTTCGACGCGACGGACCAGCGCACTCGCGACCGCATCTTCGTGACGCTGCTCGGCCAGACAATGACGTCAGTAGGTATGTCGGGCGGCTTCGCACAGGCTCGTATTCACGAGCACGGGCTGTGGCGCAAGTTCGAGGGCGACGCCGCAGCGTTTAGCGACGCCGTCTTGACGGTGTCTGAGGATGAGAGCGACGGCGGTGGCTTCCGCGGCGTGACGAGGCAGTGGCAGCCTCGTGATGGTGTGTGGAGAACACAGATATGTCGCTGGTTGTCATACTGGAACTTTGGAAGTATGGATTTAGCTCCTTATGTATGGTTTAACCTTACAGCTCCCGCCGATATTATCGAAGAACGTGAGTCGCTGTCTAAGGCGACAGAGGCATACGGCAAGGCGCTACAAGCACTTGGCACGGCCATCGAAAAGCTCGATGCAGCTGGGACGCCCTACGACCTCGACTATATGATGGAGCAGATGGGACTGAAGTTGAAGCGGCCTGCTGAGAGCGAGCGACGCATGCCGAACAGAACAGCGTCAACAGCGAGAGAGCGGCTTGGAATGATGTTGCGCTAGTTCACAGTCACGAGGATCTCGTTAACTTTTGTGTTCTTGCCGGAAGACCAGCCAGATCGAAAAGTTGTTACAGTATCAACGCGATAGCCTGGCAGCGACGACAGGACGTCGTCGTAGATGGGCTTCGCCGCCTCGCTGTTGCTGATGACGATGCGCGCACCGCGGAGCACCGCTTGCTTGACACAGGCCGCCAGGCTTCGCTGTGCGGCCTCGTCGAATCCGCCGCTGCTGTAGCCTGTGAAGGTGCCGAGGTATGGTGGGTCGGCGTAGACGACGTCCCCATCACCACAGCATGACAGCGTCGTGGCGAAGTCCTGGCAGAGGACGCTGGTATGTTGTAGCAGCGTCGAAACAGCGCGAAGATTTGCGACGACAACCTCGATGTCGACCTTAGCAAAGCGGCTTGGATCGCAAGCTACGTTGTAGCCGCCATCTTTGTTTGTCCTCCACAAACCGTTGAAACTGTAGAGGTTGAGGAAGATCATGCGGGCGCCACAGCTCGCGATCATGTCGCTGGGGTAGCACTCGCCTCGCTCTGCGTAGTACATTTCTGTCGTCTTAGCATACAAACGCAGATACATCACTACCTGTTCGACATCGTCTCGCACTGCCTGCCACGCCGCGATGAGGTCGGCGTTGACGTCTGCGACGAGGTAGTTGTCGACGAAGGAGTGGTCGCCGAAGCGGCTGCGGATCTCAGCGCTGAGCTTACGCTTTCCGCCTGCCCACCTCAAGAAAGGTTTGGGAGCTGCGCAACTCAACATGTCGAGCAGCACGGCGCCGCCGCCGAGGAAGGGTTCGACATAGCGACGCCGTGCTGTCGTCATGGCGTCGCCTCTTCGTCGCTGCTAGCCACCTGTCGCGGCGCTGGCGCACACGTCATCTTGCCGTCGCGGCCGACGGCGCAGACCATGCCGAAGGGGCAGCCGCACATGTCGTTGCCGCAACCCGCGAGGCAGGCGACAGCGATGAGCAGCACCAGCAGCACGGCGAAGACGATCTCGTGCTTTACATAGACAACTTCACGATTTACGCGGCGCCAGAACTTCATGACTACGCCCCCTTCTTGGCGTTGTCGGCGTAGGACCACGTCGGCGCCGTCGCGCCGGGGACGTGGGACTCGTCGTAGAGGAACAGCGTGCCGGGCAGCAGCTTGCGAGTGGGTGACGCTGACTGGAAGTAGACGACGAGCTCGCCGAGGTTCTTCGGCTCAACCTTGACGTCGCGATCTTCAGGCAGGCCGAGCAGCTTCCGCGCTGCTGGCCCGGCGTAATACTGAGACTCGCCGCGGACCTGCACGATGATGCGGCGGCCCTGCTTGAGCACCTCGGCCTTCTGGAGCGGGTAGTACCCTGCGCCGGGGACCAGCGTCAGCTTCAGCTCCTTCTCGACGTAGTCCTTCATGACCTCGAACTTGTTGATCTTACGAACTCGCAGCGACGAAGTGATGTCGCGGAGCTCCTTCTTGACGCGCTCGGGCGTGATGGCGTTGGCGACCACGTCGACGAAGAAGCTGTCCATCTTCGTCTTGCCAGCGCTGCGAGCCTGGGCGTAGTTGCTGACGCCCTGCGCTGCCTGCGCCGTGACCTTGTTGAGGTCGGTCTTGTCGACGCCGTCCCACTTGCGGACGCAGTTGTCGGGGATGCCGCAGCTACGAAAGAACGTCGAGGCCGCGGCGGGGCCGACGCAGGCGAAGGTGATGCGGTTGGTCGCGAGTGCGGCGGCAACGGCGCTGGAAGCACCGTTACGATCACTGTCGGTGGCGTCGCCGTCGGTGATGAGGTAGACGAGGCAGGGCTTGCCGAAGCTGATAGCCTTGAGGACAGCATCCCTTGTCGCAAAATACAGAGATGTTCCCT